>JAEUJX010000646.1 GCA_016794545.1 Myxococcales bacterium
GCGCCGGCCGCCGGCGAGACCCGCCTCGTGCTCGCCGGCGGCTGGTCCGGCCGCGCGAACCTCCACTACGACCGCCTCGCGCTGCCGGCGATCGGCGACACCGCGCGCGAGATCACCGTCGCGCCCGCAGCGATGTCGGGCCCGGCCGACGAGCTGCTCGCGCCGCTGCGGCGGCGGGTCGAGCGCGTGGTGCAGGGCGGGGCGGGCACGCTGCCGATCCACGCGCTCGCCGAGCTCGAGCGCGAGGCCTCGGCGTTCTCCGCGCGCGCGCTGCGCGGCGCGGCCGAGGCGATGCGCGACCTCGCCGCGCTCGCGCACGACGCCGACCGCACGATGAGCGGTGCGCGCCGCGCGCTCGATCGCGCGAGCTTCGCGCGCGCGTGGCTACGCGCCGCGCTCTACGAGGACGCGGCGCGCCGCCGGCTCGGCCTCGCGAGCTGGTGAGCGGCTCACGGCGCGTGACGGCGGACGAGCGCGAGGATGTCATCGCCGAACCGGGCGATCTTGGCCGGGCCGAGGCCCGGGATGCGCGCGAGCGCCTCGTGCGTCGTCGGCCGCGCGCGATCGATCGCCGCGATCACGCCGCGCTGGAACACCATGTACGCCTTCCAGCGCAGCTGGCGCGCCATGCGCTTGCGGTAGGTCTCGAGCTCGATCGTGATGTTCGAGGTCTTGATGAAGCCGCGCGAGCGCACCGGATCGCCGCGGCGCGCCGAGCGCGGGCCGGGCAGGCTCACCGTCGGGTACTTCCTGCCGCGGCGGGCGAGCCGCTTCTCCGCGATCAGCTGCTCGATCTGCGCGACCAGCTCGGCCTCGCCCGTGTCGCGCAGGGCGCCGTGCTGCGGCAGGTGCAGGAGGCCGTGCGCGTGCATCGCCTTGCACGTGCTGCCGCGCAGCGCCTTCGCGAGGTTCAGCTTGCCGATCGGCCGGCGCAGCGCCGCGACCGCGTCGAGGATCAGCTGCTGCTGCGAGGACGAGAGCGTCGCGCGGGCCGGCGTCGGGGTCTCGCGCGCCTCGATCCGGCGCGTGCGGACGGCGGCCGGATCGACGCACGCATCGCAGGTGCCGCACGCGGGGTGATCGTCCGTGCCGGTGAAGTGCGCGCACAGGAGCTGCTGCCGGCAGCGCGCCGCGCTCGCGTAGCGCTCGATCGACGCGAGCGCGTCCTCGCGGCGTGCGCCGGTGCCACCGCGCTCGGCCAGGCGCCGCTGGGTGACGAGGTCCGCGGCGCCGAACAGGAGGACGCAGCGCCCGGCGGCGCCATCGCGGCTCGCCCGGCCCGCCTCCTGGTAGTAGGCCTCGAGGCTGCCCGGCGCCTGGAAGTGGACGATCACGCGCACGTCGGGATAGTCGACGCCCATCCCGAACGCGCTCGTGGCCACCAGGACGCGGGTGCGGCTCGACGAGAAGCCGCGCTGCGCCCGATCGCGCGCGAGCGCCGTGCGCCCGGCGTGGTAGTGCGCGGCGGCGAAGCCCGCCTGCTTCAGCCGCTCGGCGACGGCCTCGGTCTTCTTGCGCGTCGCGCAGTAGACGATCGCGCGGCCGCCGCCGGTCGCGCGCAGGCCGGCGCCTTCGAGCGCCTCGATCGTCGCCGCGAAGCGCGCCTCGTCGCCGCGCAGGTGCTGCACCTCGAAGGCGAGGTTCGGGCGGCGGAAGTCCCCGCGCACGGTCGCGGGCGCGCGCAGGTGCAGCGACGCGGCGATCTCGGCGAGCACCCGCGGCGTCGCGGTCGCGGTCAACGCGATGGTCGGGACGTCGACCACGTCGCGCAGCGCGCGCAGCTGCATGTACTCGGGCCGGAAGTCGTGGCCCCACTCGCTCACGCAGTGCGCCTCGTCGATCGCGAACAGCGCGATCCGCGTGCGCCGCAGGAGCCGCTGGAACGACTCCTTGACCGCGCGCTCCGGCGAGACGTACAGCACGGCGAGCTGACCGCGCAGGAGCTGGTCGATCACGGCGCGCTGCTCGTCGTCGTCCTGGTGGCTGTGCAGCGCGGCCGCCGCGATCCCGCGCGCGGTGAGCCCCGCGACCTGATCGATCATCAGCGCGATCAGGGGCGAGACGACGATCGTCGTCCCGAGCCCGCGGCGCGCGAGCGCGACGGCGGGCACCTGGTAGCACAGCGACTTCCCGGCGCCGGTCGGCAGCAGCACGACCGCGTCCTTGCCCTCGAGCACCGCCTCGACGGCGGCGCGCTGCCCGCCGCGGAACTCGCGGAAGCCGAAGACGCCGGACAGGACCGAGACTGCATCCACGCTCCACCCCTATCACAGGGGTACGAGATCGGACCGGCCGGCCGGGACGGGGCGCTCAGCGCTGCCAGCTGTCGCGCCTGGCGCGCGGCAGCACGCGCTCGATCACCGGGCGATCGAGCAGCACGTTCCGGGTGGCACCGGTGCCCTCGGCGAGAACCGGGGCGGGCGCGGGCGCGTCCTTCGTTCGTGCACGCGCGGCCGTGACCTGCTGCGGGAGCAGCTCGCCCGTCGCGGGGCGAAGTCGGCGGCGGCTACGAAGGCTGTACTGCACGGGCTTCTCGTCGGTATAGCGCGTCTCCGCGCGTGCCCGCAACGGCAACTTCTGTTGCCAGTGGCGATCCGGACGTGTGCGGGAACCGCTCAGGCCTCGTGGTCGCCGCCGTCCACCATCGCGTACGGCCACGACTCGATGCTGGCCTTCAGGATGTCGGGGGTGGCGGGAACGGGGGGGATCGTCTGCGCGCGTGTCCGGGGGCGCGCGGCCGAGGCGGACTCGGACGCGACGGCGCTCAGGCCGCAGCGCGAGAGGACGAACTCGACGGCGCGCACGCGCTCCTGCATGGAGACGCTCTCGAGCGGCAAGTAGCTGATCCGGTGCTGCTCGAGCATCAGCTTCACCATGCCGTCGATCCGGAGCACCGAGTCCCACGAGACCCCGGCGCGCACCCCGTCGTCCTTCAGCAGCGACTGGTGGGGACGTACGAAGAACACGACGCCGTCGCTGACCCACTTCATGTAGTCGCGGAACCGCTGGTCGTTCATCATCGCCGCGGCGTTGGTCGTGTGCTCGGCCACGTAGGCGAGGTTGTCGAACGCGCGGTCGGACACGAACTTGCCGGCGTGGAGCTTCTCGACGGCGACCTGCCGGGCGAACACGCGCTCCTGGTACTCGGCGACGAGGTCCATGTCGGTGCGCAACGCGTCGAGCCCGGTCTCCATCTCGGCGAGCACGGCGCGGGCGACCTCGCTGATCATCGGCAGCTGGTAGCGGCGGCTGACGTAGCGGCAGAGGGTGGTCTTTCCGGTCGCGTGACTGCCGACGAAGTAGATCCGCACCGAGCAGGTGTACGGGATCCGTCTGACAGGCGGACGTCCGGCCGGAATCCGGATCACGGGAGCGAGATCGGCTCGACCGCGCCCTCGAACAGCGCGCCGCCGATCGTCAGGTAGATCTGCCCGCCGGACACCGCGAGCTCCCACGTGTTGTTGCGATCGAGCGTGGCGGCGACCCGGTCGAGCAGGTCGGGGGGCAGGGCGCGGATCACGAGATCGTCGGCGCGGTGGATCTTGCGCTCGGCGATGTCGGCGGCGAGCTGCGGCACGTTCTTCCACGCGTACACCACGACGCGGGGCGCCGCCTTGCTCGCCTTGTGCAGGCGATCGGGCGAGGGAGCGCCGACCTCGATCCACGCCTTCAGGACGCCGGTCAGATCGCGCTGGATGATCGCGGGCTCCTCGTCATCCGAGACGCCGCCCTTCGAGAACTCGACGCCCTCGGCGTGCTCGAGCGCGCGCGCGAGGAGCCGCGCGACCAGGTAGCGCTCGCTCTCCGAGGGGTGCTGCGGCACGCGCCAGTCGAGCTGCTCGTAGACCTCGCGGTCGGAGTCGGCGAGCGTGATCGAGAACCGGCGGAGCGTCGCGGGCAGGGCCACGCGGCGACCTTACGACCGATCGCCGCAGTGCGCGAGCCTGCCGGACTTCTGCTCGCCGGTCCGCCAGTAATAGCCGGTGCACGGATCGCCGGGCCGGCCGCGGAACGCGTCGAGCTTGACGCCCGGACACACGTCACACGTGAAGTGTCCGGTCTGCAGCGTCGGGTCGCGCTTGTCGGACGCGTACTGCCGATAGATGTAGCCGGAGCACGGTGCGCCCTGCGTGCCCGGCTGGTGGAATTCCATGAAGCTCTTGTTCGGGCACTCGAGCTCGTCGATCTTGATGCACGACTTCTCGCCGCGGTAGGTCTGGCACGACGAGCGGTTCCGGAGCTCCTCGGGGCACAGCGTGGTTCCGCCGGGACCATCGCAGCGGCACCTCGGGGGACCCGCCGACGGGCACAGGCCGTAGTTGTCGGGCGCGCTGGTCGGCACGCACTGACAGAACTGCTGCGGGCCCGACGCGGCGACCGGCTTCGCCGCGGGCTTCGCGGGCTTCAGCGGCGCGGTGCTGCTCGCCGCCGCCGGCTGCACGTCCTCGGCGCCGGTCGCGGCGGGCTGCGGCCGTGCGGGCTCG
>JAEUJX010000681.1 GCA_016794545.1 Myxococcales bacterium
CGTCCACGGCGTCGGCGTCGGCCTGATCGCTTCCCCGCCGACGTGTGACGCCTCTCGCGCTGTAAGGCGCGCGACGCGTCCGCGCGGATCTCGCGCCTCCCGTTCCGCGCGGTGACCGGGCCGCGCGTGGCCTCCCGCTCCGGCGCGAGCACGCGCACCCGCGGCTGCCTCGCCCTGCGGCTGCCCCCGCCGTGCTCAGACAGTCCTCGCGGGTGACCGGTCGTGCGGGACGACTCGCCGACGTGCCCGCTGCGGAACTGCGCGCGGCAGGGGCAGCCTTCGGGCGGGCGCGCCGCGGGTTGACGGGTGATCGCCCGATCGCGCTCGCACCTCATCGCGACGCGCGACGCATCGATCAGCACGTCGTCCCTACGGCCTAACGAGGGGTCGGCGGTCGACACCGGGTCGGAGGGGGGAGTCGGCATCGATTCGCGACGGGCGCGTCCGGCGGTCATCGTTACATCCGACCGCCAGAACCTGCCCGCCGCGGTAATGAGGTCGGACATCATTTTCGCGTCGGCGTCGGCGTCGGCGTCGGCGTCGGCGTCGGCGTCGGCGTCGGCGTCGGCGTCGGTGTCGGTGTCGGTGATCCGGTGATCCGCGTCGGCGTCGGTGTCGGTGATCCGCGTCGGCGTCGGTGTCGGTGATCCGGTGATCGGCGTCGGAGTCGGGTTCGGGTTCGGCGTCGGTGATCCGGTGATCGGTGTCGGCGTCGGCGTCGGTGATCCGGTGATTGGACGCCCGCGGTGGGGGCCGCGTGGCCCGTGCGGGCTCACCGCGTGGCGAGGCGGTACGTCATCGCGCGGACGCGATCGACGAGCTCGAGCGCGGGCGCGACGAGCGCGCGCGGCACGAGCGCGAAGGCGACGGCGCCATCGAGCGCGGCGGCGACCTCGCCGGCGCTCGCGTACGCGACGCGGAACAGGTGGCGCCGGTCCTTGCCGGCGCGGCCGTTGGCCTCGGCGATGTTGAGCTGCACGCTCAGGGCGGCGCGCCGCAGCTGCTTGACGAGGTCGGGATCCTGCGTGCGCAGCTTCGCGACCACGGGCACGAGGCACGAGAGCAGCTGGAGGGAGCGATCGTAGGCTTCGAAGGTGACGGGGGACTGTGGGTGGGTCATGCCCCGAACAGCGAGAGAAGCGTGACGCGCGCTGGGATGAGGAGCGCGGGCTCTGCAGCGGTCCGCATGCGCGCGGCGCGCTTCTCTCGCGGGGGCATGAGACCCACCCACGGGCCCCGGCACCGGAGAAGCCGGAGAGCGCTCCCTCCAGCGTCCGTGGTCGGGAGCCGCGCACGCGCGAGCACGGCCTCGTGCTGCGGCGTGCCGCCCGTGCAGCTCGTCATCGCCGCGGCCGTGCCGGCACGGAGCCAACGCGTTTCGCGCGGCGTCGGCGTCGGCGTCGGCGTCGGCGTCGGGGTCGGCGTCGGCATCGGCGGTACGCCGAGCCGGCCCCTGTGCGCGCGAACCGAGGCGATACGGCAACGCAAACCGTGCGGGAATTCCCGAGCGCGCGCCGGCACGGCGGGCACGGTGAATGCACCGACGCGTCTGCATGATGGAATTCGCAAGAGACCTGGCATCGAACATCGGTAGTGCCTGCGCGGACGCCGCGAAGTTCATGGGCGGCAAGACGTCGGACGCCGCGAAGTTCATGGGCGGCAAGACGTCGGATGCCGCGAAGTTCGTGGGCGGCAAGACGGCGGACGCCGCGCGCTTCGTCGGCGAGGGCACGGCGGACCTCGCGAAGCGGGTAGGCCCGAAGCGCGGGATCATCGGGCTCGTCCTGATCGGCGGGGCGGTCGTCGGTGGCGTGTACCTCGTGCGGTACCTGCGGGCACGCGCCGAGGAGGCGGATGACGCTGCGGGAGCAGATGGCATCAAGAGCCCGAAGATCAAGAACGCGGCGAAGCGCGCAGAGAATGCGGCGCGCTCGATGCCGCACTGAGCACGGCGAGGCGGTGCGAGACACGCGCGTGCGCCCACGCGCGTCGTGCGCCATCGACGCGCGCCGGGGAACCGACGCGGCGTCGCGGCGCGAGCCGGGCAGGGCCGGCTCGCGCCGTGGTGTCGTCGTTTAGTGCCCGCGGCGGCCGGTGCCGCCGATGCCCGAGGAGCCGATGCCCGAGGAGCCGATGCCCGAGGAGCCGATGCCCGAGGAGCCGATGCCCGAGGAGCCGACCGACGAGCTGCGCGAGCCGATGCCGGACGAGCCGTAGGCCGACGAGCTCTCCGAGCCAACC
>JAEUJX010000686.1 GCA_016794545.1 Myxococcales bacterium
GATGCACCGTCGTGCATC
This sequence comes from Myxococcales bacterium, assembly GCA_016794545.1. Classification (GTDB taxonomy): domain Bacteria; phylum Myxococcota_A; class Polyangia; order Haliangiales; family Haliangiaceae; genus JABFXX01. The sequence continues at coordinate 19 of JAEUJX010000686.1, forward strand.
TCTCCCTTGCGGCAGCGCACGACGCGCTGGTCGACGCTCTGCACGTGCCCGTAGGTGTAAGTCCACGCGATGTGTGGCGTGCGGCCGAAGCTCGGGTTCCAGAAGCCCGGTATGTACAGGCCCTGGATGTAGTTGCTACTGCCGTAGGTCGCGTGCATCGCGTACAGCACCGGCGGGATGCGCGCGATCTCCATGTGGGGATCCGCTGCCAGCAGCGCGCCGCCGCTCGCGGAGCGAGAGCCGGCGATCGCGATGCCGTTCGATCCGCGTACGCCGGTGGGGCGGAACGCCGACAGGTCTGGGGGCCAGTCCGCCCGCGGGGCCGCAGCGATCTCGTCGGCGGTCACCGCGTCACCGAGCAGCACGCCGATACCGCGCGCCGGTGCGCCCATGGCGACGAGCTCGCTCGTGATCATCGTCGCCATCTCGATCAGCTGATTGAGACCGAACCAGGCGGCTACCTTGTAGATGAGCAGCAGGTCCTGCGCGCGGTACGGCTGCGGTTTGATGCCGACCGCGCGAAGCAGCATCGGCCAGCCACGCGCAGCCGCGCCCGCGTTGAAGCCAGTTGCGTACGTATCCAGCAGCTGTCTCATCCCCGGCGAGAGCTTCGCGGCCTCCGCGTCGAGGTCATCGGTGAACCGATGGACGCGTGTCATGCGATCGATGTAGCGAGCCTGTGGAGTGTCGCCGAGCAGCGCACACGCGCGACCGCGGCCGATCGCGAGCATCAACTGCACCTGCACGAGCCGGTCGTACGCGTGAAACCATCCGCGGGCCCACGTTGCTTCGTCCAGGTCGCGTGCCTCGATCGACGGAAACCCGAGGTCATCGCGCTCGTACCCGATCCCACCACGCGGTCCGCGTAGCTCACCCATCGGCCGACACTACCGAACCGACGGCACTCGGGCACTAGCGCGGACGCGCTATCCTCGGATCATGCGCCTGGTGGGAGCTGGAGTCCTCGTGATGGTGCTCGCGGCTCGTGGGGGAGCCGAACCGCGCGCACCGGGCGTGTATCCGGTGCTCGTCGTGCACGGGACCGAGCAGCCGCACGCGTACGTGCTCGGCTGCGCGAGCGTGCCGAAGCGAGGCAAGCCGGTGCTTCTCGGTCCGAAGCCATGCGCGGCGCTGCTGAAGAAGCAGCAGACGCTCGAGCTGATCGGCGAGAGCGCGCGCACGGCGGTGAAGATCACGGGCGCGGGGCGAGGGACCACGTGCCCGGAGGGCAACGCGCGCGAGCCGTACGTCGTGCTGTCGGGGCTACCGGAGGAGCGGTATCCCGGCGCGTTCGTCGTCGCGCACGGCGTCGCCGATGCGGAGGCGAGCCAGGAGGCCATCGACGCGATCGCGAAGAAGTATCCGCCGTCCCCCGGCAAGCGGCCGCTGCGGCCGGGCGAGAAGCCCGGCCTCGGCGTGGCCGGTGCGTTCGATCTCGACGGCGACGGCATCGCCGAGGTGATCGTGGAGAGCCTCGGCCGCTACCAGCTGTTCCGCGCGAACGCGGCGCTCGTCGGCACGGTCGGCTGCGAGTACGGCTAGGTCGTCACGGCGATGGTCTTCGACGCGAGCAGGGCGCCGTCGCTCATCCGCGCCCACTCGACGAGCAGGTCGCCGAGGTCTGCGCTCGAGATGCCCGCGGCGACGCCATCGCTCGCGAGTGACCGGTTGGGCTGACCGAAGACCTTGTACTCGGCGTGATTCGCGAAGACGTCGGCCACCAGCTCCTCGGCGAAGAACAGCTGGCTCGTCCTGTACGTCGTGGCGCCGCTCGAGACCTGGACGTGGATGTGGATCGCGCGGCCGCTGTACCAGCCCGGGAAGCAGGTGTCGAAGTAGACGATGCCGTCGGCATTCGTCGTGCGGACGCCGCGCATGAAGTCCTGCGACGAGTAGCCCTGGTCGAGCAGGCACATTGCGTTGTTCGGCGTCTGTCCCGAGTAGCTGCCCTCGATGTTGGTGTGCCAGATCTTCACGAGCGCGCCGGCGATCGGGTTGCACGCCGTGTCGACGATGCGCAGCCCGAGGCGCATCGGGAGGCCCCTCCAGCCCTCGGAGATGTCCTCGCGGTCGAGGTCCGAAGCGGTCGTGCACGGGCCCGCGGTGGAGCTGCTGACGATCATGCAGCTCGTGGCCGTGGCGGCGAACGGATCGGGATAGCTCGACTTGCCGGTCATGGCGGCGGTGCCGCCCGTCGCCCATGGACCCGCGGTCGGCACGTCGGCGCCGGGCCCGCTGTCGACCCTCGAGTCCGAGCCCGTGCAAGCGACGAGCAGCCCGGCACCGAGGCCGCGCAGCACCTGTCTGCGATCGACGAGCTTCGACATGCGAGTGGGTAGCAAGCTACCGCTTGCGAGCCGCGTGTCGAAAGAAATCGCAGCTACGGGCCGAAGCCGCCCTTGGTCTTCACGTTGTGGTGGCGCGCCCAGTGGCCGATCGCCACGCGCAGCTCCTTGTCCATGCCCTGCGGCAGGCCGATCGTCTTGCCCTGCCACTTGATGAGGCGCCAGAAGATCGTGTGCTTGATCATCGAGATGTCGCGCGCCTCCATGATCAGCGAGCCCTCGCGCGACGACGCCGCGTTGTAGACGGTCATCTCGTCGACCATGCCGGGCGACTGGCCGGGCCCGGGCGTCGCGAGACCCGCGATCGCGCCGCCGATCGCACCACCGAGGCCCATGCCGATCGCCTGGCCCCACGCACTGCCGGCCTTGTCGCACACGAAGTACAGGCGGTTCGCGGCGAGGAACAGGTGCCCGTAGAACCGGCTCATCTTGAGCTGGATCGCGAGCGGGTACGGGAACAGCGCGGGCGGGGCGGAAGGAGGGTAGGGCTGCACGGGTCCGTCGGGCGTGGGTTGCATCCCCGATCCAGACGGGGCTGTCAGCCCGACAGTCGCATCACTTCATGCCGCGCACCAGATCGGCGAGCAGGTCGTAGCTCTCGCCCGCGCCCTCGGCCATGCCCGTCCCGGCGACCATGTCCCGGACCTCCTTGGACGGGAACCTGGAGGTGACGGTCATCGTGGTGATGCCGCCGGCCTCGCGGTAGGTGGTCGTCACGATCGCGGGGCCGGGCATGTCGTTGAACGCCTCGGTGTACACGATCGTGTCGTCGCTGATCGTCTCGAACGTCCCCGAGAAGCTGAACTCGTACCCCTCGTGCGTCTTGAACTCGTAGCGGTACGCGCCGCCGACGCGGTAGTCGAAAGCCGCGACCTTGACGGTGCCGCGCTTGCCTCCGAGCCAGCGAGCGATCAGCTCGGGCGTGCTCATGGCCTCGATCAACAGCCGCTTCGGCGCGTCGAACGTGCGCTCCATGCGGATCTCGGTGTCGCTCGGCATCGTGACGGTCAGCTTGGTCATGGCGTCTCCTTCCTGTGCTTCTTCTTGAGGTCGGCGAGGACGTCGTCGAGCGCGTCGAAGCTCTCCTCCCAGAACTGGCGATAGCGCTCGAGGTACGTGGTCACGTCGCGCAGCGGGGTCGCGACGAGCCGGCAGGGGCGGCGCTGGCCATCGCGGCCGCGCGCGATCAGGCCCGCGCGCTCGAGCACCTTCAGGTGCTTCGAGATCGCCGGCTGGGTCATGTCGAACGGCTCCGCGAGCTCGAGCACCGACGCCTCGCCCTTCGCGAGGCGGGCGAGGATCGCGCGCCTCGTCGGATCGGCGAGCGCGGAGAACGTCGCGTCGAGGCGAGTGGCGGCGCTCATGTCGAAAACCGTGCGGTCATATAACCTATAAGTTATATACAGCGCGATGCGCGGCCTGTCAACGCCCACGTGCGGAGGCGCTGAACTGGCTCGAACTGGCACGGTCTGTGACACATTCGCCCGCGATGGCCGAGCGGACCCTGATCGCGAGCGCGACGAACCTGCTCGCCCGCGGCTTCTTGCTCGTCCCCACGGATCGCAAGGGGCGCGGCGGGGAGCCGGTCAATGGCCTGTTCGCGGTGGCGCGCGCGATCCAGCGCGTGATGACGTTCAAGACCCCCGCACGCGCGGTCGCCGTCGTCGAGGCGGGGGATCCTCCGGCGGCGTGGCCGGAGATCCTGCGGGCGCAGCGCGCCCCGCTACCCGACCTCCTGCGCACGCTCGGCCTCCACGTCGTCGAGGCCGAGGGCGAGGTCCACGCGGTCGCGTCGTACGCGCGCGCGGCGCTCGAGCGCGGGGACGACGCGATCGTCGTCGGGGTCGACAAGCGCTACGCGCAGCTCGTGAACGATCGGCTGTGGTGGTACGACGCGAACAAGGACACCCGCTACACCGCCGAGATCGTGATGAAGCGGTTCGGGGTGCCGGCCCAGCAGGTCTCGGAGTGGCTCGCGCTGGTCGGGGACGAGGACGCGATGCCGGGGATCGCCGGCATCGGCGCGAAGGGCGCGACCGGCCTGCTCGAGCAGTACGGCACGGTCGCCGAGGCGCTCGCGCACCTCGACGAGATCAAGGGCCGCACCGGCAATGCGCTGCGCGCCGAGCTCGCGAAGGTCCCGATCGAGCTCGCGCGCGGCAAGCTCGATACGGCGCGCGCGCTGCCGGTGCCGCTCGACGCGCTCGCCTACGTGCCGCCATCGGCGGCGGCGCTGAACGCCGCGTTCGACCGGCTAGGGTTCGCCGAGCTGCTGGTCTCCGACGGTGCGGGTGTGAAGGTCGAGCTGTGCGAGACCGCCGAGGCGGTGCGGGCGGTGACCGGCCGCACCGGCACGATCACGTTGCACGCGCTGCTCGAGGATCCCGTGATCTGGCGCCAGGCCATCGCGGGGATCGCGCTCGGCACCGGCGACGGCACGGCGGCGTACGTGCCCGCCGGTAGCCCCGGCTGGCCCGCGCTCGTGGCGTGGCTCGAGGACGCGGCGGCGCCGAAGCAAGGCCACGACCTCGTCGCGACGATCGTCGCCTTGCGGCTCGCCGGCATCACGCTGGCGGGCGTGGTCGGCGACTCGGCGTGCGCGTCGCACCTGACGAACCCGAGCAACTGGGCGCCGCACGATCTCGGCGTCGTCGCGAAGCACGTGCTCGGGCGCGCGCTGCCCGACGAGGACGCCGTCCGCGGCGCCGGGCAGAAGCGCAAGGCGTGGGGAGCGCTGCCGGTCGAGCGCGCGGCGGACGCGGCCGGCGCTGCGGCCGATGCGTCGGCACAGATCTGGGCGAAGCTCTCGCCGGAGCTCGAGCGCGCGCTCCTCGACGAGTACCTCGCGCTGTCCGAGGTGTGCGTGCGCATGGAGCTCGCCGGCCTCGTCGTCGATCCCGACGAGCTCGGGCGCGCGGAGCAGGCGTTCGCGGGGTTCGAGGACGAGCTCGCGGCGCAGATCGAGGCGCTCGCCGGTCACTCGTTCAACATCAACTCGACGAAGCAGCTCGGCAGCGTCCTGTTCGAGGAGCTGAAGCTGCCGGTCGCCAGCCACACGAAGACCGGCTGGAGCACGGCGACCGAGGCGCTCGAGAAGATCGAGCACGCGCACCCGATCGTGCCGCTCGTGATCCGCTGGCGCCTGCTCCGCCGCATGCGCGACTCGTGGATCGTCGCGCTCCGGAAGTGCATCGACGTCGATGGCCGCGTCCACTCGCGCTTCCACCCGGCCCGGTCGTTCAACGGGCACCTCGTCAACACCAATCCCGACCTCGGACGGGTGCCCGGCCGCACCCCGGAGATGGCGATGATCCGCCGCGCGTTCGTCGCGGCGCCGGGCAAGGTGCTCCTGTCGGTCGACTTCCACCAGCTCGGCCTCTACGTGCTCGCGAACCTGACCAGGGATCCCGCGCTCGTCGAGCCGCTGCGCGCGCGCGCCGACATGCACCTGCTCACCGCGAGCGCGGTGCTCGAGAAGCCGATCGAGGCGATCACGCCCGACGAGCGGCAGCTCGGCAAGGTGATCAACTTCGCGACGTTCGCGGGGCAGGGCGCGAGCGCGCTCGCG
>JAEUJX010000776.1 GCA_016794545.1 Myxococcales bacterium
GCTCCGCGTCGTTCTTGCCGAACATCCGCGCCCCCCAGCGGACCGCGCCGCCCGCCATCCAGCCGGGGTGCTCGACGAAGTAGCCGCCGGCCGGGAACAGGTGCGTCTCGACGAGCGGCTCGGCGCCGATGCGATCGAGCACCGGCGCGGCGGAGAGGACCCCGACCACCTCGGCGGTGCCGATCGCACACACCAGCGTGCCCGCCTGCGTGACACCCGCGCCGAGGACGTTCGCGAAGTCGTCGCCGGTGCCGACCGCGACCGGGGTTCCCGCGGGGAGCCCGGTGAGCACGGCGCCCGCGGCACCGAGCGTGCCCGCGACGGCGCACGCGTCGCGGACCGCCGGCAGCTCGCGTGGCTCGATCGCGAAGCCGCCGAGCAACCGCGGCGACCACGCGCGGGTCTCGAGATCGAGCAGCATCGTCGTCGACGCGAGCGCCGGATCGAGCACGTGCTCGCCGGTCAGGCGCGACACGAGGTAGCTGACGGGCTGGTGCCAGCGCGCGGCGCGCACGCCGTGCTCGCGCAGCCACGCGATCTTCGGCGCCATGTGGCTCGCGTCGGCGACCTGCCCGGTGATCGCGAACACGTCCGCGGCCGGGATGCGCGCCGCCTGCGCGGTGGCGCGGCGGTCCTGCCAGATCAGCGCGGGGTGCAGCGGTGCGCCGTCATCGCCGACCGCGACACACCCGTCGAGCTGGCCGACGATCGCGATCGCCGCGACGTCCTCCGGGCGCGTCCCCGCCGCCGCGAGCGCGCCCCCGATCGCCGTCGCGAGCGCCGCCTCCCACGCGCGCGGATCCTGCTCCGCGCGGTCCGGAGCGGGCAGCAGGGTCGCGCAGGGCACCGCGTGCTGGCCGCGAAGCGAGAGGTGCTCGTCGCACACGACCGCCTTCAGGCTCTGGGTGCCGAGATCGAGGCCGATGAACCGCACGCACGTGAGAGACTAGTACACCCGTGAACTACTTCGGTCACGCCGCGGTCGCGAGCTGGAGAGCGGGCAAGGGCGGCCTGCCGCTCGGCGCGATGCTGCCCGACTTCACCACGATGTGCGGCGCGCGCGTCACCGGCACGAGCGACGCCGAGGTCGCGGTCGGGATCGACCTGCACCACACCACCGACGCGGCGTTTCACACCGCGCCGGTGGTCACCGGCCTGATGCGCGAGCTCGACGCGCGGCTCGAGCGCGCCGGCTGTGCACGCGGTCCGCGCCGCGCGGTCGCGCACATCGGGACGGAGCTGCTCCTCGACGGCGTGCTCGTCGAGCACGGCGAGTACCGCGATGCGTACATCCTCGGGCTCGAGTACGAGGCGCCGCTACTGTGGCGAGACGCGGGCGACGCCGATCGCTACGGCCTGTTCATCACGCGGATGCGCGACCACGGCGTCCCCGACGACCTGAAGCGACCCGAGTCGATCGCGACCCGGCTCCAGCGCACGCTCTCGCGGCGCCCGCTGCTCGCGCCGTCGCCGAGCGACATGGCGGTGATCGCGGTCGCGCTGATCGAGCACAAGCCGCGCGTCGAGGTCGCGGCCGACAGCGTGCTGCGCGTGCTCCGGGCCGCGCTCGCCTAGCGCGCCGACACCCGGAAAGCGTGGTGGGGCGTGCCGCGGAAGTCCGGCGGCGTGGTCTCGCGCGTGAGGTCCTCGACGCGGCCGCGCGCCGGCTCCCAGGCGAGCTTGAACTTCTTCTTGTTCGTGGAGAACCACACGGCGCCGCGCCCCGACCACACCGCGAGCACGTCGTCGAGCAGCGCGCCGTGATCTCGCTGGACGTCCCACACGTAGTCCATGCGCTTGCTGTTCGAGAACGTCGGCGGATCGCACACGATGACGTCCCACGTCCGCCCGGCCCGGCGCGCGTCGGCGAGGTACTCGCGCACGTCGGCGTGCACGATCTCGCTGGTGAGCCCGTTGAGCGCCAGGTTCTCGGCAGCCCACTCGAGGTACGTGTTCGAGAGATCCACCGTCGTCGTGCGCTTGCCCGCCGCGGCGCCGTAGACACTGAAGGCGCCGGTGTACGAGTACAGATTCAGCAGCGTCTCGCCCTGCTCCGCCGCCGCCCGTGCGCGCGTGATGCGGTGGTCGAGGAACAGGCCGGTGTCGACGTAGCCGGCGAGGTCGACGCGGAAGCGATGCCCCCCTTCGGTCACGGTCCGCAGCGCGCGCTCGGCGCGCCGCTCGTACTGGTCGCCCTCGCGGTGCGTCAGCCGTTCGCGCTGCTTCACGAACGCCTCGCTCGCGCCGAGCGCCTCGGCCGCGGCATCGCGCATCGTCTCGAGCCACTCGTCGCCCCCGCCGCGCTCGCCCGCCGCGTCCTGGTGGCGGTAGTCGTTGATCACGAGCGCGTCGTCGTACCGATCCACGGTCAGCGGCAGCTCGGGGATGTCGCGGTCGTAGACCCGGTAACACGTCACGTGCTCGCGCTTCGCCCACTTGGCGAGGTGCCGCGCGTTCTTCGTCACGCGGTTCGCGAACATCTCGGACTGCGACGACATCAGACGCCCGCGACGCCGCGCTGGGACCGCACCTTGTACTCGAGCGTGACCGCGCGGCGGCCGAGCGGCGGCAGCTCGACGCCCCAGGTCACGAGCCCGCGATCGTCGAGCGCGCGCGCGGTGACCTGGGTGATCTCCTCCCCGCCGGGCTGCTCGTCGGTGCCGAGCAAGTAGGCATCCGGCGACGAGACCTGCACGTCGACCTGTTCGACCTCGGAGATCGGGATGCGCTCGGTGACATCGATCTGCCGGCGCTCGGTGCCGAGGTTCGACACGCGCACGGCGACCCGCACGGTCTGCACGTTCCACCCGCCGAGCAGGCCAGCCTCGTCGCGCTCGCGCGTCTCCGTGCGGTGGACGCGGAGCTCCGACTCCGGCCCGAAGCCCAGATAGAACTTCTCCCCCGGCGCGACGAAGCCGATCTCGGCGCGCCCGACGTAGCCCGAGGACATCACCAGGTCGACGGGCCCGGCGAGCAGCGGCGCCTGGGACACGTTCACGATCCGCGCGCGCAGGTGAACCCACGGCGACCTCAGCGGGATCGCGACGAGCGACAGCTGGGCGGGGGCCGTGAACCCTCCGACCGGCACGCGGTGCGGCAGCCCGTCGCTCTTCACTGTCGTCCGTGGCGCGGACAGCGTCAGCCCGAGGCCCCCGTCGTCGATCCCGGGCACCTGGAGCGGCCCGGCGCCCAGGCCGGTCGTCTGCACGTCCTGCTCGCGCGCCTCGACGGTGACGGTCTCGGGCCGCCGGCGTGCGTACAGCTCGTCATCCGTCAGCTCGGGCGGCTCCACGCCGAGCGAGGGCCGCTCGAGCGAGCACGTCAGCTCGACCTCCGTCCAGTCCTCGCCCGTCGCCTGCCAGACGCACGCGGTCGTCGTCCAGTCGACACGGCCCGCTGCGCGCGCGAGCACCGCGCGGTGATACGGCCGCCACGCGGCGCCGGGCACGACATACGAGATCGAGAGCGTCACGTCGACCGCCGCCTCGGCGAGCACGTCGATGACGAGCCGTGCCGACAGATCACCGGCCTCGGCCTCGGCCGTCTTGATGCGGCTCTCCAGCCGCGCGAGCTCGGCCACGATGCGCTGCGCTTCGAGGTCGGCGTCGACGAGCCGGCGGCGGGCTTCGCGATCCGCATCGTCGAGCTCGGCGAGCAGCGGGGCCGCACCCTCGGGCTGCGTGCCGCGCGTCGCCGCGATCGCGAGATCCTTGTGCGCGGCGCGGATGACCTGGCGAAGCCCATCGATCTCGCTGCGCGCGACGGCCGCCGCCGCTTCGGCGTGCTCGCGCTCGCTCGTGAGCCGCACGCGCTCGGCGTGGAGCGCGGCGAGCGGCGTGGCCTCGCGGCCCGCCCCCTCGCGCCACGGCGCCAGGTAGCGCTCGCACCGAACGTCGAGGAGCCTGGCGCCCGACGCGGTGGCGCTCAGCGTCTTGTCGGCGATCGCGGGCGACACGCCCTCGATCACGAGGCGGTGCTGGCCCGCGGCGAGGTGCACGCTGCCGCGGCGGGTGACCGACGCGCGATCCTCGAGCACGGTGACCGCGACGACCGGGGCGTTCGTGTTCACGGCTCCCTCCGGTTGCCGCCGACGAGCTCGAGCTTGCCGCTCATCTTGACCTCGTAGGCGAGGCGCAGCGTCTGCCGCGCCCCCCCGGGGACCTTGACCCGCCAGCGGTGACCGCCGCGCAGCCGCGCATCGCCCGGCTCGTCCGGATCGGGAGTCCAGCGCTCCCACGCCGGCTCGACCTTGCCGAGGAAGACCTCGACATCGTCGTCGCCCTCGCGCGTCACGGGCACGCGCTCGCGGACCTCGAGCTCGATCGCGCGCTGGGACAGGTTGTCGACCTCGATCGTGACGTCGTGGTGCAGCCGCAGCGCGCCGCGCAGCATGCCCGCCGCCTCCTCGCGGAACTCGGCGTTGCGCGCGATCTTCACCTGCGGATCGACGCCCAGCCCGACCTCGATCGTGGCCCCGGGCGGGGTGTAGTCGACCTCGCTCGTCACGAGGAAGCGGCCGCGGTCGTAGACATCGATTGGTCCCGGCAGCAGCGGTCCGGTGAACGGATTGACGAGCTGCGCGAGACGAAACACGTCGGCCTGCTCGCGCGGCACCGCGACGTGCCGCAGCTTCACGCCACCGGACTTCGACGTCACGGCGATCGAGTGCCAGGTGCCGTCGGCGCGGACGTCGACCGCCCCGTCGGTGACGAACGCGTAGTCATAGACGTGGGTCCAGCTCGCCGAGTGCCGCGGTGGCAGCGGCAGCGCCGCGAGACGCGCCCGGGCGGTGCTCAGCTCGGTGGCCCACGCGCTCGCGCGGCGATCCGCGGGCGCCGGCGTCAGCGTGCCCCGCCCGCTCGCCGACGGCGGCGGCATGACGAGGTTGGTGTAGTCGAGCCGCGGGACCGGCGGCGCCACGGCGAGCGCCTGCTGCGGGGGCGGAGCTCCCACGGGTGCCGCGCTCCGCGCCGCCGGGCTCGCCTGCTTGGCGTGGCGCACGCCGAGCATGACCGTCTTCGGAGGCATCGCCGACTGCGGCGCGGGGGCGGGCGGCGGCAGCCCGCGGCCGCGCTCCTGCATCGAGAAGCCGCCCGGCGGCGTCGCGAAGGCCTCCTTGCCGCGCGAGCTCTGCTCGTCCCAGACCTCCGCGGCGAGCGCGGGAGGCGGCACGGGCGGCGGCGCTGGCTCGGGCGGTGGGCCACCCGCCGGTCGCCGCGGACGAGCCGCGCGATCGTAGTCCGCGTACAGCGCCTCCGCACCCGTCGGAGGCGCGCGAAACCCGGCCTTGACCGGCTCCTGCTGCGCGCGCCCGATCTTCTGCGGCGCGAGCTCGGGGAGCAGCGTGAAGCGCTCCGGCTCGGCCGTCGACAGACTCAGCGGCACCGCCGCCCAGTCCTCTCCCGTGTCCTGCGCGACGACCGCGCGCACCTCGAGCTTCACGCGGTCACCCTCGATGCGCGCGACATAGCTCGGTGCCCAGCGCGCGCCGGCGACCTGATACTCGACGTGGATCACGATCTCGCTCGCCGCGGTGGCCTGGAGCTCGAGCTCGACGTGCTTGCGGAGCTCGTGCAGGCGCGGCGCGCGCGCGCTGCCCGCGCGCCGGTCGCGATCGATCGCGGCCTCCAGCGCGCGCTTCGCATCGTCCGCCTCGCGGCGCGCCGCCGCGAGCTGCTCGCGCACCGCGAGCTC
>JAEUJX010000779.1 GCA_016794545.1 Myxococcales bacterium
CGCTGCATCTTCGGCGGCGGCCGCGATGCGGGCAGCGCCGCGCTCGACGACGCGGAGCTGATCGCGCAGGCGACCCGCGACATCGGGCGCGCCCTGGGTGTGAGCGCCGCACCGGTGCACGCGAGCGTCGTGCGGTGGGAGCGCGGCATCGCGCAATACCCGGTCGGTCACAAGGACCACGTGCGCCACGCCGCGGCCGCGGCGCGCACGCACCGGATCGCGCTCGCCGGCGCGGACTACCGCGGTCCCGGCGTCAACGACCTGTGCGCCGACGCCGACGTGATCGTCGACGAGGTGCGCTCGTGGACCTGAGGATCGCCGCCGTCCTCCTCGCGGCCTGCTCGAGCAGCGGCAAGCCCGTCGAGGATGCGAAGCGCCCGTCGCCTCCCTCACCGCCGCCATCCGCGGGCAGCGACGCGGCGGCGAGCGCGGCGGACGCGCCGGCGCCGCGCCCCGCGGCGACGACCGGCGACGTGTCGGTCCGCGTCGAGTGGCCGGGCGTGACCGCGGAGGTGCGCGCGTCGCCGGGCTCCACGCCGTGCGGGACACCGCGTGCGCCGCAGGCGGCGCCGACGACGACGTTCGGGATCCCCGACGCGGTGGTGTTCGTCGACGGCGCGCCGGCCGCCCCCGCCGAGGCGCGCGTCCGCCTCGCCGACTGTGCGCTCGCGCCGAAGGTCGCGATCGGCAGCACGCTGATCGTCGACAGCGCGGCCGATCGGCCCGCGAAGCTGGTGCTCTCGCACCGCGCGCAGGCGGACGATCCGAGAGGCAAGCTCGAGGAGTCCACGCCGCCCCGCACGATCCAGCTCCCGATCGCCGGGCACGCGGTGACCGCGCCGCTCGACGCCGGATCGATCTACGCGCTCGCCACCGACGCGAAGGATCCCGAGCTCGCCTGGATCGTCGCGGCGACCGCCTCGCTCACGGACGCGAGTGGCGTCGCGCTCGTCAAGGACGTCTCGCCGGGCGTCCACGCCGTGCGAGCGTGGCTTCCGCCGCGCGCCGGCCGCCCGGCGCGCGTGGCGAGCGGGAAGGTCACGGTCGAGGCGGGCGAGCTGGCCGAGCTGACGCTGAAGCTCGAGCCGTGATTCCGCGCGGTTAGGGGCGCGGGTTGTCGTCGCGGCAGTAGTCGATCGCGCCCGGCGTCGTTCGTCGTCCCGGTGAAAGGACCACCTCCATGCGCTCCGTCATCCAGCTCGCTCACGTGTCTCTCGATGGCTTCCTCGCCGGCCCCGATGGCGAGTTCGACTTCGTCGTGTTCGACGACGAGCTCCAGGACCACATCTATCCGCTCGTGCTCCCGGTCGACACCGCGATCTACGGCCGCACGACGTACCAGTTGATGGAGGGCTACTGGCCCTCCGTGCTCGATGATCCCGAGGCGAGCGCGCACGGCCGGACGCACGCGCGCTGGTACGCGAGCGTGAAGAAGATCGTCGCGTCGCGCACGCTGCCGCGGACGCGAACGCCGGCGCTGACGATCGAGGGCGACGACATCGTCGGGACGATCGCCGCCGCGAAGCGCGAGCCGGGCGGCGACATGATGATCTTCGCGAGCCCGACCCTGACGCACGCGCTCGCCGCGGCGGGTCTCGTCGACGAGTGGCGCCTCACCTGGCAGCCGGTGATCCTCGGCGGCGGGCTCCCGCTGTTCGGCGGCAAGGAAGCGCGCTCGCGGCTCGAGCTGCGCTCGTCGAGGACGTTTCGATCCGGCGTCATCGCCACCCACCACGTGGTGAAACGCTGAGATGCTGCGCGCGATGAGGATCATGCTGACGCTCCACGGCGACGAGCCGATCGACGAGATCGACGCGTATCTCGCGGCGCGGGGCGTGACGCTGCTCGTGACGGAGCGGCTCGATCCGGCGGAGGTCGCGACGATCTCGGCGGCCGGCGACGAGCCGGCCGTGGTCGAGCGCGCGGGCTCGCTGCTCCGCGCGTTCTGGATCTTCGAGGCGGCGTCGCGCGAGGCGGCGGTCGAGCTGGCGCGCGGCGCGCCGGGCGGGGGTGGCACGCTCGAGATCCGCGAGGCGTACACGCCCCAGGACTTCGGCGCACCTGCCGATGCGCCGCCGCCACCGCCGCCGCCCCCGCTCGTGCCGGGGAACGCGCGCTATGCCGCGTTCGTGCGTCAGGACGCGGTGGCCGAGAGCGGGCGGCCACCGGATGCGGCGGTGATGGCGAAGATGGACGAGTACCTCGCGCCGATGATGGCCGACGGCACGATGATCGGCGGCGCGGGTCTGAAGGCGAGCGCGAAGGGCACGCGCGTGCGGCGCATGGCCAAGCAGCGCTTCGTGGTCGACGGTCCGTTCACCGAGGCGAAGGAGCTGGTCGGCGGCTTCATGCTGCTCCAGGCGCGCACGCTCGACGAGGCGGTCGATCGGGTCCGCCCGTGGCTGCGCATCCACCGCGAGGGGCGGGACGTACCGTTCTCCGCGATCGAAGTGCGCCGCCTGCTATGATCGGCCGGTGATCGGGGAGTCCGCCGGGAGCTACCGCATCACCGACCAGCTCAGCGTCGGCGGCATGGGCATCGTGTACCGCGCCGAGCACGCGCTGATCGGCCGCACGGCGGCGATCAAGGTCCTCCACCCCGAGCTGTCGGGCAACCGCGACATCGTCAGCCGCTTCTTCAACGAAGCGAAGGCGACCTCGACGATCAAGCACCCCGGCATCGTCGAGATCTTCGACTTCGGCTACATGCCGTCGGGGCACGCGTTCATCGTGATGGAGTTCCTCGAGGGGCAGCCGCTGGCGGCTCGCATCCAGGGCACGGTCCTCGCCGAGCCGGAGGCGGCGCTCCTCATGCGCGGCGTGTGCAGCGCGCTCGCGGCGGCGCACGGCAAGGGCATCGTCCACCGCGACCTGAAGCCCGACAACATCTTCGTCGTCCCCGATCCCGAGTCACCGCTCGGCGTGCGCACGAAGATCCTCGACTTCGGCATCGCGAAGCTGACCGACCTCGGCCTCGCCGGCACCGCGACGAAGACCGGGGCCGTGATGGGCACGCCGACGTACATGAGCCCGGAGCAGTGCCGCGGGACGGGCAAGGTCGACCACCGGGCGGACCTCTACTCCATCGGCTGCATGCTCTACGAGATGGTCGCCGGGCGCCCGCCGTTCGTGAACCCCGGCGCCGGCGAGCTGATCGGCTCGCACCTCTACGTCGCGCCCGATCCGATCACGGCCCACGCGCAGGTCACGCCTCCGTTCGCTGCGCTCGTGATGAAGCTGCTCGAGAAGCAGCCCGAGGCGCGCGTGCAGACCGCCGTCGAGCTCGCGGAGCAGCTCGTCGCGATCGCCGCGCAGCACGGGTGGGCCAGCCCGAGCGCGAGCGATCCGATCGGCCGGTTCTCGATGCCGCAGCTATCGCCGGCGGTCTCCGCGCGGCCGGTCGTCACACCCCCGGTCCACGACGCGGGGCCGACGATCCCGGCGCCGACGACGCTCACCGGGGCGGCGAGCCAGAGCCACCCCATGCTGCCGCGCTCGAAGACGCCGCTCGTCCTCGGACTCGGCGGATTCCTCGCGGTGGCCGCCGGCATCGTCATGTTCCTCGCGGTGCGCGGCGGCGATTCTTCGCCGGGCGAGCCCGCGCCGAGCGAGCGGACCCCGGCCGCGCGTCCCACACCCGCCGAGATCAAGCCCGCCGAGATCAAGCCCGCCGAGATCAAGCCCGCCGAGGCCAAGCCCGCCGAGGCCAAGTCCGCCGAGGCCAAGCCGGTCGAGCCCAAGCCGGTCGAGGCGAAGCCCGCCGAGACCAAGCCGGTCGAGGCCAAGCCGGTCGAGACCAAGCCGGTCGAGCCCAAGCCGGTCGAGGCCAAGCCCGCCGAGGCCAAGCAGCCGACGCCGCGGCCCAAGCCGGTGCCCAGGAAGCCCACGCCGTCGAAGCCGCCGAAGCCGCAGAAGCCCACGCGCCTGATCGAGACCGACCTCTAGCGCACCACGGGCCAGCTTAGCGGGCCGACGGATCGCGCCGGACGACGCGCGTCGCTTCCTCGACCTCGACGCGATCCGGGCCCACCGGCGCGTCGACGATCACCAGCTCGCCGCGCGTCGTGCGCTCGAGCTCGCGGTTCGCCTCCGTGCGGTTACGCCGGAGCAGGCGCAGCGGCACCAGGCCCGCCGGGCCGCACGCGCGGACCTCGACCTTGCCCTTCTGCGCGCGCGGCTCGCCGACGACGCGCCAGGCGTGCGGCTCGTCGGCGAGCGGACGCGCGTCCCGGCGGAGCACGAGGTAGCTGAACTTGAGGCCGTCGTCGCGGAGGTGCGTGAGCTTCGCGAGCTCGGCGGTGCGGGGCGGCAGCGTCGCGGCGCGGTGCTCGTGGCACCAGTCGGTCGGGTCGGCGAGCGCGGGGCAGGGCGCGGTCGTCCGCGTGCACGGCGCGAACACGTGGCCCTTGCCGCGCGCGATCACGGCGTCGCGCAGCGCGTGGAGGTCGCGCGTGGTGTCGCGCAGCGCCGGCTCCAGCACGATCACCGCACCGTCGGGCGCGAGCGCCGCGAGGGCGCGCTCGACCGCGGCGAGGCGCGCGTCGGCAGCGAGCTCGTTGAGCAGCGTGCCCATCACGATCAGGTCGGCGTCGGCGAGGCGCGCGGTGGTCGCGTCGTCGGTGCGGGTGACGAACGTGACCGCGCGGGCTCGGCGGGCGGCGAGATCGCGGACCGCGGCCGTCGCGAGCTCGAGCGCGCGCGTGTCGCGATCGATCGCGGTGATCGCGAGCGGGACGTCGAGCGTCGCGACGAGGCCGAGGCTCATCGCCCCACAGCCCGCGCCGACATCGACGACGCGCAGCGGACGCGCCCCGGGCAGGGCGTCGCGACCCGCGAGCTC
>JAEUJX010000767.1 GCA_016794545.1 Myxococcales bacterium
GCTGTCGGCCGACAGCGCGACGAGCTGCGCGATGACGAGCGCGAAGGTGCCGGCGGTGCCGCGCGCCGCCGGCACGCCGCCGAGATCGATCAGCAGCTCGATGCCCGCCGCGAGGTGATGCCCCGCCAGGTGCAGCCCGAGATCGATCGCGCCGGGGACATCGAACCAGCCCGGCGGATCGTCGTCGAGGGCGCGGTCGAGCTCGTCGAGCCGGCGCGCGAGCGTGGTCGCCTCGAGGTACGCGCCGGCGAGGTCCTGGCGGAGCGACTGGAGCGAGCGCCACGGATCGGGCGTCGGCCCCGTGGACGAGGCGACGTGGCGCTCGCGGTGATCCACGACGAGGGCCAGGCGATCGCGCAGGGCGCGCAGCGGCTCGGCGAGCTCGCGCGCGACCTCGATCGCGATCGCCCCGGCGACCGGCGCGCGCCGATCGTCGCCGCCGTCCGTCACAGGCTCCCCGTGAGCAAGAGCCAGGTCTGCGTGACGCCGCCGGACTGCAGGCCGCGCGAGAACCCGAGCTCGAACGTGCCGGGCACGAAGTAGCCGAAGAACGCGTCGACGCGCAGCGCCGCGCCGAGGCTGGTCCGCAGGTTGCGGGACGCGTCGAACCGCACGTCGAACGCGGTGCCGGCGTCGGCGAGCACCGCCATGTGGAGGCGGCGGAAGTAGACCGGCAGCGTCGCGACGCCGTGCTCGATCTGCCACAGCTCCTGGCGGTACTCGGCGTTGAGCAGGTGGAACTGGTTGCCGACGATCGTGCGCGCGGGGTAGCCGCGGAGGTAGCCGGTGACCCCGACCCGCGTCGAGTTGACGAGCGCCATCGCGATGTCCTGCACCGGGATGCCGCCGAGCCCGAACGACCCGGCGCGCACGAGGTCACCCGCGCGGAACGATCCGGCGAGCCGCGCGGCCAGCACCGGGGTCTTGCCCCACAGCCGCTGCCCGAGGTTCAGCGAGTACGAGAGCGTGACGTTCTTGTAGGTCGCGCCGAACGCGGGGTGATCGAAGCGCAGCGCGACCGCCCCGTCGAAGCCCTCCTGGATGCCGATGCCGTAGGTCACCGTCCGCGTCGTCGAGAACGCGAGCCGCGAGCCGACACCGGCCTGCAGGTAGTTGGTGTTCGGCAGGCCCGGCACGCGCTGGTTCGGGTCCTGCATCACGTCGGGCGCGTCGACCTGGCGGAAGTAGTCGAGGTCGTAGTCGAACGACATCGACCAGCTCCGCCCGGGCCGCGCCTCGAACGGGATGCTCGACGAGATCGTGCCGCTCCAGTCCTCCTCGGTGAACGACTTGTTGACGCCGTCGATCCGGTAGCCGCCGCGCTCGAACACCGTGCGCGCCATCGCGAGGCGCAGCGGGAAGCGGAGCAGGGTGTAGCCGTAGGCCGCGCCGATGTTCGTGCGCCCGTTGTCGAGATCCAGCCCGATCGACAGGTTGTAGTAGTGCAGGCCCGCCGCGTCGGTGCCGCCGGTCTGGATCGCGATGTTCCGCGGCTCCTGCGAGATGTTCGCCTGCACCGTCCACGTCTGCGGGGCGAGCGTCTCGATCGGGCGATACGCACGCGAGGCGGTGACCTTCGCCTCGTCGTCGCGCACCTGGACGGGCGGCGGCTTGTCGTCGAGCATCTCGCGCGCCGGCAGCCACGCCGCCCGGTCGACGAGGATCTCGAACAGGTCGTACCCGCCCTTCGCGACGGCGCCGAAGTAGACCAGCCGCTTGCCGTCGGGCGACGGCCGCGGCTGGAACGCGCCGCCGAGCACGTTCGTGACCTGCCACGTGGTGCCCTCCGCGGTGTCGTGCGCGTAGACGTTCGAGATGCCGGTGCGATCGCTGTCGAAGTAGATTAGCCGCCCGTCGGCGGACCACGACGGAGCCATGTCGACCGCGCGATCGCGGGTGATCTCGGTCACCTGCTTCGTCGCGACGTCGACCACGAGGATGTCGCGGTAGCCACCGCGCCGCCAGGCCGAGAACGCGATGCGCGTGCCGTCCGGCGACCACGCCGGCTGGAACGCCTGGTCGTAGCGCTCGCCCTTCCACAGGATCTGGACGTCCGCCTCGGGCACGGCGTCGATCACGGCGAGCATGCTCGCGGAGCGCTCGTTCATCGAGAACGCGATGCGCCGCCCGTCGCGCGACACCGCCGGATCGCGCGCGCGCTTCCCGGTCGTGAGGCGGATCGTGTCGCCGGTCTTCGCGTCCCAGCGATAGACGTCCTGGTACGAGTAGTCCCGCCGGTACTGGCGGCCCTGCTCGAACACGATCGAGTTGTCGGTCTCGAGGGTGAACGGGCCGATCGCGTCGATCTGCACGACGTCGCGCGCCTGCGACTGGTCGCCGCCGACCGGCATCGCCCGCACCTTGGGCTGCCGGTAGCCGTCGACCTGGAGCCACCGGATCTCCTTGCCGTCGGCGGTGTACTGCGCCCACAGGTTCCCCTCGGCGGTCGTGGTCAGCCGCCGGCCGGCCTGGAGCCCGCGCCGCTCCGCCGCCATCTCCTGCATGCCGTAGCGATCGCGCAGGTAGCCCTTCCAGTCGTCGTAGAGCTCCGTGAACGGCCTGCCGAGGACCTTCGCGATCTGCCGGTTCAGGGCGAACGGCGGCGCGTAGCCGCCGGACGTGTGCGACATCTCGCGCAGCGTGTCGTCGCCGAACCGATCGAACACGTAGCGCAGGAAGTGCGAACCGTAGACGTACGCCGCGTTGCCCCGCGGATACTGCCGCGGCGCGCCGCTGATCTGATCGATCCGGAGGTCGCGGTCCTCGTGGCGCGCGATGCGAATGACCTGCTCGAACCGGCTCCCGCGGTTGCGCCCGCCCGCCGACCGCTTCGACTCCTCGTACACCGCGATGCCTTCGATCACCCAGCGCGGCATGATCTGGTTCGGCGCCCAGGTCTTGCCGAAGATCCGGTTGTAGATGATGGGCAGCCCCGACATCGTGTCGAGGTGGAGGATGTGCGTGTACTCGTGGGCGGTGAGGCCGTAGAGCCAGTCGTCGTGATCGTCGAGCTCGGTGAAGCTCGACGGCGCGGTCGCGTAGAGGTTGATCTGGTTGCGCGGCAGCACGCCCGCGAACCCGTTCGCCCCGTCGGTGTCGTCGACGAGCACGATGATCGTCTTCCCCTCGGGCTTGTGGTCGAGCGCGGGCACGAGCGTGCGGTGCGCGCGCTCCGCGACCACGCAGACCCGGCGCGCGACGTCATCGAGCGGGACGTAGTAGTGGACGACGAAGTGATCGCACTCGAGGGTGCGCCACTCGCGCAGCGGATCGCCGGCCTCCGCCGCGCTCGTCGCGGCCACGACGAGCGCCGCCGCGACCCAGGCGATCGACCTTCGCGCCGCCGTCGCGGCGCCGCGCGCCCCGGCGAGGCCGGGGCTCGCGTTCACGCGCGGCCCTTGCGCTGCCCGGCGAGCGCGAACACGTACTCCGAGACCATCGCGCGGACCTCGGCGGCGGTGGCCAGCTTCTTGACGCGCGTGCACAGGCCCTCGGCGTCGGCGACCGTCATCGACCGGATCGTCGCCTTGACCTCCGGGACGCTGACCGCGCTCATCGACAGCTCGCGGATGCCGAGCCCGACGAGGATCGGCGCGACCATGGGCTCGCCCGCCATCTCGCCGCACACGGTGACCGGGATCCCGGCGGTCTTCGCCGCCTGAGCGACGGTGCCGATCAGCCGCAGCAGCGACGGGTGGAGCGGCTCGTAGAGGTACGAGACGTACTCGTTCACGCGGTCGACCGCCATCGTGTACTGGATGAGGTCGTTCGTGCCGATCGAGAAGAAGTCCGACTCGGCGGCGAGGAGGTCGGCCGTCAGCGCCGCCGACGGCATCTCGATCATGATCCCGAGCTTGACGCCCTCGTCGAACGCGATGCCCTCGGCGGTCAGCTCGGCCTTCACCTCGTCGACCACCGCCTTCGCGGCGCGCAGCTCCCCCACGCCGGAGATCATCGGGAACATGATCTTGAGCGGTCCGTGCGCCGACGCGCGCAACAGGCCGCGCAGCTGGCTCTTGAACAGGCCGCGGCCGAGCTCCGAGAGGCACAGCCGGATCGAGCGGAGGCCGAGCGCCGGGTTCGCCTCCTCGAGGTGCGCGTCCTCGAGGAACGGCGCGAGCTTGTCGGCGCCGAGGTCGAACGTGCGGATCGTGGCCGGCAGCCCGCCGAGGCGCTCGAGGCAGCGCACCGCGGTCTCGTAGTGCTTCTGCTCGTCGGGCAGCTCGTCGTGCCCCATGAACAGGTACTCGGTGCGGAACAGGCCCACGCCCATCGCGCCGTAGTCGAGCGCGTCGTCGAGCTCGTCGGGCCCGTCGATGTTGCAGTAGAGCTGGATGTCGACGTCGTCGCGCGTGCGCGGCGGCAGGTCGCGCATCGAGTGCAGCGCGGCGCCGGCGGCGACCTGCCGTCGCTGCTCGTCGCGGAACTCGGACACCGTCGCGGCCGCCGGGTTGACGATCACGATGCCGGCCGCGCCGTCGATCAGCACGAGGTCATCGGTCTCGATCAGCTCGGTGATGTTCTCGAGGCCGACCACCGCGGGGATCTCGTGCGCGCGCGCGATGATCGCGGTGTGCGAGGTCTTGCCGCCCGCGTCGGTGACGAGGCCCGAGACCGCGGCCTTGTGGAGCTGCGCGGTGTCGGCCGGCGACAGGTCGTACGCGACGACGATCGCGTCGGGCGGCGGCTGCAGCGGCCCGGTGTCGCGCCCGAGGAGGTTGCGCAGCGCCCGCTCGAACACGAACTCGACGTCGGTCTTGCGCTCGCGCAGGTACTCGTCCTCGATCTGGTCGAACACGCCCGCGATGTCGTCGACCGCCTTGCGCAGCCCCCACTCGGCGTTGATCAGCTCCTCGCGGATGTAGCCGACGGCGGCGCCGACCAGGTGCTCGTCGTGGAGCATCATCTGGTGCGCGGTGATGATGTGGTAGTCCGACTCGTTCTCGCTGGCGAGCTTCTCCTTGATCTTCGCGAGCTGCTTGTCGCTCGCCGCGATCGCCTTGTAGAGCCGCGCGATCTCGGTGTCGACGTCGTCGGCTTCGATGTGGTGGCGCGGCGCCTTCAGCGTGTCGCGCCCGATCAGATACGCGCGCCCGAACGCGATGCCCGCCGAGACACCGAGACCCTGCCGCCGGAGCTCGGGTCGATCGCTCATGTCCACCCACGCCTCGTCACTTGCCCTCGCCGAACTTGTCGTCGATCAGCGCGGCGATCGCCGTCACGGCGTCCTGCGCCCGATCGCCCTTCGCCTTGATCGTGACGCTGGTGCCCTTGCTCGCCACCAGCATGAGCACGCCCATGATGCTCTTGCCGTTCACCTCGTGGCCGTCCTTGGTCACCGTGATCTCGCACGGGAACTTCGATGCCGTCTGCACGAGCTTCGTGGCCGCGCGCGCGTGCAGCCCCAGCTCGTTCTGGATCAGGAGCGTCTTCTCCGCGCGATCGTCGGCCGCCATCACTTCCCCCTGTCGACGTCGCGATGACGCACGAGAATGTCCCAGTCCGCGCCGAGCCGCCGCCGCAGCTCCTCGACGATCGCCACCGACCGGTGCCGTCCCCCCGTGCACCCGATCGCGATCGTGACGTACAGCTTCCCTTCCTTCTGGAAGTGCGGCAGCGTGAAGCGGAGCAGGCTCTCGACCTGACGCGTGAGCTCGAGGCCGTCGGCGCCGAGCACGAACCGCGCACACTCCGGGTCGCGCCCGTCGAGGTGCGTGAGCGTGGGCTCGAAGTACGGGTTCGGCAGGAACCGCACGTCGAACACCAGGTTGAACTCGAGCGGCAGGCCGTGCTTGAAGCCGAACGACACCAGCGTGACGGCGAGCTTGCCGGTGCCGCCGTAGCGATCCTGGATGATCGCCTTCAGCTGGTGCATGTTCATGTTCGACGTGTCGACGACCGCCGCGCCGTGGCGCATCTCGGTCATCAGCTCGCGGTCGCGGCGCACGCCGTCGATCAGGTCGTCGCCGGACAGCGGGTGACGCCGCCGGGTCTCGCTGAACCGGCGCAGCAGCACCTCGTCGCTCGCGTCGAGGAACATCACCTCGAGCCGGTGACCGGCGCCGCGCAGCTTCGCGAGCGCGGCCTGCCACGCGGGCAGGTTGCGGCGCTGCCGCGAGTCGATCGCGAGCGCGAGCTTGTCCTTGTCGCCCTCGTGCGCGAGGTGCTCGACGAGCTGGCTGACCAGCGGCACCGGGATGTTGTCGACGCAGAAGAACTCGATGTCCTCCAGCGCCCGGAGCGCGGTGCTCTTGCCCGCGCCACTCAGCCCCGTGACGATCACGATCTGCACGGCCTACTCCACCGACTCCACGGTGACGGCCGACACATCGATCGACGTGCCGCCGGCGGACTTCTGCTGCATCGCCTGGTGGAGCTGGTCACGGAACGCGCGCGCCGAGTGCGTGCCCTGCTGCTTGAGCAGCTGGTTTCGCACGGCGACCTCGGTGAGCGTCGCGAGGTTGCGGCCCGGCCGCACCGGCAGCCGGATCTTCGGCACGGCGATGTCGAGGATCCGCTCGTGGTGATCGTCGAAGCCGAGCCGGTCGTACTCGTCCGCGCCGTCGGCCCACTCGTGCAGCTCGACGACGAGCTCGATCTTCTTCTGCGTGCGCACCGCCGCGATGCCGTAGAGGTCCTCGATGTTGATGATCCCGAGGCCGCGGATCTCCATGTGGTGGCCGAGGATCCCCGCACCGCGGCCGACGAGCGCACCGTTCTTCGCGCGGATCTTGATGACGTCGTCGGCGACGAGCCGGTGGCCGCGGACGATGAGGTCGAGCGCCGTCTCGCTCTTGCCGATGCCGCTCTTGCCGAGCAGCAGCACGCCGACGCCGTTGACGTCCATGAGGACGCCGTGGATCTCCGTCGCCGGCGAGAGGCAGTCCGCCATCCAGCTCGTGACCTGCGCGATGAAGTCCGCGGTGACGAGCTGCGAGCAGAGCAGCGGCACGCCGCGCGTCTCGGACGCGTCGCGCAGGATCGCGGGAGCCTCGAGGCCGCGGCACACCACGATGCACGCGGGCTCGGAGTCCATCACGGTGTCGAGCCGCGCCTCGTGCGCGTTCTCGCGCAGGTACTCGATCTCGGTGCCGCCGAGCACGAGCACGCGGCCCGGGTGGAGCTGCTCGGGCCACCCGGCGAGCGCGAGCCCCGGCTTCTGGATCCGCGGGACCGTGATCGTGCGCGACAGGCCCGCCTTGCCGGCGACCGCGGTGACCTCGAGCTCCCCGTTGGTGAGAAGCTCGCCGACCGCGACGGTCGCGCTCGACCCACTCGCGCTCCTCACCGTCGCGCTACCACCCCCGCTCGACATTCAGTACTTGGCGTCCTCTTCCGCGACGACGGTGTACATGGCCTCCCCGTCCGGAGCCGCGAGCAGCCGCCGCCGGAACTCGGGGTCCTTGAACACCCGGCTGATCCGCGCGAGTGCCTTCAGGTGCGCGCCGGTCGACGAGTCGGGCGCGACGAGCACGAAGAACAGATACGTCGGCTGGCCGTCCATCGAGTCGAACTCGACGCCGGCGGTGGCGCGGCCCAGGCACGCGACGATCTCGCCGACCGACGCGAGCTTGCCGTGCGGAATGGCGACGCCCTCGCCGATCGCGGTCGACGCGAGCTGCTCGCGCTCGACCAGGACCTTCGCGAGCGCGGTCCTCTCGATGCGCGGATGGCGACTCGCCATGTACGCGGCGAGCTCTTCGAGGATCGCGCGCTTGTCGGTCGCCTGCAGCGCGGGTACGACCATGTCGCGCTTGATGAGGTCGACGATCTTCATCAGCCGAGCATCAAGCTACCACTATCCGACGGTCAGGCGGTGGCGGTGGCGCCTGTCTCGATCAGGCCATAGCCCCCGCCGTCCTCACGCTTGTAGACGACGGCGACCTGCCCGGTGTCCTGGTGGCGGAACACGAAGAACCGCTCGTGCAGCAGGTTCATCTGGACGATCGCGTTCTCGACGGACAGCGGCTGGGCGTGGAACTTCTCGGTCTTCATGACCGTGAACTCCGGCGAGGGCGGGGCGGCGTCGTGCGACGCCTGCGGCGGGACCGCGTGGCCGTTGGCTTCCCCGTGCATGCCCTGGAAGGCCTCGGCGACGATCGAGTGCGACCACGGCAGCGCCTGCACGTGGTGCGGGCGGGCCTTCATGCCCTCGAGCTTGCCCTTGTACTTGCGGACCTGGCGCTCGATCTTCGCGATGCAGAGGTCGATCGAGCTGTACATGTTCTCGGTCGTCTCGTGACCGGCGACCTGGAGGCCGTTGTGCAGCTGGAAGGTGACGTCGATGCGGTGGTTGTGACGTTCGGTCGAAAGTACGACGTGGCAGGAGATCGGATCCGGCAGGTACTTTCTGACTCGCTCCATTCGCTCGCGCGCGTAGGACTTCAAAGCTTCGGTCGGTTCCATGTGACGGAACGTCACCGCGAATTGCATCGAGTGCTCTCCCTGATGGTTCGGGATCGATCCTACGCCTATTGGCGGGGCAAGATCCGCAAATCCTCGTCGAGAATTTCGGACGCGCGGCGGTAGTTTACTCGGAATGCGGGACCGAGAAAAGGCTCGCCCCCGCGCTTCAGGCCGCCTTCAGCTTCCTGAGCGCATAGATCGGTAGCACCACCGGCGCCACGAAGATCGCCCCCACGATCCAGAGCACCTTGGCGCCGAGGTCGGTCCGCTTCGCCATGTGGTTCACGAACACGATGCCGACCGCGAGACTGACGGCGGTGGCCACCACGACGAGAACGGCCAGATCGTTCCAGTGGCCGTCCAGCGCGGCCTTCAGCGTGCCGCTCACGAGCCGCATCGGGTCGCTCCCGAGCGCCTCCGGGTACTGCACGTTCAGGTAGACGGCGATCGCCACGCACAGCGCGAGCGGCAGCCAGGCGAGGACGGCGAGCGCACGGGGCTTCATGGCAAGATCCTATTCGCACTGCAGATCGAGCACACCACTGCGCGTGTTCGTCGCCGTCCCCCGTGAGGTCCACGGGGCGAGCGCGGTGCCGTCCATGGTCACCTGGACCTCGGCTTCGTTCGGGAAGTGGCGCGTCACGACGCCCGATGGGCAACCGCCCGGACACCGCGTCATGTCGACCCTCGTGACCAGGTGCGGCGGCTGATCAGCGACCACGTCCATGTCGCTCTCGGTGGAGGCCTGGAGCGTGCTGCACTCCGAGGTGGGCTGCCACGTCATGACGTAGCTCCCCCGCCCATCGACCTTGGTGCCGCGCGGCCCCACGGCCACGCTGCCGAGCTGACCGTCGATCCCGATCCCACCGGGCCAGACACCTGCCAGCGCCGTTGCGCTCAGCGCGATCGTCGACCCGTTGGCCGACAGGCTCGGCGACGAGAAGTCGATCACGGGCGCTTCCGCCCACCCTTGAAGGAACAGATCCAGCGTTCCCGAGACATGGACGAGCCCGCGCGGTCCGCTGCAGTCGTCGAACGTGAACGCCAGGCGTGTGCTGCTCGGCTGGCTCACCTGCGCGCACCCGGCGGGCTGCCACCGCACCGGGACCGTCGCAGCGATCCCGGCGAGGAGCTCGGCGTCGATCCCCGACGGGTGTTCGGTGCCCTGAAGGATCGCGTACAGAAACGACGCCTCGGCTTCGATCGCGTCCGCCGCGTCGAGCGTTGCCTCGGGCGAGTCGATCGGGGGGTGTCCGCTCTCCACGCAGCCGGCCAGCGCGCCACCGATCACGATCAACGAGATCGCCCGCACGTCACGAGCGTAGCGCAAGCGCAGCGCCTTTGATCAGAAGACTTGCTTGCGCTTGCTCGACGACAGGATCCCGAGCTGCTCGCGGTACTTCGCGACGGTGCGGCGCGCGATGTCGATGCCGCCCTTCTTGAGCAGCTCGACGATCTTCTGGTCCGAGTGCGGGCGCTTCGGGTCCTCGCCGCCGACCAGCTCCTTGATCTTCGACTTCACGGCCTGCGACGCGAGGTCCTCGCCGTTGGTGCGCGAGATGCCGCTGTTGAAGAAGAACTTCAGCTCGAAGATGCCCTGCGGCGTGTGGACGTACTTCGACGTGGTCACGCGCGACACCGTCGACTCGTGCATCCCGATGTCCTCGGCGACATCGCGGAGGATGAGCGGCTTCAGGTGGGCGATGCCCTTGTCGAAGAACTCGCGCTGGACCTTCAGGATCGACTCGGCGACCTTGATGATCGTGCGCTGGCGCTGCTGGATCGACCGGATCAGCCACTGCGCGCTGCGCAGCTTGTCCTGGACGTAGTCCTTGGACGCGGCCGAGTTGCCCATCGCGTTCTTGTAGAAGCCGCTGATCTTGAGCTTCGGCAGGCCGTCGTCGTTCGGGACGACGAAGTACTTGTCGCCGACCTTGTGGATGTAGACGTCCGGCGTGACGTAGTGCGGATCGTCGGTGTTGTACTGGCGCCCCGGGCGCGGGTCGAACTCCATGATGACCTTCGCAGCCTCGTAGATCTCGTCGAGCGGCTGCTTCAGGTCGCGCGCGATCGCCTGGTAGTTCTTCTTCTCGAGGTTGCCGAGGTGGCTCTTGATCATCTTGACGACGAGGTCGTCGTCCTGGCCCGCGGCGATCGCCTGGATGAGCATGCACTCGGCGAGCGAGCGCGCGCCGACGCCGATCGGATCGAAGCTCTGGATCTTCTCGAGCACCTGCTCGCAGATCACCGGATCGACGCCGAGGTCCGCGGCGAGCTCCTCGATCGACGGATCCTTGATGTAGCCGTCCGCGTCGATGTTGCCGAGGATCTCGAGACCGACCTCGAGCTGCTCCTGCGGCAGGTTCGTCATCTTCAACTGCCACGCCAGGTGGTCGTGCAGGCTCGCCGGCTTGGTCAGCGTCGCCTCGAGCGACGGCAGCTCCTCGCCGTCGCCGCGGAAGGCGGGCATCGGCGGGCCCATCGAGTAGTTGTCGAGGTAGTTCTCCCAGTCGATCTCGTTGACCGCGGTCGCGTCGCCCTTGATCTCGGTCTGCGCGACGCCGTCCTGCACCGACCCCTCGATCGGGGTCTCGGTCGAGCCCGCGCCCTCGAGCTGGTGCAGCGCCTGCTCGTCACCGCCCAGGAGATCCTTCTCCCGGCTCCGCTCGTTCTCGAGATCCAGCTCGTCGTCGAGGATGGGGTTCTCGAGCATCTCGTCGTGCACGAGCTCGGCCAGCTCCATCCGGGAGAGCTGCAGGAGCCGGATCGCCTGTTGCAGCTGCGGTGTCATCACCAGCTGCTGCGACAGCTTCAGCTCTTGGCGCATCTCCATGCCCATGGCAGGACTCCTTCTGGTTCCGGTTAGTTACAGCAACCGTTCGAGACGCCGATCGCCTGGTATGAGGCTTGAAGGAAGCGTACGCGCAACTCGGCACGCTGTAAAGGGCGACTGGCGCAGCTCTTGCTTTAGCCTAACGTAACGCAGACCTGGCCGCTCGATCGTGCGAGAACACGAGGGCCTGACGGACGGCCCGGACATCACGGCTCTGCTGGTGGCCGCCCGCGCGGGGGACCCGACGGCCAGGGACGCCCTGTTCCCCGCGGTCTACCGGGACCTCGAGCGCATCGCGATGGCGCAGGTCCGCGGCAGCGCGACGCTCGAGCCGCGCGGCCTGGTCCACGAGCTGTACCTCCGCCTGAGCCGGGCGCCGCTCGAGGCGAAGGACCGCGGTCACTTCTTCGCGACCGCGGCGCTCGCGATGCGCCAGATCCTCGTCGATCGCGCGCGCAAGCGGCAGACGCAGAAGCGCGGCGGCGAGCACCAGGACCGCGTCACGCTGTCGGGCCTCGCGCACAGCGACGACTCCGGCGTCGACCTGATCGCCGTCGACCGCGCGCTCGCCAAGCTCGAGGCGCTGAGCCCGCGGCAGGCCCGCGTCGTCGAGCTGCGCTGCCTGCTCGGCCTCACCGCGGAGGAGACGGCCGAGGCGCTCGGCGTCTCGGAACGCACCGTCCACGGCGAGTGGCGGCTCGCGCGCGCGTGGCTGTCGCGGGAGCTCGCGGCCGAGGCGGCCGACGGCGCCGAGCCCTGAGCGATGCCGATCGATCACGCGAGGCTGACCGAGCTGTTCACCGAGGCGATGGATCTGTCCACCACCGAGCAGGCGGAGCTCGTGGCCCGGGTCGGCCGCGAGGACGCCGAGCTCGCGACGGAGCTCGCCGCGCTGCTGTCCGCCGACGACGAGATCGTCACCGCCCTGCGCACGGCCGGCCTGCGCCCCGACGACGCGAGCCAGGCGGCGCTGCGGCTCCCGGCGGTCCCCGCCGCGAGCCTCGGCATCCCCGGCTACCGGATGCGCGGCGGCACGCTCGGCTCGGGCGGCATGGGCGTGGTCTACGACGCGGACGAGCTCGAGCCGCCACACCGCCGCGTCGCGATCAAGGTGCTGCACGTCGCCGCGCCCGAGGCGCGTGCGCGGTTCGTCGCCGAGGCGCAGATCGGAAAGCGGCTCGCGCATCCCGGCATCGCGGGCGTGATCGAGAGCGGCGAGGCCAACGGCCACCCGTACATCGTGATGGAGCACGTCGACGGCGAGACGCTCGACAGGTTCGTCGCGGCGCGCGCCCCTGCCCTCGGCACCCGGCTCGCGGTGTTCGCGCAGATCTGCGACGCGGTCGCGCACGCGCACGCCGAGGGCGTGATCCACCGCGACCTCAAGCCGACCAACCTCCTCGTGCGCACGCAGGGCGGCGTCGCGATCTGCGACTTCGGCATCGCGCGCGAGGCGTCGTCGACCCGCACGCAGCAGGGCGACTTCCTCGGCACGCTGACCTACATGGCGCCCGAGCAGGCGCTCGGCCGCACCTCGGAGATCGACGCGCGCTCCGACATCTACTCGCTCGGCGTGATCCTCTACGAGCTGGTCTCCGGCAGACCGCCGCTCGTGCTGACGGGCATGCACACCGCACCTGCGGTGCGGAAGATCGCGACGGAGGTCCCTCCCCCGCTCGGCAGCGGCGTCTCCGCACTCGACGCACTGGTCGCGCGCGCTCTCGCGAAGAGGAAGGCCGAGCGCCAGGACACGGCAGCCGAGCTCGCGGCGGCCGTTCGCGCCCTGTCCGCGCGCTAGTCCCGGTGTCGCCCCTCGAAGTCGCCCCTGGAACGGATCCGGACACTCCGGCTCCCGGTTCCGAGCAGGAGGACGGCCCGTCGCGATGTCCCGGATCGGCTCTCAGCGAGGCTGCTGCGTGCGCTCGACCGCGGCCTTGATGAACCGCGCGAACAGCGGGTGCGGCGCGGACGGGCGCGACTTGAACTCGGGGTGGAACTGGCAGGCGACGAAGTACGGGTGCTGCGGGATCTCGATCATCTCGACGAGCCGCCCGTCGGGCGACACGCCGGAGATCACCATGCCGTGGCGCTCGAGCGCGTCGCGGTAGTTGTTGTTGATCTCCCAGCGATGGCGGTGGCGCTCGCTGATCTCCTGCGTCCCGTACGCCTCCGCGGCGCGCGTGCCGGCCTTCAGCACGCACGGGTACGCACCGAGGCGCATCGTGGCGCCCTTGTCCGTCACGCCGCGCTGGTCGGGCATCAGGTCGACGACCGGGTGCGGCGTCGCCGGATCGATCTCGGTGGAGTTCGCCCGCTCGAGGCCGGCGACGTGGCGCGCGAACTCGATGCACGCCATCTGCATGCCGAAGCAGATGCCGAAGTACGGCACCTTCATCTCGCGCGCGTAGCGGACCGCGGCGATCTTGCCTTCTGTTCCGCGCGCGCCGAAGCCGGGCGCGACGAGGATGCCGTCGTACTTCGCGAGCACGCCGACGCCGGTCTTCTCGAGCTCCTCGCTGTCGATGTGCTCGATCTGGACCTTGCAGTCGTTCGCGATGCCGCCGTGGAGCAGCGCCTCGTTGAGGCTCTTGTACGCCTCGACGAGGGAGACGTACTTGCCGACGAAGCCGATCGTCACCTTCCGCTTCGGCTCGGTCACGCGCTTCACCACTTCCTCCCACGCGGAGAGGCGCGAGGCGCGCGACCAGATGTTCAGCAGCGAGGCGAGCTTCTGATCGAGGCCCTGCTCGCACAGCATCACCGGGAGGCGATAGACCGTGTCGACATCGACCGACTGGAACACCGCGTCGGCCGACACCGAGCAGAACATCGCCATCTTCTTCAGCGCGTCCTCGGGGAGCTTCTGCTCGCAGCGGACCACGAGCACGTCGCACTGGATGCCGATCTCGCGGAGCTTCTGCACCGAGTGCTGGGTGGGCTTGGTCTTGAACTCGCCGGCCGCGCGGATGTGCGGCACGAGCGTGAGGTGCACGCTGACCGAGTTCTGCGTGCCGAGCTCGACGCGCAGCTGGCGAACGGCCTCGAGGAACGGCAGCGACTCGATGTCGCCGACCGTGCCGCCGACCTCGACGACGAGGACGTCGAGCCCCTCGGCCGCCTTGACGATGCGCTGCTTGATCTCGTCGGTGATGTGCGGAATCACCTGCACGGTCGAGCCGAGGTACTCGCCGCGGCGCTCCTTGCTGATCACCGCCGAGTACACCTGGCCGGTGGTGATGTTGTTCAGGCGCGACATCTTCGTCGAGACGAACCGCTCGTAGTGTCCGAGGTCGAGGTCGGTCTCGGCGCCGTCGTCGGTGACGAACACCTCGCCGTGCTGCGTCGGGTTCATCGTGCCCGGGTCGACGTTGATGTACGGGTCGAGCTTCATGTTCGCGACCTTGAGGCCGCGGTTCTCCATGAGGGCTCCGATCGACGCGGAGACCATGCCCTTCCCGAGCGAGGAGACCACACCGCCGGTGACGAAGACGAACTTGGTCTGCTGCGCCATGACGGGCCCGTTCTACCGACTGTGAACCGAACACGCAATGCGCGATCGTCGTCGTTAACTGCTGGCGATCTGCCGCGTTTTCAGCTGTTGATCAAAGCTGGCCGCGGAGTATGTTCGTAGATCCCCGCGGGTGGATCGCGTGCCGATCGAGCACCGGTCGTCGCGCCGCCGTCGGCTCAGTGGAGCTGGCGGCGCCAGCCGGAGATCTCGGGCGAGGCCGGCGCGATCGGGACGCCGCTCGACGCGGCCTGCGCACCGTTGCCCGCCTTCGGCGCGGCGTGGAGGTTGGTCCCGCTCTCGAGCGCGGCCGCGATGATCGCCGCGGTGAGCTCGCCCTCGTCGGCGCGCGGCGCGAGCTCCTTGGTGTTGCGGCCGATGAAGCCGGTGTCGTACTCGCCCGCGACGAACGCGGGGTGGCGGAAGCAGCGGCGGTGGAACGCGAGGTTGGTCTCGATGCCGCGCACGGCGTACTCGTCGAGCGCGCGGCGCATCCGCGCGACGGCGGACGCGCGGTCCTCGCCCCACACCACGAGCTTCGAGATCATCGGATCGTAGTGCACCGGGATCTCGGCGCCCTCGTAGCAGCCGCTGTCGTTGCGGATGTACGGACCGTCGGGCACCCGGAGGTGCGTGATCTTGCCCGGCGACGGCAGGAACTTCACCGGATCCTCGGCGTAGATGCGGCACTCGACCGCGTGGCCGCGGCGGCGCGCGTCGAGCTCTTGCTGCGTCATCGGCAGCGGGCGCCCCTCGGCGACGTCGAGCTGCCACGCGACGAGATCGACGCCGTAGATCATCTCGGTCACCGGGTGCTCGACCTGGAGCCGCGTGTTCATCTCGAGGAAGTAGAAGCCACCGTCGGCGCTCAACAGAAACTCGCACGTGCCGGCGCCGACGTAGTCGACCGCCTTCGCCGCGGCGACCGCGGCCGCGCCCATCCGGGCGCGCAGCTCGGCGGACACGACCGGCGACGGCGCCTCTTCGATCACCTTCTGGTGGCGGCGCTGGACCGAGCAGTCGCGCTCGCCGAGGTGGACCAGGTTGCCGTGCTTGTCGCCGAACACCTGGATCTCGATGTGGCGCGGCTGGATGATCGCCTTCTCGAGGTACACGGTGCCGTCGCCGAACGACGACGTCGCCTCGCGCACCGCGCCATCGAACGCGGCCGGCAGGTCGGCCTCGCTCGCGACCAGGCGCATGCCCTTGCCGCCGCCGCCGGCCGCGGCCTTGATCAGGACGGGGTACCCGATCTTCTTCGCGGCGGCGAGCGCGAGCTCGCTCGACGGGAACCCCTCCCCGTTCGGGCCGTTATCGCCCGGGACGACGGGCGTGCCGGCCGCGGTCACGGTCTTCCGCGCCTCGGTCTTGCTCCCCATCTTGCGCATCGCTTCGGCCGACGGACCGATGAAGGTGATCCCGGCTGCCGCGCAGGCGTCCGCGAAGTCCTCGTTCTCCGACAGGAAGCCGTAGCCGGGGTGGACGGCATCGGCGCCCGACGTGCGGCAGGCTTCGAGGATCTTGTCGATCACGAGGTAGCTCTGCGATGCGGGCGCCGGACCGAGCGCGACCGCCACATCGGCCATGAGTACATGTGGGGCGAGGCGGTCGACGTCGCTGTAGACGGCGACGGTCGAGAGCCCGCGCTCCTTGCAGGTGCGCATGACGCGGACAGCGATCTCGCCGCGATTGGCGACGAGCACACGGCGGATCGGTCGGATGGTTGGCGACATCTGTCGCGAACAATACACAAACCCAGCCGCGCGTTGCATTGCGCACGGCCGCGCCCTAGAATCTAGGCAAATCGGTGTCTTGCGCCCCGACGAGGCTTGGGGAGCAGCACCGATCGGGAGAACCGCTTTGGCCGATCCAAATACGCGACAGGGAAAGCGCACGCCGGTCACGCTCAAGATCAAGTTCAAGAGCGAGACGCTCGAGCAATTCATCGAGCGCTACGCGGTGGACGTGAGCCAGGGCGGAATCTTCATCCGCACCAAGGAGCCGCTCGCTGTCGGCACGCAGATGCGATTCGAGTTTCAGCTGCGCGACGCATCGCCGCTGATCGCGGGCGAAGGCACGGTCGTGTGGACGCGCGAGAACGATCCGAGCCGTCCCGCGATCGCTCCCGGCATGGGCGTGCGGTTCGATCGGCTCGCCGAGGGCAGCCAGACCATCCTCGAACGGATCCTGACGGAGAAGGCGAAGCAGGCGCCGCAGCGCCCCGCGAACGAGAGCTCGAAGCCGCCGATGTTCACGGACACGCCGACGCGCGTCGCGCCGGCGCCCGTGCAGGAAGCGCTGCTCGGGAAGTCCGAGGACACGAGCACCACCGAGAAGGGTCCGCTCGGTGCGCCGCGCCGGAAGCGCCCCGACTCGTTCGGCGATCAGGGCACGCCGCTGCCGACGCCGATGCCGTTCCACTCCGACGCCGACGAGTTTCCGGAGGAGGCGTTCGAGGAGGCGACGAAGGTCCGCGCGCTCGACGAGCTGATCGCGCAGACCGCGGATCAGACGAAGACCGCGGTGACCACGCCGGCGACACCCGCCGCGCCCGACGAGCTCGCCGCGCGCCGCGGAGTCCGCGCCGACTCCACGATCGCCGATCCGCCGTCGCCCGCCGAGAAGGCCGAGGCGAAGGCGGCCGAGAAGGCCGAGGCAAAGCCCGCGCCCGTCGCGGATCGCGACAGCGCGCCGGGCCTGCCGAGCCCGCCGGAGACGGACGCGAAGCCCGCCGAGCGCGAGCCGAAGGCGGCGAAGACGCAGCTCGGCCTCGAGCCGGCCAAGGCGATGCGGCCCGGCACGCCGTCGACGCCTCCCGCGACGTCGCCGGCGCCCGCGCGCCCCGTCGCGAAGGACGCGCCGACCAAGCCGACCGGCATGCGCGCCGTCGCATCGGAGGCGAAGGTCCCCGACGCCCCGCGGAAGTCCGGCGCGCCGATCGTGCTCTTGCTCCTTCTCCTCCTCGCGGCCGGTGGCGCCGCGGTGTGGTTCTTCGTGCTCCGCCCGAAGGGCGACGATGCCGACGTCGCGACCAACAAGCCGGGTCCGGGCTCCGGCACGCAGCCGGGCTCCGGCTCGGCGAACGTCGCGGTCTCCCCCGGGTCCGGCGCGACGGGCAGCGCGACGCCGGAGACCGGCTCGGGCAGCGCGACCGCGATGACCGGCTCGAACACGGGCACGTCGCCGGGCTCCGGCTCGGCCACGCCGGAGAGCGGTTCGGGAAGCGCGGTCGCGATGACCGGCTCCAACGCGGGCGCTGGTCCGGGCTCGGCGACGCCGCCGCCCGCGGCGGTGATCGTCGAGACCGCGATCTCGGCGGCGGGCGCGGAGAAGGTGATGATCGAGGTGCTCGGCACCGATCAGACCGGACCGTCGCCGCTCAAGGCCAAGCTCGAGAAGGGCAAGGCGTACCGCGCGCGGGTGCAGGCGCCGGGCTTCATGCTCGTCGAGATCGACGTCAAGGGCGGCGAGAAGGCGAGCGCGAAGCTCGTCGCGAAGCCGCGCGTGATCGACGTGACGAGCGATCCGCCGGGCGCGCAGATCGTGATCGACAGCGCCGCGACCGGCAAGACGACGCCGGCGCAGGTCGAGCTGTCGAAGACGCAGGCGGGCAAGAAGAGCGTGCGCGTCGCGATCAAGAAGGCGGGCATGAAGACGATCGAGCGCGTGATCGATGCCGGCAAGTACACCGAGGACGCCGACAAGATGATCGCGAAGCTCGACGAGAAGCTGGAGAAGGCTCCCGTCGTCGTGCAGCAACCGCGCGACCCCGGCACGGGTGGCACCACCACCACGAACCAGAACAAGGGCTCGGGCGCGGGCTCGGCCACGCCGGCCAGCGGCGGCAGCGGCACGGAGCCGAGCGGCACGGGCTCGGCGGGGACCGGCGGTGGCGGCACCGGCTCGGCGACGACGGGCACGGGCACGACCGGCACCGGCACGACGGGGACCGGCACGACCGGCACCGGCACGACGGGGACGGGAACCACGGGCACGGGCTCCGGATCGGCGAAGCCGCCGGCCGGCACGGGCTCCGGATCGGCGAAGCCGCCGGCCGGCACGGGCACGACGGGCACCGGCACCGGATCGGCGACCAAGCCGCCGGCGGGCACCGGCAGCGGATCGGCGACCAAGCCGCCGGCGAACACGGGCTCGGGCTCGTCGGAGCCGGAGCCGGACTTCCTCAAGTAAGCGCTCTGCCAGGGCCTGCCATCGGATCCCCTCGGCGCGCGCCGGCGTGCATGCCACGCTTGCGCGCATGACTCGACGGCATCGCGCGGCGCTCGCGCTCGCGCTGGCAGCTCTCGGCGGTGCGTGCGGCGACGAGCACGGCAAGACACCGCCGGACGCGCCAGTGACGCCCTCGCCCGACGCGCCGGTGACGCCCCTGCCCGACGCGCCGGTGGGCGTCGTGCCGCGCGCCGAGCCGACGGCGTGTCGCTTCCAGGTACCGGCCGGCCTCGGTCTCGTCGAGGGCACCGGCTACTCGTGCGGCGATCTGTACGTCGAGGAGAACCGCGCGACGCACGCCGGCGTGATCCGCGTCCACTACATCCGGATCGAGAGCCCGGCCGCCTCGACCAACGCGACGATCTACCTCGATGGGGGACCGGGCGGAAACGGCGAGGGCATCCTCAAGTACATCGGCTTCCTCGGGCAGCCATTCCTCGACGGCCTGCTCGTCGACGGCGACTTCCTCGTGATCGGCCAGCGCGGCACGAGCCTGTCGGTGCCGTACCTGGACTGCAGCGAGCCCGACTGCGCCGATCTCGCGGCCGTCGCCCACCTGCCCTCCTACAACTCGGCGTACAACGCCGACGACGTCGACGACCTGCGCGCGGTGCTCGGCATCGACAAGCTGAACCTCTACGGCATCTCGTACGGCTCGCGGCTCGCGCTCGAGGTGCTGCGGCGGCACGGCAGCCACGTGCGCGCCGCCGTGATCGAGGGCCTGGTGCCGTCGTCGGTGCAGTGGCAGGCCGCGATCCCGGCGTCCGCGTACAGCGCGGTGCGCGCGCTCGACGCCTCGTGCGCCGCCGCGGGCGCGTGCGGCACGACGTTCGGCGACCTGGTCGCGAAGTTCACGGCGGGCTACGACGCGCTGAACGCCCAGCCGGTCGACGTCGACGTTCAGGGCTCGACCATCCCACTCGATGGCTACACGTACGCCTACCTGATGTTCCGCGTCATGTACTCGAAGAGCTCGTACGCGTACCTCCCGCTCGTGATCAACGACCTCGCGGTGCGCCGCACGGATCGGATCCAGAGCTACCTCGCGGCCTGGTTCA
>JAEUJX010000774.1 GCA_016794545.1 Myxococcales bacterium
CAGGCGAAGGGGCTCGAGCTGCACGTCGCGGTCGACCGCGACAGCGCGGCGCGCCTCGGCGTGACGACGCAGGCGCTCGACGACACGCTGTACGACGCCTTCGGGCAGCGCATCGTCTCGACGACGTTCACGCAGCTGAACCAGTATCGCGTGATCCTCGAGGTGCGGCCCGAGGACCGCGACTCGCCCGATGCGCTCGAGCGGATCTACGTCCGCTCGTCGAGCGGCCAGCCCGTGCCGCTGTCCGCGATCGCGCACTTCGAGACCCGACCGTCGCCACTGTCGATCGCGCACCAGGGCCAGTTCCCCGCCGTCACGCTGTCGTTCAACACCGCGCCCGGCGTGTCGCTCGGCGACGCGGTCGAAGCGATCGAGCGCGCCTCCGCCGAGCTCGCGCCGCCGCCGGCGATGCGCGCGGAGTTCACGGGCGCCGCCCAGGCGTTCCGCGAGTCGCTCGCGTCGCAGTGGTTCCTCGTCCTCGCGGCGCTGCTCACCGTCTACATCGTGCTCGGCGTGCTGTACGAGAGCTACATCCACCCGGTCACGATCCTCTCGACGCTGCCGTCGGCCGGGGTCGGCGCGATCCTCGCGCTCTACCTCGTGGGCAAGCCGTTCGACGTGATCTCGCTGATCGGCATCGTCCTGTTGATCGGCATCGTGCAGAAGAACGCGATCATGATGATCGACTTCGCGCTCGAGGCCGAGCGCGACGAGAAGCTGACGCCGGACGAGGCGATCGCGAAGGCCGCGCGCCTGCGGTTCCGCCCGATCATGATGACGACGATGGCCGCGCTGCTCGGCGGCCTGCCGCTCGCGCTCGGCACCGGCGCCGGCAGCGAGCTGCGGTTCCCGCTCGGCGTGACGATCGTGGGCGGCCTCCTCCTGTCGCAGCTGCTCACGCTCTACACGACGCCCGTCATCTACCTGTACATGGAGCGGCTCGGCCGGAGGCTCGGCCTCATCAAGAAGGAGCTGGCCGAGCATGCGAGGCCGTAGATGAACATCTCGGCGCCGTTCATCCGGCGGCCGATCGGGACGTGGCTGCTCGCCGCGGCGCTGCTGATGGCCGGGGCGGTCGCGTTCGTGAACCTCCCGGTCGCGCCGCTGCCGCGCGCCGACATCCCGACGATCAATGTCAGCGCGAACCTCCCCGGCGCCTCGCCGACGACGATGGCGACCGCGGTCGCGATGCCGCTCGAGCGCCGGTTCGGGCGGATCGCCGGCGTCACGGAGATCACCTCGACCAGCTCGCTCGGCACGACGAGCATCACCGTGCAGTTCGAGCTCGATCGAGATCCCGAGTCGGCCGCGCGCGAGATCCAGGCCGCGATCCAGGCCGCCGGCGGCGACCTGCCGCTGAACCTCCCGAACCGGCCGCGCTATCGCAAGGTCAACCCGGCGGACTCGCCGATCCTGATCCTCGCGCTCAAGTCGGACTCCGTACCGCTGCCCCAGGTGTTCGAGGCCGCGAACACGGTGCTCGCGCAGAAGATCTCGCAGGTCCCGGGCGTGGGGCAGGTCGGGGTCGGCGGCGGCGTGCAGCCCGCGGTGCGCGTGCGCGTCGACCCCGCGCTGCTCGCCGGGCTCGGGCTGTCCATGGAGGACGTGCGCCTCGCGCTCGCGGCGTCGACCGCGAATACGCCGAAGGGCGGCGTCGGCGCCGAGCAGTGGCAGGCGATCTCGGTCAACGACCAGCTGCTCGATGCCAAGGCGTGGCAGGACGTGATCGTCCGCTGGTCGGGCGGCGAGGGCTGGGCCGGCGGCGGCATCCGGCTCGGCGACATCGCCGAGGTCACTGACGACGTCGAGAACGAGAACGTCGCGGGCTGGCTCGACGGCGAGCGCGTCGTCTCGGTGATCATCCGGCGCGAGCCGGGCGCGAACATCCTCGAGGTCATCGACAACGTGAAGGCGCTGCTCCCCGAGCTCGCCAAGTCGATCTCGCCGGCGATCGACGTGCAGGTCGCGATCGACCGCGCCACGACCATCCGGGCCTCGGTCCACGAGGTGGAGTTCACGCTGATCATCAGCATCCTCCTGGTCACCGCCGTGGTGTTCGTGTTCCTGCGGTCGGGGCGCGCCACGGCGATCCCCGCGGTCGCGGTGCCGCTGTCGCTGGTCGCGACCTTCGCCGCGATGTACGCGCTCGGCTACAGCCTCGACAACCTGTCGCTGATGGCGCTCACGATCGCGACCGGCTTCGTCGTCGACGATGCGATCGTGGTGACCGAGAACATCATGCGCCTGCTCGAGCACGGCATGTCGCCGCGCGAGGCCGCGCTGAAGGGCGCGAAGCAGATCGGGTTCACGATCGTCTCGATCACCGCGTCGCTGCTCGCCGTGTTCATCCCGCTGCTGTTCATGGGCGGCGCCGTCGGCCGCCTGTTCAAGGAGTTCGCGGTCGTCCTCGCCATCTCGATCACGCTGTCGGCGGTGATCTCGCTGACGCTGACGCCGATGATGTGCTCCGAGCTCCTGCGGCCGCACCGGAAGCCCGGCCGGATCGGGCGGCTGCTCGACCGCGGCCTCGCGGCGATCGTCCGCGGCTACGGGCGCCTGCTGCGCGTCGTGCTGCGGCACCGGATCATCGTCGGGCTCCTCACCGTCGGGACGGTCGCGACGACGGTCTGGTTGTACGGCCAGCTGCCGACCGGCCTGTTCCCGCAGCAGGACACCGGCATGCTGATGGGCCGCACCGACGGCCCCCAGGACATCTCGTTCCTTGCGATGAAGGAGCGCCAGGAGCAGCTCGCCGCGATCGTGAAGTCCGATCCGGATGTCGCGCACGTGATCTCGAACGTCGGCGGGTTCGGCACCACGACGACGAACACCGGTGCGATGTTCATCTCCCTCCGCGACAAACCCGAGCGCACGGCGAGCGCGGGCGAGGTGATCGCGCGGCTGCGGCCGAAGCTCTCGAAGGTGCCGGGCGTCAACGCGTACCTCCAGCCGGTGCAGGACGTCCGCATCGGCGGTCGCATGGCACGCACGGAGTACCAGTACACGATGGAGAGCGCCGATCTCGCCGAGCTCGACGAGTGGGCGCCGAAGCTGACGGCGGCGCTGCGCAAGTTGCCCGAGGTGAAGGACGTGGCGAGCGACCAGCAGACGCAGGGCCTGCAGCTGAACCTCGAGATCGATCGCGACACCGCGGCGCGGCACGGCATCACGGTGGCGCAGATCGACAACACGCTGTACGACGCGTTCGGCCAGCGCCAGATCGCGACGTTCTACACGCAGGTCAATCAGTACCGCGTGGTGCTCGAGGCCGCGCCGTCGGCCGGCGACGGGCCCGAGGCGCTCGAGTCGATCTACCTGACCGGCACCGACGGGGCGCAGGTCCCGCTCTCGCAGCTGGTCCGCACGTCGCCGTCGGCGGTCGCGCTCTCCGTCAACCACCAGGGCCAGTTCCCGGCGACGACGATCTCGTTCAACACGGCGCCGGGCGTGTCGCTCGGGCAGGCGACCGAGGCGATCGAGCGCGCGCGCCTCGAGATCGGCATGCCGGCGTCGATCCACGCGCGGTTCGCCGGCACCGCGCAGGCGTTCCAGGAGTCCCTCGCGTCGCAGCCGATGCTGATCCTGATCGCGCTGCTCGCGGTCTACATCGTGCTCGGCGTGCTCTACGAGAGCTACATCCATCCGATCACGATCCTCTCGACTCTGCCGTCGGCCGGCCTCGGCGCGCTGCTCGCGCTGCTCGTCACCGGCACCGAGCTGAACCTGATCGCGCTCGTCGGCATCATCCTGCTGATCGGCATCGTCAAGAAGAACGCGATCCTGATGGTCGACTTCGCGCTCGAGCTCGAGCGCGAGGGCAAGACGCCCGAGGAGGCGATCTACGAGGCCAGCGTGCTGCGGTTCCGGCCGATCCTCATGACCACGCTCGCCGCGCTGCTCGGAGCGCTACCGCTCGCGCTCGGCACGGGCACCGGCAGCGAGCTGCGGTTCCCGCTCGGCGTCGCGATCGTCGGCGGGCTCCTCGTGTCCCAGCTCCTGACGCTGTTCACGACGCCCGTCACGTACCTCGCGCTGCACCGCTTCACGCGCCCGCACCGTGCACAGCCCGCATCTCCGCCAGGCCCGCATCCCGCGTGACCTTGCCCTGGTAGCCGAGCTCGCGCCGCGCCTTGGCGTCGACGACGGTGACCTCGCCGCCGATCAGCGCGACGGCCTGCTTGGTCACCGGCGGGCGCTTCATCCACGCGGTGAGCGTCGCCGCGGTCTTCGCGAGCCAGCGCGGGACGCTCTTCGTCCCCGCGTCGACGCCGTGCGTCGCCAGCAGCGCCGTCATGAACTCGCGAAAGTCGACGGGCTCGCCGTCGGTCAAGAAGTAGGTCTCTCCGCCCGTGCCCTTCTCGGCCGCGAGCAGCGCGCCCTCGACGACGGTGTCGACGTGGCAGGTGGACGTCAGGTAGTGGCCGCCGCCGATCCACGCGAACGTGCCGCTGTTGACCGCCTCGATCAGCTTCGGCATGAGGCTCGTGTCGTCGGCGCCCCAGATGAAGCGCGGGCGGATCGACACGGTCGTCAGGCCCGGCCCGTTCGCGGCCAGGACGGCCTGCTCCGCGAGGGCCTTCGTGCGCGAATACGGCCCGGCCGGCTTCGCGGCGTACGGCCGCGTCTCGTCGGCGCGCACGATCGGCTTGCCGTCCGCGAGCACGGCCTCCGTGCCGACGTGCACGAACCGCGGCACGCCGGCCGCCCGCGCGGCCGCGAGCGCGTGCTTCGTGCCCTCGACGGTGACCCGCATGTGGTCCGCGAGCTTGCCGTGCTCGTCGACGTACGCCGCGGCGTGGAACACGACCTGGCAACCCGCCATGCCCGCCTGCATCGCCGAGGTGTCGTCGAGGTCGCCGCGCACCGGGGTGGCGCCGTGCTTCTTCACCAGCTCGTCGGACTTCTCGCTGCGCGACAGGGCCACGACCGCGACGCCGCGGCCGACGAGCGTCGCGATGAGCTTCCGGCCGAGGAACCCCGAACCTCCGGTGACGAATGCTCGCTTCACGCACATGAATCTACTAGGTTCGGACCGTCGATGAGTCAGACCGACGAGACCATCACGCACGATGACGGGCGCGTGGAGCTCACGGCTCCGGACAAGCTCGAGCACTCGCCGCTCTACAACGAGGACCTCGCGCCGGTGCCGGTGGCGAAGCGCACGTGGTCGACGTGGGACTACGCCGCGCTGTGGATCTCGATGGCCCACTGCATCCCGACGTACACGATGGCGTCGGGCCTGATCGCCGCCGGCATGAGCTGGTGGCAGGCGCTGCTGACGATCCTGCTCGGCAACATCATCGTGCTCGCGCCGATTCTGTTGAACAGCCACCCCGGCACGAAGTACGGCATCCCGTTCCCGGTGCTCGCGCGGGCGGCGTACGGCACCGCGGGCAGCAACCTCCCCGCGCTGATGCGCGCGCTGATCGCGTGCGGCTGGTTCGGCATCAATGCGTGGATCGGCGGCCTCGCGCTCCAGGCGTTCATCGCGTCGCTGTGGCCGGGCTGGAACGATCTGCTCGGCTACTTCGGTGGGTTCTCGTTCAACGACTGGCCCGAGAAGGACTGGTTCCCCGGCACGCTGTGGATCTCGTTCGCGCTGTTCTGGGCGCTCAACATCCTGATCATCTACAAGGGCATGGAGCTGGTCCGCCGGCTCGAGCGGTTCGCAGCGCCGTTCGTGCTGGTGATGACCGCGATCCTCGTCGGCTGGGCGGTGTGGAAGGCCGACGGCCTCGGGCCCATCATGGAGAGCGAAGGCAAGCCGGGCGCGTTCGCGTCGCTGTTCATCCCGTCGCTCACCGCGACGATCGGCTTCTGGTCGACGCTGTCGCTCAACATGCCGGACTTCACGCGGTTCGGCCGCAGCCAGCGCGAGCAGGCGATCGGCCAGGTCGTCGCGCTGCCGTCGACCATGACGGTGTTCGCGGCGATGGGCATCGTGATCACGAGCGCGACCGTGATCATCTACGGCAAGGCGATCGAGAGCCCGATCGTGCTCGGCTCGATGTTCTCGAACCGGCTGGTCGTCGGCATCGTGATGTTCACGGTCGTCGTCGCGACGCTCGCCGTGAACATCGCGGCGAACGTGGTGTCGCCGGCGAACGACTTCGCGAACGCGTTCCCCCGCAAGATCGACTTCAAGCGCGGCGGCCTCATCACCGGGATCATCGGGATCCTGATGTTCCCGTGGGAGCTCCTGCGCGACGCGAATAGCTACATCTTCGGCTGGCTGCTCGGCTACTCGGGATCGCTCGGAGCCGTCGCGGGCGTGCTGATCGTCGACTACTGGATCCTGCGCAAGAAGCAGCTCGACCTGCGCTCGCTGTACGTCGCCGACGGCGCGTACCGCTACACGAACGGCTGGAACATGGCCGCGGTGTTCGCCACGCTGGTCGGCACGACGGTCGCGCTGCTCGGGGCGTTCTGGCCGCCGATGAAGGCGATCTACGACTGGGCCTGGTTCGTGGGCTTCGGGCTCTCCGGTGGGATCTACTGGGTGCTGATGCGCGGCTCTATCGCACACCCAGAAAGCACTGCCGCCGGTCGCCGAAGCGTGCAAGGCTAGTCGCGTGAGCCGCACGGTCACCCGCGATCGCTTCCCCGGGGGAACGCGGATCGGGGACTACGTCGTCGAGCGCGAGCTCCGCAGCGATGGTCCGTACATCGTCTATGTCGCCCGCCACGTCGTGCTGCCACGCCAGGCCGCGCTCAAGGTGATGCACGGTGACCAGGGCTACCT
Organism: Myxococcales bacterium; assembly: GCA_016794545.1. Taxonomy (GTDB): domain Bacteria; phylum Myxococcota_A; class Polyangia; order Haliangiales; family Haliangiaceae; genus JABFXX01. Next base: position 6,743 of record JAEUJX010000774.1, read on the forward strand.
GAAGGAGATGGCGGTGCACATGCTCCGCGAGGCGTGCCTGGTCGAGGCGCTCTCGCACCCCGGCATCCCACGTGTATACGAGTGTGGTGTGCTCCCCGACCGGCGGCCGTGGACCGCGTTCGAGCACGTCGAAGGCGAGCCGCTCGATCGGCTGATCGGCGACGTCCCGCTGCCGGTCGCCGACGTCGTGGTCCTGATCCGCGATGTCGCCGACATCCTCGATCACATCCACCAGCGCGGAATCGCGCACCGCAACGTCACGGCGGCATCCATCATCCGCGCCTCGCAGCGCCGGTTCCCGGTCACGCTCACGCACTGGAGCGATGCCTGCACGCTCGACACCGCGCACACGGAGGTCGACCCGAACGACGACGTGCACGAGCTCGGCCGCATCGCGTTCCGCGCGCTGACCGGCGAGGTCGCGGCGACCGGCGGCTCGTCGACCGAGCGGTATCCGGGGGCGCCCGGCGATGTCGCCACGCTGATCGACGCGATGATGGCCGGGCGCGGGGCGCGGCCGAGCAGCGCGGAGGTCCGCGAGCGCGCGAAGTGGCTCGCCGGCGCGATGGAGCTCCTGCCCATCGAGCCCCGGCGCTGGACGCCGCAGACCATCGCTCCGGAGAAGCTGCCCGCGGACGTCGAGCAGGTCGACGAGGGGTTCTCGATCCGTATCTCGGGCCGCACTCGCACCCGCGGCTGACGTACGATGTGGGTGGGTGGGCTCGCGAACGAGCGTTCTGATCGTCGATGACGACGCGGTGATCACGCGTGCGCTGCGGCGTCTCCTCGCGAGCGATCACGACGTGACGATCGCGAACCACCCGGCCGAGGCGCTCGCGCTGGTCCGCGCGGGGCAGTGGTTCGACGCGATCCTGTGCGATGTCGTGATGCCGGCGATGAGCGGCGTGCAGCTCCATCGCGAGCTCGCCGCGCTGTCGCCGGCGCAGGCGGCCGCGACGATCCTGATGACCGGCGGGTCGATCCCGCGCGACGCGGCGGAGCTGCTCGCGAGTGGGATACCGGCGCTACCCAAGCCGTTCGATCTCGACCAGCTGCACGGTGCGCTCGCGCAGCTGCGGTCTGGCGTTCCGGATCGCGCGCGCTGAGGTCAACTGTCCCGGGCGTCGCCCCGAGCGGTGACGGGCGGTTACGCGAGGCACGGCAGGTGCACTTGCCGGTGCCTCGATGACGGGCAGTACGCGCTTTGCCGTGGGGAGTCGGCTCGGTGACTACATCATCGACGGCGACCTCGCGGGCGGCTGGAACCTCGAGGGCTACGAGGCGACCCACGTCGTGCTACCCCGCCGCGCGAAGCTGATCGTGCTCGACGCCGCGCTCGCCGATCACGCCCCGGCCGCGGTCCAGCTGATGCGCGAGGCCTGCTTGCTCGATGCGATGGCGCACCCCGGCGTGCCGCGGGTGTTCGGCTGCGGGGTCGTCGCCCGCCGGCCGTGGATCGCCTGCGAGCTGATCGAGGGCACGCCGCTCTCCGAGCAGCTCGCGTCCGGTCGCGCGCTCCCCGTGCACGACGTGCTCGCGCTCCTTCGCGACGCCGCCGAGGTGCTGGAGCACGCGCACCGCCGCGGCGTCGTGCACCGCAACCTCCGCCCCGAGGTCCTCGTGCGCACCCGCGGCCGCGCCTTCCCGCTGTGCATCACCGGCTGGAGCGACGCGCGCCTTCACGATGCCGAGGCCGCGCTGATCGACCTGCGCGACGATGTCCTCGCGCTCGGGACGGTCGCGTTCACCGCGCTCACCGGCGCGCGGCCGTGCGACGAGCTCTCCGCGACCGAGCGCTGCCCCGGCGCCCCGCGCAAGCTCACGCGCCTGATCGATCGCATGCTCGCCGAGGATCCCGAGGCACGCCCGTCGTGCGCCGAGGTCCGCGCGATCGCGATGGACGTCCTCGAGCTCACCGAGGTCGAGATGCCGGTCGAGGACGACCAGCTGATCGAGGTGGTGTCCGTCGAGCTGGTCGACATCTCGCACCTGCCTCCGCCCGTTCCCACGGGCCCGGCGGCGCGCAAGTCCCGCTGGACGCCGGCCCACGGGCACATCATCACGCCGCCGCAGCCGCTCGCCGCGATCCAGCTCGCGCGCAAGCCCAACCGCTGACCCGTCGTCTGTTCCCCACGCTCGATCAGCCTCCGGGCGTGGGGAACAGGCGGCTCCGCTTGTCCACACATCTGCGTCGGGTACCGGCTCGGGTATGTGAATCGTACGTATCGAGATCGTACGCGGGTCCGCACGGTCACCGCGCGTATGATGGCGCGCGGTGGAGGACGACCCGATCAGCGTCGACCGACTGACGCGCGACTGGACGCTCGCGCAGCGCGTGAAGGGGCACCGCCACTCGACCGACGATCTGCTGACCGGCTGGTACGCCGCGGAGAACGCACCGACGGCGCAGCGGCTCCTCGATCTCGGCGCCGGCATCGGCGGTGTCGGTCTCCTCGCGCTGTGGCGCGCGCCGGCCGGCGCGACGCTCGTCGCGATCGAGGCGCAGGAGATCAGCTTCTCGCTGCTCGTCCGCAACATCGAGGCGAACAACCTGACCTCCCGCGTGCACCCGGTGTTCGGCGACCTGCGCGACGTGCGCCGCCCCGATCGCTTCGACCTCGTCACCGGCAGCCCGCCGTACTGGGACGTCACCGAGGGCGTGCTCCCGGCCGACTCGCAGAAGCAGCACGCGCGCTTCGAGCTGCGCGGCGACATCCGCGACTACGCGCGCTCCGCTCGCGCTCACCTCGCGCCCGGCGGACGCTTCGTGTTCTGCTTCCCCACCGTACAGCGCGCTCGCGCGGAGGCCGCCGTGTTCGCGGCCGACCTCGCGCTCGTCCGCAGCAAGGACGTGATCCCGCGTGCGGGCGCGGCTCCGCTGTTCACGCTGTTCTGCTGCCGGCTCGCCGACGAGGACGGCGCGCCGGCGATCATCGATCCGCCGCACGTGGTGCGCGACGACACCGGCACGCCCACGGCGGCGCACGCGGCGGCGCGGGCGACGTTCGGCCTGG
>JAEUJX010000007.1 GCA_016794545.1 Myxococcales bacterium
GCTGTCGCGCTCGAGGTAGCCGGCGAGCCACATCTTACGCACGCGCGCGTCGAGCGCGAACAGCTTGATGCTGACCGTGCGCGCGCGCGTGTTCGTCGCCGCGTGCGCCGCGATCGCTCGCAGGCACGCGTGCCACGCGCCCGGGACCACGACGAGATCGACGATGTGCAGCTCGTCGCCGCCGCCGATCAGCTCGAGCGCGCACGCGCCGATCGGCTCGCCGCCTCGCTCGATCACGTACGGCGGCTGCTTGTGCGCCGGCGCGTCGAGGAAGCGCCACGCATAGAACGCGGCGTCGCGGATCGCGGCGAGGCGCAGGTCCTCGCGCGCCGCCTGCCAGATGCGATCGAGCCGCGCGTCGCCGTGGATCACCGGCGACAGCGCGGCGGACGAGCGCGGCTTCGCGACACGCGCGAACAGCTCGCCGCCGAGCGACGTGCCGACGCGCACCGGCCGCACGAACCGCGTGACGTGGCCGACCTCGCGCGAGCCGCCGTGCTTGAGCGGCGTCAGGTTCATCGCGCCCGGCGCGCCGTACATGCAGCCGATGCGGTGCTTCTCCATGTCGCGGCGCGAGGCGTCGTGCATCAGACCGCCGAGGCCGCGCCGCCGCCACGCGGGGCGCACGTAGCCATCGCCGCCGAGCGCGGCGCGGACCTCCTGCCCGTCGAGCCACAGCCGGAACGGGAAGAACGACGTACAGCCGGCGACCTCGCCGGTCGGCGCGATCGCGAGCCAGGTCAGCGCGCGGCCACCCGGGTTCGTCTCGTACAGCCACCGCCAGCGCGCCTGCACGTCGACGCCGGGGATCATCTCGGAGATCAGTCGCTCGATCTCGGGACGATCGGCGGGGGTCGCCTCGCGCGTGGAGAACACCACGCGCAATCTAGCGTACCCGCGGGCTACTTGTACTCGGGCTCGATGATCTTGACGTCCTTGATCCCGGCCTCCGCGAACGCCTTGTCGAGGTGCGCCTTGTCGCCGAGGGCCACGACGATCTCGTTGGCCGGGTCGAGCTCGGTCTTGATCAGGGCCCGGATCTGCGCGGGCGACACCGCGGCGATCTGCTGCAACAGCGTGTTGTAGTAGTTCGGCGGCAGGTTGTGCGTGGCGATGAAGCCGAGCCGCGCGGCGAGCTCGTACGTCACGGTCGACTCGCCCATCAGGTTGCCGATCAGCTTGCGGCGCGCGCGCACGAAGTCGGCGTCGAAGTCGGCATCGCCCTTGCGCATGTCGTCGAGGCTGTCGCGGATCGCCTTGATCGACTCGCCGGCGCGCTCGGCGTCGATCGTGCCGCCGATCACCGCGCCACCGCGCAGGATGTACGCCGACGGCCCGACCTTCGCCTGGCGGCCGAACGACAGGCCGTACGTCGAGCCCTTCTTGAACCGGATGTTCGCCGCGCGGATGTTCATCATCTCGGCGAGCACGCGGCGCGCGCCCTCCTGACCGTCGACACCGCCGGCCGCGGGGTACGCGATCGTCACGGTGACCTGCTGGTCCTCCTTCTGCTTCTTGACCCCGACGTACGTCGGGCCGGTGCGCTTGAACGGCTTCGGATCGACGGGCTTGTCGACGGTGCCCTTGCCCATGTCACCGAACACGCTGCGCACGAGCTTCTCGGCCTGCTTCAGCTCGAAGCTGCCGACGAGGATCAGGGTCGCGTTGCCCGCGCGGTAGTGCTTGTCGCGGAAGCTGTCGAGCGAGTCCTTGTGGATCTTGCCCGCCATCTCGGGCGTCAGGATCGCCGTCTTCGTGTACGGGTGATCGGGACCGTAGATCGCGGTGACGACCTGGCGGACGTACTCGTTCTGCTCCTGCGTCGACGGCAGCTTCCAGTCCTCCTTCGTGCGCTTCTGCCAGCGCTCGAGGCCCTCCTGCGAGTACACGCCGGCCTTCGCCATGCGCTCGAGGCCCTTCACCATGACGTCGAGGTAGATGTTCACGCCGTGCGTGCCGCACGTCATCGCGTCGTCGTTGGTGTTGCAGTTGATCTCGATGCCGGTGCGCGAGAACACGTCGGTGTTCTGCGCCATGTTCGGATCCATGTCGGGCGTGCGCTGGATGAAGCCGCCCGCCGCCGCGGCGAGCGCCGGGTTATCCGGCGTCGAGGCGTCGCCCGCGTTCTTGTAGATGATCTGCGCGGTCACGAGCGGCATCGAGTGGATCGGCAGCAGCACCACGTTCATGCCGTTGCCCATCTGGAACCGGTGCGCACCGGCGAGCGACTTGAGCTCCGTCGCGATGCGCAGCGGGCGCTTCGCCTCGGCCGGATCGACCGTCGCGTTCTGCACGACGTGCTCCTTCGGCGAGAACTTCACCTTCGAGCGGGTGTCGCCCTTCAGGGCGTTCTCGTTCGGCTTGACCAGCACGATGCCGGCCTTGTCCCACGCGAGCGCCTTCTTGACGGCGCGGCCGACGCGCGCGTTGTCGAACTTCTCGATCTTCTCGAGCGCGTGGAACATGTACATCTTGTCCGACGAGAACTCCATGTCCTTCTCGTACTGGACCATGTTGGACACGGCGAGCGTGCGATCGCTCAGCGCCTCGAGGCCGGCGATGAAGCTCGCCTTCTGGCGGTTCTTCGCCTCCTCGAGCTGCTCCCACGTGCCCTCGTCCCAGCCGCGGTACGCCTGACGCGCGGCGGTCTGCGCGAACTCGAGCGCCTCGTCGACCTTGTTCAGGCCCTTCAGCTCGATCTTCACGAGGAACAGCGGAGCGAGTGCGCCACCGAGGACCGTCGGCGTCACGCGGTACGCGAAGCCGTACTCCTCGCCCTTGCGCGCGATGCGGAAGAACGCCTGGAGCACGCCGAACTCGGCGGCCTCGCCGTCGGGCGTGTTGCGCGGCGGCAGCGCCCAGCCGATCCACAGCGACGGGCGCTCGACGTCGGCCTCGATCTCCTGCTTCTGGTGCGGCGGCGTGAACGGCTTGACCTCGGTCCGCGGCGCGGACGCGCGCTTCGGGATCTTGCCGAACCACTTCTGCACGGCCTCGACCGCCTTGTCGACGTCGACGCCGCCCGCGATGACCACCGTCGCGCGCTCGGGCGTGTAGTAGTCCTTCAGGAACTTGCACGCCTCGGGGAGCTGCGACGCGGCGATCTGCGCGTCGTTGCCGCCGACCAGCCGCTCGTACGCGTGGCCGTTCGGGTACATCTTCTCCTCGACGAGCTGCACGATGTAGTCATCGGCGCCCGACTGCGCGCGGATCTCGTTGCGCACGACCTCGCGCTCGCGCTCGAACTCCGACACGGGCAGCGTCGAGCAGCCGAACGCCGGCGCCTCGGGCGTGCCCGGCATGTCGGCCGCGAACCACATGCGCATCGCCTCGATCTTCATCATCGAGTCGAAGTTCTCGGAGCGCACCGTCGTCCAGTAGTGCGTCATGTCCCAGCTCGTGAACGCGTTCACGAACGTCGCGAGCTCGAGCAGCGTCTGGAAGATCGGCGGCGTGTTCGGCCCGTCGGGGCGCATCTGGAACATCAGGTGCTCCGCGAAGTGCGCGAGCCCCGCGCGGCCCATCGGGTCCTCGGCGGCGCCGACCTCGTAGTGCACGTCGACCTCGACGAGATCGGTGGTCATGTCGGGCATGATCACGAAGCGCAGGCCGTTCGACTCGAGCACGCCGCGGCGCTCGGCCGTCTTGAACGCGAACCGCGGGTTCTCCGGCGTGCACGCGCCGAGCAGGAGCACGGCGGCCGTAGCCCCCAGCGCGAACGAGATCTTCCTCATGGGGGCGGATCTTTCCCAATTGCCAGGTGATTGCAAGCGTGTGGTCCTGGCCACATGAGACCGCGGTTAGCAGCATGCGACGCGCGGTCGTCGCACCCCCGTCGCCGGGCGCCTTCCCCCCTTCCCTTCCGGGTGGGCCTTCGGGCTATGGTCCGCCGCCATGGCAAAGGACCGGGATCGCGCGTTCTTCGGACACCCGATCGGACTCCGCACGCTGTTCTTCACCGAGATGTGGGAGCGCTTCTCGTACTACGGGATGCGCGCCTTCCTTACGATCTACATGCTTGCGCCGGTCAGCGTCGGCGGACGCGGCATGAGCGGCGCCTCCGTCGGGTTGACGATGGCGCTGTTCCTCTCGTCGGTTTACCTACTGTCCCTGCCCGGCGGCTGGATCGCCGACCGGTTCCTCGGCCAGCGCAAGGCCGTGACCATCGGTGGCATCGGCATCGCGATCGGCAACGGCCTGCTCGCCATGCCGATGACCGACACGTTCTACCCGGGCCTGATCATGATCGCGCTCGGCACGGGCCTCCTCAAGCCGAACATCTCGACGATCGTCGGCCAGCTCTACAGCGCCGACGACAACCGCCGCGACGCCGGCTTCACGATCTACTACATGGGGATCAACATCGGCGCGACGATCTCGCCGTTCGTGTGCGGCTTCCTCGCGCAGAGCGAGAGCTTCCGCGGCTTCCTCGCCGACAACGGGATCGATCCCACCTGGTGCTGGCACTTCGGCTTCGCCGCCGCGGCGATCGGCATGGTCGGCGGCCTGATCCAGTATCTGCTCCAGCAGAAGGACCTCGGCGACTCGGGCCTCCACCCGACGATCCCCGAGGATCCCGAGGTCGCCGCGCGCGACGTCATGCGGCTCAAGATCATCATCGGCGGCCTCGTCGGAGCGGCGGTGTTCTTCGGGGCGCTCGCGATGGGCACGGACATCTCGCCGAACACGATCGGCGACATCTTCGGCATCGGCCTCGGCATCGGCGCGATCGTCGTGTTCTACGGCTTCTTCACGAAGGCCCGCGACGCCGGCGAGCGCCGCCGCGTCATCGCGATGATCCCGCTGTTCATCGGCGCGATCGCGTTCTTCGGCATCTTCGAGCAGGCCTCCACCACGCTCTCCGTGTTCGGCGAAGATCTCACCAGGCGCGAGCTGCTCGGCCTCACCATCGAGGCGAGCTACTACCAGAGCGTCAACGGCATCTTCATCGTCGCGCTCGCTCCGGTGTTCGCCTTCATGTGGGTCCGCCTCGCGCGCGCCGGCAAGGAGCCGTCGAGTGTCGTCAAGTTCGCGATCGGCATGATCTTCGTCGCGCTGTCGTTCGTCGTCATGCTCCCGACGCTGTCGACGGTGCCGAGCCTCGAGGAGATGGCGGCGCTCAAGAAGGCCGGCCAGATCGTTCCCGACGCGCAGCGCGTGAGCGGCGGATATCTGATCGCGCTCTACTTCGTCTACACGATCGCCGAGCTGTTCATCTCCCCCGTCGGTCTGTCGTCGATGTCCAAGCTCGCGCCGCAGCGCCTCGCCGGCATGGTGATGGGCACGTGGTTCCTCGGCACCGCGATCGGCAACTACCTCGCCGGCCGCGCCGCCGGGTTCGCCGAGAACCGCGGCTTCGGCTTCCTGTTCCCGTTCCTCATCGTCTCCGCGCTGGTCGTCTCCGTCGCGCTGTTCTTCGTCGCGCCGATGATCAAGAAGATGATGAAGGCCGAGGCCAACGCCTCCGGCCCCGCCGACAAGAGCGAGAAGGCCGAGCCCGAGCCGCTGCCCTCCGCGCGCGTGGTCGACAAGGATTGAGCGACCTCCCCGACGCGCGCGACGGCCTCACCCGCCTCGAGTGCATCATCCTCTGGCAGCTCGCCGAGCTCCAGCAGGAGCGCGGCGGCGGCGCCGTGCCGACCGCGATGCTCTACGGCCGCGTCGTCGAGCACATCGACGTCAGCGTCGAGGAGCTCCAGCGCGTGTTGCAGAAGTTCGTCGGTGCCTGACGCGACGGCCACGGTCAGGGAACATCCAGAGATTGAACGGTGATGCGATAGGCACCGTCTTGCAGCTCGGTGATCATGAGGACCCGGGTTCGCCGAGGCGCCGCTTGTGTACGACCTTCAGGATCGGCTGATCCGGATCGCCGGTGATCTCGACCCACATCCGCCGTAGCGACTCGACCTCCAGCAACCGAGCCTCGGTCGTCTGGCCTGACCAGTATTCGCGGCGCTCCGCGCACTCGTCGACCTCGCCGAGACGCGCCCTTCGAACCACGCCAGCGATCGTTCGTGGCTTCGTCACTTCTTGGCCAGCTCCTCGACGTCGGTCAGATCCTGCGACCGGCCGAGAGCGCGCTTGTTTGCGATCAGGGAGTCCCTATCGATGATCGCAACCGGGATGTCGCTGACCTTGGTCGAGATGCGCTTCGGGTAGGCGTCGTCGAAGCGAACGCCCCTGAGTCCGGTAGGAAGTCGACCGGTTCGGTTCGTACCCGAGCTGGATCACCATGTCGGGTGTCGCGAAGTCCTCTTCGGTGAGGCCGAGGCTCTCGAAGCCGAGCTCGTCGAGCGCGACGAGGAGCTTGATCGCGTTCTCACGCGAGCATTCGACCCAGAGATCGAGGTCCCTCGTGTACCTCGGCGTTCCGTGAGCCGCGACCGCGAATCCGCCGACGATCAGGTAGCGGACATCATGCTTGTTCAGAAGCACGAGCGGTTCTCGCACATCCTTGCCGAGCGGCTGCACGCCTCATTGTATCGGCCGTTCGCAACAGGAGATCGTCCAGTCGTCGCGGCGCGGAGCCCGATTCGCGATCTTCGCCGCCTCGGCCTTCGTCGGTAGCTCGCCTCGCTCCACGAACGCCGAGAGTTGTTTACAGCTCGACGACCAGCTCCCACGTGGGCGCGGTCGACCACAGGGTCAGCGTGCCCTTGCCGTCGGCCGCGCTGAGCCGGCACTTGATTTCCGGCGCGGCGCTGTCGCTGTACTCGATGTGGTCGTCGTCGGAGCGTGCGGCGTCGCGCACGTCCAGCGTGAACGCGCCGCGTCCGTCGTACGCGACGGCGGCCTCCGCAGCGTTCGCGACCTGGCAGGTCACGCGTACGTGCGCCGTCGGGCCGCCGCGCTCGCGCTCGAGCGTGCCGGTGCACTCGGCACCGACCGCGACCGTCGCGTGCGTGGAGCGCAGGACCTTGCCGGAGAACGTCGCCTGCGCGGCGTCGGCGTTCGTCTGCGACAGGCGTGCCCCGCCGGCGGCTGGGCCGGTCGAGCCCCGCGACGAGCAGGCGACCAGATCGATGATCTCGTCGCCGACCTCGAGCGTGGCGCGATCGACGCGCCACACTCCGCCGCGCTTGATCGCATCGAACGACACGGTGCCACGGTCGCGGGCACCGGTGTAGGGCAGCGTCCAGCTCGCGTTGCCGTTACCGCCCGAGCTCTCGGTGCTGCCACACGCGACGCCGATCCGCGCGGGGTGAGCATCGTCACCGAGCAGCTCGGTCGCTCGCTTGCACTTCACGACGAGCTCGGTGACCGCCTCGTCGTGACCGCCACACGTCGCGCAGAACGGCATCCCCAGCAGGCCGATGACGGCCAGCAGCACGACGGGTGGCAGCCCGATGAAGATCGACCGCAGCCCCCCCGTCATCCGATCAGTGTACTCGGCCTCGCGGGCCCGCGTCCGATCGACCGCGGGCCGCGGCGCTGCCTACGGCAGGATCCCGAGCTTGAACAACACCCACAACGTCGCCGCGACGTCTCCCTCGCACTCGAACTCTCGCTGGGCGTCCGCGACCGTGCTCCAGCTCAGGTTGTTCTTCTCGATCTTGCCGTTCTCGATCGTCGCCTTGGTGCTTCCGCTCACCTCGACGGCGCGCTTGCTGCCGCGCTTGACGCCGTTGCCTACCGTGCTCCCGTTCTTCTCGATCGCGAAGTCGCTCCCCGAGCGCCGGATCGTGAACTTGGTGAGGCCGCCTTTCTCCACCCGGTCACCCTTGCACTGGTAATCCGGGCTCGCGAGCGCGGCGGAGGACAACACGGAGAGGGAGATCACGATGGCCAGGGGGATTCGCATGTCCCTTAGCGTTGATGATCGCACTCGGCCGCGCATCTCACACACCTCTCAGGGGGCGCACAGAGCGTAAGCTGGGTCCCGATTCTTACGACGCCGGGACGGCGTCGTGAGATTGACGCTCGATGGCGTTGATCGGCACGATGCCCGTCATGCGCAGCACGCCATTCATCGTTCTCGCCCTCGCGCTCGTGCCCACCACCGCGAGTGCGGCGCCCACGGTCGCCCTCGTCAGCGGCGGCGCGGCGGTCGCCTCGTTCGAGCAGGTCTCCGACGACGGCTGTGTCACCACGGTGGGCGAGATCGCCGTGGTCAACGCCCGCTTCGGTGGGGAGCTCGCCGATGGCATCTACGTCACAGGTTCACAGGAGGACACCTGCGCGGGCACCGGCAACGGGTTCGCCGGCTTCGCCGAGGGCTCGTTCACGGTGCTCGGCCTGAGCTACGCGCGGTACCGCGGCGAGCTCGTGGTCGACTCGTACTCCGGTGGTCCGTCGGTCACGCTCGACATCGACCTTCGGTGGTTCGGCCGTGGCGTGGTCCACCCCGAGAGGAGCTGGTTCCACGACGAGAACGTCATCGAGTTCTCGTACTCCGCGTACCGCGACGCCACGACGAGCGGCACGTTCACCGTCGACGGCGAGCCGGCCACCATCACGTCCGCGCGAATCGGCCGTCAGGCGTCCGGCACGATCACGCGCTGATCATCCTCCAGCTCGGCCTGCGCGGGCTTCGCGCGGGTCAGATGCACGCCACGTAGGCGTCGGAGCCTCGCTGGAGGTACCCGATGCGCCCGCCGTTCCAGTGGATGCGGTACGTCGTCGCGGTCGCGTCGTTCCACTGAACGGTGAGCGTGTCGCCGTCGATGCCGTACACACCTTTCTCGGGATCGGTGCTCACGTAGCCCTCGCTGTAGCCGGCGTGACGACCGCTCCCGTACTCCTTGACCTCGGTGACCGACGCGACGTCTCCCGACGCCGATGCGTTGCCCTTGCCGTCGAGCTGCACCGTGCGCGAGACGGTCACGCCCGAGCTCGCGTTGAAAAAGCTGAAGCATCCGACGGCACGTGCCACGGGGCCGCGATCGGCTGGCACGAAGCGGAGCGTGCGAGCGATGCCGTCGACCTGCACGCGCGCCTGCTCGGCCTCGTCGGGCGAACCGACGCTGATGATCTCGAACACGCCCTCGGTGCCGGCGATCCAGATCGCGCGCCACTGGAGGGGATCGTCGCCGTCGGTGCGGTGACCCGACAGGTCCATCACGACCGCGCGAAGACCGCCGATCGTCTCGTCCCGCGGTCTGCTCCGCGTCGTCGCGTTGGAGAGGCTGTCGAGCTCCTGACGGATCGCCGCCGCGAGGCTCGTCGCGCGGAGGAACTTCAGCAGGATCCGGGTCCGCTTGCTCGGGCTGGCGTACACCGTCGGATACTCGCGGCTCCATCGCGCCGGGGCCCGGATCTGCCAGCCGCCGATCTTGTCGGTGTGGATGGCGCCGGTGGCCGCATCCGTGGCGAGCGGAGCCGGCGGCGGACCGGCTGGGTCGGCGGGTCGGGCCGGCTGCGCAGCGGGCGGCGTCGAGCCTCCGGCATCGACGATCACCGGCGAGGTCTCCAGCGGGTACTCGTCGCCGTCGAGGTTCAGCCGGAGCAGCTCGCCATCGCGCCGCGCGGTGAAGTTGCCGCGCCGCCCCGACGACGACGTCACGTACTGACCCGACACCACCTCGCCGCGAACCTCCCCGGACAGGTCGATCCGGAAGTCGGGCCCGATGAACTCTCCGCGGACGTAGGCGCCGTCCGGGCGGAACGTCAGGCTACCGTTGATCGCGTAGAAGGTCCCCTCGAGCCCGGCGGGCAGCGCCGCGGGAGCCGGTTGGCCGTATGGCGCGCGATAGCCAGGCGCCGGCGCGCCGGTGCCCTGATACTGCGCGCCGACCGGAGCAGGTACGCACGCCGCGGTGAGGATCGCGAGCCAACCACCCAGTCGACACGTCCACATCCAACCTCTATACACCGGCCTTGACCTCGGCGGCGCGTGCTCGTTCTGGAGCCTGTCCTGCGCGCCATTGTCGTGACTGCCTGACGCGAGACCGAAGCACGGCCGGCGTGCTCACCGGCGAGCCTGCCCTCGTCGTCGCTCGCGACGAAGATGTAGCCGACGATCATGACAACCCCGGTTCGCCGCGGCACCGCTTGTGTACGACCTTCTGGATCGGCTGATCCGGATCGCCGGTGATCTCGATCCACATCCGCCGGAGCGACTCGACCTCCAGCAACCGAGCCTCGATCGTCTGTCCTGACCAGTAACGCCTCCTTGTATCGCGCTAGAGAAGATCGACCCAGACCTCATCACCCACGACGGTGATCGGGTAGCGCCGCAGCACGAGCGCCTTGTCGTGCGTGCACGTGCCCGTCTTCAGATCGAAGCCGTAGCCGTGGCCGCCGCACACGAGCTCGGTGCCGTCGAGGTGGCCGTCGGCGAGCGGCACGTCCTCGTGCGGGCAGACGCCCGGCACGGCGACCAGCTCGTGCTCGGCGTACGTCACGATCACCGGCCAGGTCACGCCGCTCACCGCGAACGCGCGGAGCTCGCCCGGCACGACATCCGCGAGGCGGCAGACGCGCACGCGGAGCGCCACTAGGACTTGCCTCGCTGGCGCGGATCGAGGCGATCGCGGAGGCCGTCGCCGAGGAGGTTGGCGCCGAGGACGACCCACATGATCGCGAGGCCGGGGATGAGGGCGTAGAGCTTCACCCAGTCGTCCTTCCACAGGAACGTGCGGGCCTGATCGAGCATCGAGCCCCACGTGTAGTCGACCTGCGGGCCGAGGCCGAGGAAGGCGAGCGCGGCCTCGATGAGGATGATCGCGCCGAGGCCGAACGACATCTGGACGAGCGCGGGGCCCATGAGGTTCGGGACCAGGTGCTTCCACATCACGCGGCGGTTGGAGGCGCCGAGGGCGATCGCGGCCGTCACGTAGTCGCGCTCGCGCAGGGCGAGGACCTGGCCGCGGGCGACGCGCGCGTAGCCGACCCAGCCGTTGGCGGCGAGCGCGAGGATGACGACGCCGACGCCGGGGTTCGCGACAGTGGCGACGATCGCGATGTTCATGAGGATGCCGGGGAACGACAGCAGGATGTCGACGAACCGCATCAGGACCTCGTCGACCCAGCCGCGGTACCAGCCGGCGAGCGTGCCGAGCGTGAGGCCGATGGTGGCGGTGATCGCGACGACGATGCCCGAGAGCATGAGGGCCTTGCGCGCGCCGAACAGGAGCTGGGAGAGCGCGTCGCGGCCGTTGGAGTCGGTGCCGAGCCAGTGGGCGGACGACGGGCCTTCGAACTTGTGGGTGAGATCGATCGCCTGCGAGGAGACGTCGTAGGGCGCGATCCAGGGGCCGAAGATGCCGGCGAGGACGAACGTCAGCACCATGCCGAGGCCGACCCAGGCGCTCGGGGAGAGCTTGAGGCCTTTCAGGCGCTTCATGCGCGGCGGATCCTCGGGTCCGCGAGGCCGTAGGCGAGGTCGACGAGGATGTTGACCACCACGTAGATGACCGCGATGACGAGCACGCAGCCCTGGACGACGGGGTAGTTGCGCTCCTGGATGCCCTGGAGGAGTGTAGTGCCGAGGCCGGGGCGCGCGAACACGTTCTCGATGACGATCGCGCCCGAGAGCATCGAGCCGAACTGCAGGCCGGCGATCGTGATAACGGGGAGCAGCGCGTTGCGCAGCGCGTGGACGTAGAGGACGCGGCTCTCGGGCAGGCCCTTGGCGCGCGCGGTGCGGACGTAGTCCTCGCCGAGCACCTCGACCATCGAGGAACGCGTCATGCGCGCGAGCATGGCCATGAGGTGCGTGCCGACGGCGAGCGCCGGGAGGACGAGCGCGAGCGCGCCGGTCTCGCCGGGGCCGGGGAACCAGCCGAGCGTGATGAAGAACCAGAACAGGAGGAGCGGCGCGAACATCATCTGCGGCATCGCGACCATCGAGAGCGAGGCCGTGGTCGCGAGCGTGTCGATCCAGGTGCCTCGTCTGACGGCGGCGAGGATGCCGAGCGGCAGGGCGAGCACGATCGCGACGAGCATGCCGGCGAGCGCGAGCCACATCGTGTAGGGCATGACCTCGAAGATCCGGCCCGCGACGGTGCGCTTGTCGCCGCCGCCGCCCGCGCACTGGCGGCCGAGCGTGCCGTCGGCGATGTGGCCGAGGAACGAGACGAACTGCATCGGCAGCGACTGGTCGAGGCCGAGGCACTTCTCGAGCTGCTCGCGCTGGCCGGGGGTCGCGTTGTCGCCGGCGAGGTGATCGACCGGGTCGCCGGGGACGATGTGGAGGAACGCGAAGACGAGGATCGAGACGCCGAGGATCGTGATCAGACCCGAGCCGAGGCGGCGCAGGAGGAACCGACCGATCGACACGCGTCGAACGTATCAGCTCGGAGCGGCCGCGCAGAACTTCGGCGCCTTCGAGTCGATCGGCACGCCGGGGGCGAGGACGGGCTCGCCGCCGTGGTCGATCATCTTCTGGAGGTCGCGGCACTCGTAGCCGTCGCGGCAGTCGCCGTCGCCGTCGCACGTGCGCATGCACCAGCGGACCTCGGAGCTGCGCGGGACGCAGTGGCCCTCGAGAGAGCACAGCTCGTCGAGCGTGCACTGCGAGGTCTCGGTGCACGGGCGGTTCTCGAAGTTGCCGGTGAAGAACCGGATGCAGGCCGCCTCTTCGGGGCAGGTGTCGTAATCGCAGCCCTGGATCGTGCAGTACCCCTCGGTGGAGGAGGAGTCGCAGAAGCGCTGGCCGTTGGGGTCGCAGTCGCTGGAGATGATGCAGCTGTCGCCGATCTCCTTGCCGCAGCCCGTGACGAGGAGCGCGGTGACGACGAGCAGGGACCTCATGAGCGCGGGCATCCTAGCGATGGCTTGGACCCCTGGCAAGGCGAGGGGGTTGCTCCACAACCTTCGCAAACGCTTCGCGTTTGCTGCGCGCTTCGCCTGCGCGGGGCTTGCTACTGTCGCGGCGTGCGCGCCGTAGTGCAGCGAGTTTCCAGGGCAAAGGTCACGGTGGAGGGCCGCGTCACGGGCGAGATCGACCGGGGGCTCCTGGTCCTGCTCGGCGCGGGCGCCGGGGACGGTGCGGCCGACCTCGCGTACACGGTCGACAAGATCGTGAACCTCCGGATCTTCGCCGACGACGCCGGGAAGATGAACCGCTCGGTGCTCGACGTCGGCGGCGGGGTCCTCGTGGTCTCGCAGTTCACGCTCTACGGGGACGTCCGGCAGGGCCGCCGGCCGGCCTTCACGGGGGCCCTGGAGCCAAATGCGGCACGCGCGCTGTACGAGCAGAGCCTCGTCGCGCTGCGCACGGCGGGCGTCACGCGCGTCGAAGCGGGCGAGTTCGCAGCGGATATGGCGGTCGAGCTGGTCAACGACGGTCCGGTGACGATCCTTCTCGATTCGCGCAAGGTCTTCTAGCCGCTAGGCCCCCGCAAGCGTTAGGTTTGCCTCGGCGCCGAACGATGAAGGTCAGGTTCTGGGGTGTCCGCGGATCCATCCCCGTGCCGGGTCGGACGACCAATCGGTACGGCGGCAATACCTCGTGTGTCGAGGTGCGGCCCAAGGGCGGTCACCCGATCATCATCGACGCCGGGACGGGCCTGCGCCGCCTGGGCAAGTCGCTGATGGAGGATGCGTTCGGCGAGGGCAAGGGCAAGGCGTCGATCCTGATCAGTCACACGCACTGGGATCACGTGCAGGGCCTGCCGTTCTTCTCGCCCGCGTATCAGAAGGGCAACGAGATCGCGATCTACGCGCGGCAGCGCGACATGCACCTCGAGGCGGTGTTCTCGGCGCAGAACCGCGCGCCGTACTTCCCCGTGCCGCTCTCGGCGATGCAGGCCCAGATGAAGTTCCACGAGGTGATCGAGGGGCAGAAGTTCACGATCGGCACCGCGAAGGTCTCGGTCACGCGCCTCAACCACCCGTGGATCGCGATCGCGTATCGCGTCGACGTGGACGGCGCCTCCGTCGTGTACTGCAGCGACACCGCGCCGTTCGCCGACTTCCTGCTGGGCACCGACTTCGTCAAGCAGGCGCCGAGCCTCGACGGCCCGCTCCCTCCGGAGACGGCCGCCGAGCTCGCGCAGATGCGCGCCGGGGTCATCAACCTCGCGCGCAACGCGGACCTCCTGATCTACGACACGCAGTTCTCGAAGGAGGAGTACCGCCAGCGCCCGCACTGGGGGCACAGTCACCCCGACGACGCGATCGCGATCGCGCGCGAGGCCAAGGCGAAGACGCTCTGTCTGTTCCACCACGCGCCGCTGCGCACCGACGACGAGAACGACCAGATCCTCGAGCAGTTCCGCGGTGTCGTCGCCGCGCAGCACGATCGGTTCGCTCTGGTGAGCGCGTACGAGGGGCTCGAGATCCCGCTGGGGGACGAATGAAGATCCGGTTCTGGGGCGTGCGTGGCTCGATCCCCGCGCCGGGGCCCGACACGAACCGCTACGGCGGGAACACGTCGTGCGTCTCGGTGACCGGCGACAACGGCGGCCTCGTGATCATCGACATGGGCACCGGGCTCATGCACCTCGGCAACTCGCTCCTCGCGCGCGAGTTCGGCAAGGGGCATGGCAAGGCGTCGATCCTGCTGTCGCACACGCACTGGGATCACATCCAGGGCCTGGGCTTCTTCGCGCCGGTATTCATCCCCGGCAACCAGTTCACGGTGTGGGGCCCCGGTCCGTACGGCTCGTCCGACATGCTCGAGGACATCCTCGAGGGCCAGATGGATCCGAACTTCTCGCCGCTCCAGACGCTGAAGAACCTCGCGGCGACGTTCGAGGTCAAGGCTGCGCCGCTCGGCACGCCGTTCACCGCCGAGGGCATGACGATCACCGCGCACGAGCACCCGCACGGCTCGACGACCGCGCTCGCGTTCCGCATCGAGGACGGCGGCAGGACGTTCGTCTACGCGAGCGACGTCGGGCAGCCCGAGGCCGATGCGCCGCCGTCGGAGGCCGCGGTCGCGTTCTACAAGGGTGCCGACGTGCTGCTGCACGACACCACGTACTTCCCGCACAACCAGATCACGCGGCGAAACCGCGGGTTCTCGACCTACGAGGACGCGGGGGCCGCGGCCATCGCGGCCGGCGTGAAGCGCCTCGTGACGTTCCACTACGATCAGGACTACATCGACGACGACGTCGACGCGCTGATCGAGGCGTGCCGCACGTGGCTCGACACCCGCGGCGGCAAGGACATCGAGCTGATCCCGGCGCGCGAAGGCGACGAGATCACGATCTAACGCGAGGCGACCGCCTCGGGGTTTCCGAAGCAGCGCCACTGCGCCGGCGTCTGCTGCGCGAGCGACGCGACGTCGACGCACAGCTGACCGATCGCGGTCGGTGCGGGGTACGCCAGTGTCGCTTCGGTCTGCTCGTGCGCGCCGACGGTCACGGCGCTGATCTGCTTCGTCGGGATCAGCGCGAGCTCGGCGCCTTCGGCGGTGCGCCCGATCACCTGCGCCCAGCCGAGGTCGACGCGCGCCGGCTGACCGCAGCGGTTCTCGAACGCGTAGCTGACGATCGCGGTGGTCCCGAGGTCGGTGCGCCGATCGACGGCGATGTCGAGGCAGCCGACGCGACTCGCCTCGCGCATCTCGCGCGTCGTATCGCTGGTCTTCGACGACGCCGCCTTGTAGCAACCGGTGAGCACGCCGACGAGGACCACGCCGAAAGTCACGATCGTGCGCACGCGCCACATGCGTCGATGCTAGCAGCACCCGCGCGCCCTGGCACGGAGGCGCAACTTCCGCTGCCCGGACCGTCGAGCGCTGGGTATGCTGGTGGCGTGACCGCCGACCTGGCCCGCCTGAACCGCGAGCTCGCGGAGCACCGGAAGTACGTGAGCGCCGGCGCCGCGGTCGTGGCCTACTCGCTCGCGCTGTTCGGGTTCGGCATGGCCGCCGCGAGCAAGCTCTACCTCGGCATCCTGCTGATCGCGCTCGCCGCCACGTTCTTCCTGTTCGGTGTCATCGCGGCACTCCTCCACGCCGCTCATGCCGCGTGCCTCTCGCGCCGCATCCGCACGCTCACGCACCTGCCGACGGCGCGGGTCATCCGGGCGCCGGTCGATACCACCGCGCGGACGGCGCACGTCCGCCATCCGACAGCGCGTTGAACGTCTCCTGGAGCCGCGCCATCCCGAGCGGACCGAGCAGGCAGAGCGCGAGGAACGCGCCGACGGTCGAGATCCGCCCCGCGGTCACGTGGCGCGCACCTTCGGCCCAGCACCACAGGAAGTAGAGCGCGGTGATCGGGGTGGCGAGCAACCACGGCGTCGGGATGCGCGCGCCGAGCCGGTTCAGGTCGCGCCGGGTCTGACACAGCCAGACCACGGCGAACGCGAGCGCGCTCGCGAGCGAGAGAACGAGGACCGCGAGACCGCTGCGGCGCTGCACGCCCCACCGAATTGCAGTCGTCATGCCCGCCCAACCTCTCGAACCACCGTGGCTCAAACGTGCCAAACGCGGCAGTTGGCAGTCGTGTTACCAACCGCGGCATGAAGACCCGGGTGGTGATCGTGTCGTGTCTCGTCTCTGCCGGCATCGCGTCGGCGCAACCCAAGGCTCCGCCGAAGCCGGCACCGCGGCCGATGGCGCCGTGCGCGCCGCTCGATGGTGCCTCGCCGCGGTTCGTCAGCGCCGGCGGCACCACGACCGCGTGCTTCACGAGCAGCGACGAGACGCCGGTCGAGACCTGCTTCGCGTTCAGCGCGACGCAGGCGCCGAAGGCCGTCACCGCCCCGGCAAAGAGCGCCGCGAAGCCGGTGTCCGAGGTGAAGCAGGACGCCGGCGCGTGGGCGGTGTGCACCGGTGGTGCGTGCAAGCCGGTCGGGAAGAAGCTCGCCGCGGCCCTCGCGACGGCGGCGAAGGAGGCGAAGGAGAACGACGCCACCGCGACGTTCACCGCCCTCGCGAGCGACGACGGCAAGCACGTCGCGTTCGGCTCGAACCTGTGGGTCGTCGCCGGCGACAAGAAACTGAAGCTCAAGGCGCCGAAGGAGTACAAGGGCAACATCGACAAGCCGGAGCTCGGCGGTGTCGAGCTCGTCGGCGGTGCGATCATCGCGAACTGGTACAACTGCGCGGGTCCGTGCACGCAGGCCGTGCTCGTCGATGCCAAGGGCGCGAACCGCGGCAAGTGGTTCGGCGGCGGCTTCGCGTTCCCGCTCGATGCGAAGCGCCTCGGCGTGCTCTCGATCGAGAGCGCGAACGAGTTCGTCGTGATCGACGTGGCCACCGCGAAGCAGACGTCGCGCCTCGCGATCGACATGGGCGGCGTCACGCCCGCGGGCGCGGCGAAGGTCGACGAGTCGACCGCGGTGATCGCGTACCAGACCGAGAACGGCTGGACGGTCGGCTTCGTCGCCGCGCCGGCCGGCAAGCCGGTCGCGAAGGGCGCGATGTACAACATCGCGGCCTGCCCGCGATGATCAGCTGATGTAGCGATACAGCGTGCGCACGCCGATCTCGAGCTGCTTCGCCGCTTCCTCGCGATCGCCGCCGCAGCGCTCGATCGCGAGCTCGACGTAGCGCTTCACCAGCTCGTCGCGCAGGTTCGCGAGCGGCTGCACCGGCGCGCCCGCCGCGATCGCGTCGTCGATCAGCTGCTTCACGCTGCCCGCGTGGCCGCCGACCGGCGGTGGCGCGGCCGAGCGCGGCGCGTCGGCGACGGGCTTCGCTCCGCCGGGCAGGCCGAGATCCGCCGCGCGGATGAGCTTCGAGTCCGCCAGGATCGCCACGCGACGCATCGCGGACTTGAGCTCGCGCACGTTGCCGGGCCACGGGTGCGCGCGGAGCGCGGCCTGCGCGTCGTCGGTCAGCGTGTGCAGCGCGAGCCCGAGCTGGCGCTCCGCCTGGCGGAGGAAGGCGTGCGCGAGCAGCACGATGTCGTCGCCGCGCTCGGCGAGAGACGGCACCTCGACGGTGACCTCGCGCAGGCGGAACAGCAGGTCCGCACGGAACCGGCCCGCGGCGACCTCGGCCTCGAGATCCTTGTGGGTCGCGCACACGAGGCGGAAGTCGACGGGCCTGGGCAGGTTGTCGCCGAGCCGCTTCACCTCGCGCTGCTCGAGCACGCGGAGCAGCGCGGCCTGCATCGGCATCGGCATGTCGCCGATCTCGTCGAGGAACAGCGTCGATCCGTGCGCCGCCTCGATCAGGCCGACGCGATCCGTGACCGCGCCGGTGAACGCGCCCTTGCGGTAGCCGAACAGCTCGGCATCGAGCAGGGTCGGCGCGACCGACGCGCAGTTGATCGCGATCATCGGCTTGCCGGCGCGCGGGCTCGCCTGGTGGATCGCGCGCGCGACGAGCTCCTTGCCGGAGCCCGACGGGCCGTGGAGCAGCGCGGACAGATCGCTCGGGCCGACGCGCTTCACCAGGTGCCGCAGCGCCTGCACCGCGGGCGACTCGCCGAGCAGCTCGTCGCTGCCGAGCTGCGGCGCGCGGCGGAGCTGCGCGAGGAACGGCACCGCGACGGCCGCGAGGATGCGCAGCTCGGCGAGCGTGCGCTCGTCGACGCTCGCGCGATCGTGCCGCGCGAGGAACACCGCGCCGAGCGTGCGGCCGTCGAGGCGCATCGGCAGGCACAGCGCGCTCGCGAGCCGCAGCGCCGCGACCGACGGCAGCGCCGCGTACCGGCTGTGACCGGCGACGTCGTCGAGCTGGAGCCGCTCGCCGGTGCCGAGCACGTCCTTCACGATCGTGTCGCTGAGCAGCTCGGCCGCGCGATCGAGCACCGCGCCGTCCTTGTCGCGCGCGGCGGCGACCGAGTAGGAGTCGGCCTCGACGAGGATCAGCGCGCCGAGGTCCGCGCCCGACGCGCCGATGAGGCCGGTGAGCAAGAGCTCGACCGCGCGCTCGGCGGAGTCGACGGCGGCGAGCGCGGAGACCAGCTCCTCGATCGAGCGCTCGCGATCGCGCGCCCCGGCCGTGGACTCGAGCGCGAGCGAGATGCCCTCGGACTCGAGCAGCTGCCCCGGCGCGAGCTTCTGGCGATGGCCGCTCGTCGCGAGCGACACCTCGATGCCGGTGTCCCCGCGATGCACCACCGCCCAGTGCGGTGGTGCGGTCGGCAGGCGGACATCGGCGGAGGGATCCGAGCCGATGCTGGTGATCCGTTTCGCGAGCGGAATCCGCACGGGATGCGCACCGCGGAGCGGCGTGATCACGAGCACGAGAGCCGGGTCGTTGCTCACCGGGCTGCATGGTAGCGTGCGCCGGTCATGAAGATCGCCGTCGTTGGCACCGGTTATGTCGGCCTCGTCACCGGGGCCGGGTTCTCCGACTTCGGCCACGATGTCACGTGTGTCGACATCGACCCCGCGCGCGTCGAGACGCTGAAGAAGGGCGAGGTCCCGTTCTACGAGCCGGGCCTTCACGATCTGATCGAGCGCAACGCGCGGCTCGGTCGCCTTCACTTCACGACCCAGACGGCCGAGGCCGTCGCCGGCGCGGAGATCGCCTTCATCGCGGTCGGCACGCCCTCGGCCGATGACGGGAGCGCTGACCTGTCGTACGTGATGGAAGCCGCGAAGCAGATCGGCGCCGCGCTCACCACCTTCACGGTGATCGTCACGAAGTCGACCGTGCCCGTCGGCACCGCGGCGAAGGTGAAGGAAGCCGTCGGCTCCACCGCGAAGCAGCCGTTCGCCGTCGCCTCGAACCCCGAGTTCCTCAAGGAGGGCGATGCGGTCAACGACTTCCTCCGCCCCGCGCGCGTGATCGTCGGCGCGGACGACCCGCAGGCGATCGCCGTGCTGCGCGAGCTGTACCGCGGCGTACTCCGCACCAACGATCGCATCCAGGTGATGGACATCCCGTCCGCCGAGCTCACGAAGTACGCCGCGAACGCGATGCTCGCGACGCGCATCTCGTTCATGAACGAGCTGTCGCGCCTGTGCGAGGTCGTCGGCGCGGACATCGAGTCGATCCGGAAAGGCATCGGCTCGGACCCGCGCATCGGCAACAAGTTCCTGTTCGCTGGCGCGGGCTTCGGCGGGAGTTGCTTCCCGAAAGATCTCCGAGCCTTACGACACACCGCGCGCGCGGTCGACGTGCCGCTCGGCGTGGTCGAGGCGGTCGAGCGCGCGAACGAGCGGCAGAAGCGGCTGCTCGGCGAGCGCGTGCTCGCGCACTTCGGCCCAAGCCTCGCGGGCAAGCGCGTCGCGATCTGGGGCCTCGCGTTCAAGCCGGAGACCGACGACATCCGCGAGTCGCCCGCGCTCGTGCTGATCGAGCAGCTCCGCGCCGCGGGCGCGACGATCGCCGGCTACGACCCGGCGGCGATGGACAACATCCGCGCGGCGAACACCGGCATCGAGCTCGCGAAGGACGCGTACAGCGCGGCGGCGGGCGCGGACGCCGTCGTGCTCGTCACCGAGTGGCACGAGCTGCGCGATCCGGATCTCGATCGGTTGAAGGCGGCGATGCGCACGCACGTGCTCGTCGACGGGCGCAACGTGTGGCCGATGGCCGACGCGCGCGCGGCCGGCTTCACGTACTACGGCATCGGCCGGGCCTGAACCCACGCCCACTGGCGCGGGACGCCCTGCGCGACCGTGGTCGTCGGCTGGTAGCCGAGCGCCGCGCGCGCGCGATCGATGTTCGCGTAGGTGATCGGGACGTCGCCGGGCTGATCGGGCTGGCGATCGATCACCGCGGCCTTGCCGACGGTACGCTCGACGACGCCGACCAGCTCGGCGAGCGAGATCGTCTGCGTGCCGCCGAGGTTGTAGATCTCGAACGCGCCGGGCGCGACGCGCTCGAGCGCGGCGATCACGCCGGAGACGATGTCATCGACGTACGTGTAGTCGCGGCGCGACGAGCCGTCGCCGAACACGGTGATCGGCCGGCCGGCCGCGACCGCGTCGAGGAACTTGGAGATCGCCATATCGGGCCGCTGGCGCGGACCGTAGACGGTGAAGAACCGCAGCGCGAACACGCCGAGCCCGAACAGATCGCGATACGTCGAGAGCTGCAGCTCGTTCATGCGCTTCGTCGCGGCGTACGGCGACGCGGGCGTCAGGCACGGATCGTCCTCGCGGAACGCCTCGGTCGCGCCGGGGCGCGCGCCGTACACCGAGCTCGACGAGCCGAACACGAGGCGCCGGAGGCCGAGCGCGCGCATGTGCTCGGCGATCACGCCGGTGCCGACGATGTTGGTGTCGAGGTAGCGCAGCGGCTCGGCGAGCGACGGGCGAACACCCGCGAGCGCCGCGAGGTGGAGGACGACGTCGACGTCGGGCGTGATCGCGCGAGCGACGGCGTCGCGGTCGCAGATGTTGCCCTCGATCAGCGTGAAGCCGGGAAGCGCGGCGAGCGCGACGGCGTTCGTGCGCTTGCGGTCGCTGGAATAAAGGTACGAGTCGAAGGAATCGAGGCCGGTTACGCGGTGACCGGCGGCGATCAGGCGCTCGGTGGTATGCGACCCGATGAAGCCTGCCGCTCCGGTGACGACGACGTGCACGCGAAAACGCTAACACGCCGTCGGGGATCGCCGTAGAGTGCGCGCCGTGGTGGCACCGGCCCCGTCGATCCGCATCGCGAGCTACGAGCTGTTCGAGCGGCTCGGCGAGGGCGGCTCCGGCCAGGTCTATCGCGCGCAGACCGCGGACGGCACCGCGGTCGCGGTGAAGCTGCTCGGACCCGCCGCGGACCTCGATCCCGAGGCCGCGCACGCGCGGTTCCGCCGCGAGGTCGACATCCTGCGCGGACTCGATCACCCCGCGCTGGTCACGCTCGTCGATCACGGCGTCGACGACGAGCTCGGCCCGTACCTCGTGATGCCGCTCGTCCCGGGCCAGACGCTGCGCGGTCTGCTCTCCGCAGGCGTCACGCTGTGCCCGGAAGCGGCGGTGCTGCTGCTCGAGCCCGTCGCGTCCGCGATCGCCGCGCTGCACGAGCGCTCGCTGATCCACCGCGACCTCAAGCCCGAGAACGTCATGATCGCGCCCGACGGCCGTGTCGTCGTCGTCGATCTCGGGCTCGCGTGGGGGCCGGAGCTGTCGCGGCACACCGCCGAGGGCACGGCCGTCGGCTCGGTGCCGTACATGGCGCCGGAGCAGATCGAGGGCTCGGGCGTCGGCACCGCCGCCGACGTGTGGGCGCTCGCCGTGATGCTGTACGAGCTGATCGCCGGCAAGCGGCCGTTCGCGCGCACGCGCGCCTCCGAGGAGGCCGCGGCCGCGCTCGTCGGATCGTACGCGCCGCTCGATGCGGTCGATCCGCGCTGCGCACCCGAGCTCGCGAGGCTCGTCGCGCAGAGCCTCGATCGCGCGCCGCTCGCGCGCCCGGCCGTCGCCGTGTTCGCGGCCGAGCTCCGCGGGGCGATCGACTGGATCGACGATGCGGATCGCCAGCGCGAGCGCGCCGCGATCGCGAACGCGCCCGCCGAGTACGTGAAGCGCGTCGCGCCGTTTCGCGTGCGCCGCGAGAAGCGGCTCGCGCGCGAGGCGATCGCCGCGGCGCGGCCGTTCCAGGCGCTCGCGCACGTCGACCGCGCGCTCGCCTACGCACCGACCGATCCCGAGCTGCTGTCGCTCGCCGACGAGGCGGAGGCCAAGTCGAGCCGCTCGGGCGCGCCGGCTCCCGCGACCACGTCGGTCACGCCGTCGGTCGAGGTCGCCACACCCGTCGAGGTGAAGCGCCGCCGCAGCGCGCTCGGGCCGATGATCGCGGTCGCGGTGCTCGCGGCGGGGTTCGCCGCCGCCGTGTCGTGGATCGCGCTGCGCGGCCGCGCGAAGACCGAGGCCGAGACCACGGAGACGCCGGTCGCGGTGGCGCGCGACGCGGGCGTCCCCGACGCGCTCGTCACCGTGCCGCCGCCGGGGAAGTACACGTCGCCGGTCCCGGGCCTCGTCGCGCTCGACGTGCGCGGCATCCCGAACGACCTGCCGAGCCGGCTCGACGAGATGCGCGCGCCGCCCGGCGAGAACATCTTCCCGCAGGATCGCCTCGAGGAGCCGGATCCGGTGAAGGCGATGGCGAGCATCGACGCCGACGTCGCGAAGAACCCGGATCGCTCGAACCGCCTCGGCCAGGCGGTGATCTACCTCGCCGCCGGCAGGACCGACGAGGGGCTCGCGAAGCTCGACCGCGTGCTCGCCGACTTCCCCGACTACGGCAACGCGTGGGCCGCGAAGGGCTACGTCGAGGTGCGCCGCGGCCGTGCGCGCGAGGCCGAGGAGGCGATGACCCGCGCGATCGAGATCGATCCCGACGATCACGAGTCGTACCGGAACCGCGGCATCCTGCGCGATCACCAGGGCCGCGCGCGCGATGCGTACGCCGACCTCATGGCCGCGCTCGAGCGCGATCCGACGGACGTCGAGGCGATGGCGGAGCTCGCGCAGGTCTACTCGGCCGCCGGCCACCGCGACGAGGCGCGCCCGCTGCTCGAGCGGATCGTCCGCCTCCGCCCGCAGAGCGTCACCGGCTGGCTCGATCTGTCGCTGATGCAACCGACGCCGGAGGCGATCGAGAGCATCCGGCACGCGCTCGCGATCGAGCCACAGCACCAGCGCGCCAACGTCCGCATGTGTACCGTGCTCGCCGAGGCCGGCGCGAAGGACGCCGTCGCGCAGTGCACGCGCGCCGTGCAGCTCGCGCCCGGCGATCCGTGGGCGTGGATGGGCCGCGGCCTCGCGCGCTACCAGCTCGCGAACGACCGGAAGGGCCTCGACGACGTCGACCGGGCGATCCAGATGAAGCCCGACCACGCGCAGTTCCACGTGAACCGCTACATCCTCCGCTCGCACGCCGGCATGCTGCCCGAGGCGAAGGCCGACCTGACCACCGCGTGCAAGCTCGGCGCCTCCGAGGCGTGCACGCAGCTGAAGAAGCTGTGACGTGATCCCGCTGTTCGACATGGCCGCCGAGCTCGCGCCGATCCGCGCGGAGGTCGACGCCGCGATCCGCCGCGTGCTCGACAGCGGCGTGTTCGTCGGCGGCCCCGAGGTCGCCGCGTTCGAGACCGAGCTCGCCGCGTTCGCGGGCGCGCGTCACGCCGTCGGCACGAGCTCGGGCACCGACGCGCTGCTCGCGATCCTGATGGCCCTCGACGTCGGGCCCGGCGACGAGGTGGTGACGACGCCGTTCACGTTCTTCGCGACGGCCGGCGCGATCGCCCGGCTCGGCGCGCGGCCCGTGTTCGCCGAGGTCGACGACGCGACGCTCGCGCTCGATCCGGCCGCCGCGCTCGCGGCGTGCACGCCGCGCACGAAGGCGATCCTGCCCGTGCACCTGTTCGGTCACCCCGCCGCGCTGCCGGTGACGGAGATCCCGATCGTCGAGGACGCCGCGCAGAGCCTCGGCGCCGGTCCGGTGCGCGGCCTCGCGGCGGCGATCTCGATGTTCCCGACCAAGAACCTCGGCGCGCTCGGCGACGCCGGCGCCGTGCTCACCGACGATCCGGCCCTCGCCGACCGGATCGCGCTCCTCCGCAATCACGGCGCGCGGCCGAAGTACCACCACGTCGCGATCGGCGGGAACTTCCGGCTCGACGCGCTCCAGGCCGCGGTGCTGCGCGCGAAGCTGCCGCACCTGCCCGCCTGGACCCGCGCCCGGCGCGCCCACGCCGATCACTACCGCGCGCTGTTCGCCGCGGCGCGGCTCCCGGCCGAGCTGCGCCTGCCGCCCGACCACCCGGCGCACGTCTATCACCAGTTCGTGATCCGCGCCCCGCGCCGGGACGAGCTCCGCGCGCACCTCGCGGCCGCGGGGATCGCGACCGAGGTCTATTATCCGGAGCCGCTCCACCGGGCGCCGTGCTTTGGGGCGCTTGGGCTCCGCGTGGGGTCCCTCCCGGTCGCCGAACGCGCGTCAGCCGAGGTGCTCGCGCTCCCGATCCACCCGGCCCTCGCGGAGGCGGCCCGTACGGAGATCGTGCGACAGATCGCACGGTTCTATGAACGCTAGGCCTCCGAGAGACTACTAACGGGACGCGATGAACGAGTTGACCCTACAGCCTGGGTCTGCGTAATGTCACCTCCTTTGGTACCGGGCACTTGCCCGCCCGCCCTTCGCTTCATGTCCCGCTCCCTGACTGTCCTTGGATTGCTCGTCGCTGCCGCCGGCGTGGCCGCGGCCGACGACGGCATCTCGGTGACCGCGTTCGATCCGGAGAACGCCACCGCCCCGTCGAACGGCGTCGAGGGCGACGGCGTGAAGGTCGGCGAGGGCACGGTCATCCACCCGATCTTCGGCGTGGCGACGGGCGTGGTCTCCAACGTGTTCTACGAGGACCGGGCCACCAACGCGGCCGGCATCCTCCGCCTGCTCGCCGAGGTCGGCGCCGGCTCGCTGTCGACCTCCCGCCTGACGCCGACGAACGCGGCGGGCGGCTCCGAGGCGGTCGACCAGGGCGACTTCCAGTACCGCGCGAGCCTGCGGCTCTCGTACGACCTGATGCTGTCGGGCAACGACACGGTCAACGAGGTCGGCGGCCTCGGCGTCGGGGCCACGATCCGCGGCCTCGTGAACCCGATGGGCACGTGGTCGTTCGGCTTCGACGAGAACTTCACGCGCCTCATCCGCGCGGCGAACTTCGAGACCGACGCGGACACCAACCGCGACATCAACACGCTCGCGCTGAACCTGATCTACCACCCGACGACGCGGTCGATCGGCGGGTACCTCTACTACAACAACACGCTCGACATCTTCGAGCGCTCCGATCTGGAGTTCGCGGATCGCCTCCAGCACCGCTTCGGCATCCACCCGCAGTGGCGCCTGCTGCCGCAGACCGTCGTGTTCGCCGACGTCTCGCTCGGGGCGTACGGCGGCCTCGGCGACAGCATGAAGGTGTCGTCGTATCCGCTGGTCGCGCAGGCCGGCTTCGCGACGCTGTTCACGCCGAAGACCAGCTTCAACCTCCACGCCGGCTACACGAACGGCTTCTACGCCTCGGGCCCGTCGTACTCGTCGGTCACCGCGGGCGCGCAGCTCGGCTATCGCTACTCGCCGCTCGGCCGCGCCGCCCTGACGTACGACCTCCGCTACGAGGACTCGGTCAACGCGAACTACTACCGCGACCACGTGGTCCGCCTGTGGCTCCAGCAGGACTTCGTGCCGTTCTCGCTGCTCGTCCAGCCCGAGGTGCACTTCCGCACCTACGAGGGCATCACGATCGTCGGTGGACCGCCCACGCGCGATGACGTGATCTTCTCGGTGATCGCCGGCGTGCACTACAACTTCCGCAACTCGCTCGCGGTCGGCATCGACTACCACTTCACCGCCGTGCAGACCGACTACGAGTACATGACCGACGGCGCCGTCGATGATCCGAGCTTCGTCCGGCACCAGCTCCTCGCGGGCCTTCGCTGGGCCCTGTGACCGCGCGCGTCGGCGTCGCGGTGATCGGCGCAGGCGCCTGGGGTGCGAATCACGTGCGCGTGATCGCGACGACGCCGGGCTCTCAGCTGCGGGTCGTCGCGGACCGCGATCCGAGCGTCGCCGAGCGCGTGAAGAAGCTCGCGCCCGACGCGCGGTTCGTCGGCGACGCCGACCAGGTGCTCGCGGATCCGCAGATCGACGCCGTCGTGCTCGCCACCCCGGCGCCCACGCACGCCGCGCTCGCGATCGCCGCGCTCGAGGCCGGCAAGCACGTCCTCGTCGAGAAGCCGCTCGCGATGAGCCTGCGCGACGCGAGCGCCGTCGCGGAGGCCGCCGTCGCGTCGCGCCGGAGCGCGATGGTCGGCCACCTGATGGTGCACCACCCGGCGGTGGCCCGGCTGCGCGAGATGCTGCGCTCGGGCGCGCTCGGCCGGCTGCACTACCTGCACTCGACGCGCGTCAACCTCGGCCGCATCCGGCGCGACGAGAACGCGCTGTGGAGCTTC
>JAEUJX010000024.1 GCA_016794545.1 Myxococcales bacterium
GGCCTCGGGGTGCGCCTGGCGGAGCGCCTCCGCCATCTCGGGCGTGTAGATGCAGACCTCGGGCTCGCCGCGCGCCGCGGCGCTGCGGGCGCCGCCGAGCGCGATCGCGGCCCACGCGAGCACGGCGAGCTTGCCGACGAGGCCCACGCGGGCGCGCGCCGGCGGACCGAGCACGGCCGCGACGCGCGCGTTCAGGGCGCGCGGCGCCGCCAGGGAGGGGGCGGCCGCGGTGCGCAGCGCGGCCATGCGGACGAGCAGCCGCGCGTACGCGGGGCGCGACACACCGGCGGCCTCGAGGGCCCAGGCGTCGCACGCGGCCTCGCGCGCGGCATCGAGCCGGCGCGACGCGAGCCGCACGACCGGCCACCAGAAGAACACGGCGGTCGCCCAGATCTGGAGCGCCCGCGCGAGCGCGTCCTTGCGGCGGACGTGCGCGAGCTCGTGCAGCAGCGCGGCACGGAGCAGCCCGTGATCCTCGAGCAACGCCGGCGGCACGACGATCGTGGTGCGCCACACGCCGACCACGTGCGGGCCGACCTCGGCGGCACCGACCGCGAGCCGCGGCGTGCGGACGCGCAGGGCGGCGGCGAGCTCGGCGAGCAGCGCGCGGGCGTGGGCCGGCGCGTCGGCCGCGACCCGCGCGGCGGCGACGGTCGCGCGGTGCGCGGCGAATGCGCGGCCGAGCACGTACAGCGTCCCGGCGGCCCACAGCGCGGCGAGCGCGAGCCAGCCGAGCGCGGGATAGAACGAGACGGCGGGCTCCGGACCGATCGGTGCCGCGGCCTCGTACGCGAGCGGGCCGACCTCGGGGTGACGCCACTGCGCGATCAGATCGGAGAGCGACCATGGCAGCGCCGGGAACAACGGCACCGCGAACTTCGCGAGGACGACGAGCCACACCGCGGCAGCGAGCCCGGGCCGGCGGCCGGCCGCGCGCAGCAGCACCGCGGCGACGATCGCGAGCAGCGTGCCCTGCACGGCGAGCATGGCGAGCACGCTCATCGCGGTCTTCGCGCCCGCGCCGGCGGCGACCAGCTCGGTCACTTCTTGTCCTTCCCGCCGGCCTTCTCGGCCTCGGCGATCTTCTTCTCGATCGCCCGCAGCTCCGCGCGCGAGAGCGTCTCGTCCTCGACGAGGTTCAGCACGAGCGAGTCGGCCTGGCCGTCGAACACCTCGCGCACGAACTCGCGCAGGCGATCGCGCAGCACGCTCTCCTTGCGCTGCGCGGGCGCGTACACGAACGGCTCGCGCTCCTTGTCCACCAGCACCGCACCCTTGGCGGCGAGCCGGCCGAGCAGCGTCATCACCGTGGTGTACGCGAGCTCCTGCCCGCGCTTGCCGAGCTCGCCGCGAACCTCGGCGACCGTGCCGCGCTCGAGCTGCCACAGCGCCTTCAGCACGCGGAGCTCGGCGTTCGTGAGGTCGGGGGTGGTCGGGCGCGCCATGACTATGACAGGAGTCGTTTGTTTACTACAGATGTAGTTACGAAGGCAAGGACGGTTCGTCGGGACCGGAACCGGCGCCGCCCCGCCGGGCATTCCGCCGGCGCTCCCAGCGGGCGATCGCCCACCCAAACCCGCGTTCTGCGCGGAGGAGCGGGAGGTACGCGAGGCCGAGCAGCGGGTACGGGAACCAGATGTTCATGAGGAACACGACCCCGACGTGGAAGCCCCACGCCGACAGCGCCCAGAGCCGCGCGACCAGGGGGTGGACGAACACGATCGGCGCGGCCAGCTCGAGCACGATCGTGAGGATGCTGAAGATCGTGAAGCCGGAGGGGTGATCGAGGAACGGCGTCGCGAGCGGTGCGATCGAGTCGCCGAGCAGTGCCTTGCGCAGGTTGTCGACCGCGATCTGGTTGCGCAGCTGCTCGCCATCGAGCCACGCGACGCCCGCGATCCGCAGCTTCGCGATCGCCGCGAGCACGTAGGTGATCGCGGTGATCGCCGCGAGCAGCTTCAGGATCCAGCCGTAGCCCGCCTCGGGCGGAGGCGGCGGCGCGCCGCGGCGGCGGTCCCACGACCACGCATCCGCGGCCGGCGACAGCGCGAGCGCGATCACGTGCAGGACGAGCAGGTTCTCGGTGTGGACCACCATGCCGAACGAGTTGCGATAGGTCAGCGTCCACAGGATGCCGATCGCGGCGAGCGGCGCCGTGAAGCGGTACGCGGCGCCGATCGTGAACGCGACGAGCGCGACGGTGGTGGCGATCGCGATCGCGAGGACGGCCTCCGGCGGCAGCGGTGCGTCGAGCACGCGGGTGACGCCGATCGGCTTCCAGTGCGAGCCGCCGAGCCGGGCGACCGCGTAGGTCTCCCAGATCCGCCCGCCGACCCAGAGCACCGCGAACGCCCCGACGAGGATGCGCACCGCCGCGAGCCGCTCGGGCGGCGCGGGGGCGAACCACCAGTCGGCGAGCCGCGTGCGGATCCTCATCGGCGCACCGCACAGCTCGCGCGGAGCACCTCGGTGCCCTCGACGTGGCGCACCAGGTAGTCCACCGCATCGTGGGTGCCCGACACGATCTGGATCATCACGACGTCGTCGTACCGGCCGAGCTCGGCGACCCGCCCCGCGATCGTCGTACACAGCTGAGGCAGCTCGTTTCGCGCCCGCGCCGACTGGAAGATGGTCAGCGCCTGCAGCACCTCGGCGCTGCCGACGATGCTCGGCGTCAGCGTGCGCTTCTCGCCCGATGCCGTGACGCCGTAGGCGTAGTCCATCGTCAGCCTGGTCGGCCGCTTGAACGCGAACATCGCGTAGGGTGACAGCGGGAAGCTGTCGTCCCACGGCTTCCGGCGGAGCGGCTCGAGCACGGCGAGCACGAGCACGATCGAGACGATCGCCGCCGTGACCCGGTTCGTGCGCACGCGCCGAGGTTACATCGAGCGGATCACGCGCCACGACGTCCGCGGCGCACCGATCTCGAAATGGAACGAGAACGCGAAGGTGATGATGCCTTCCTTGCTCGCGAGCCCATCGGGCGGGTTCGGGAACGGCGCGGAGGCGTGGAACGCGCGGACCGCCTCGTCGTCGAGCTCGCTCACCCCCGACGGCGACGTCACCACGATCTTCTGCAGGTCGCCCTTCGCGGTCAGCGTCACGCGGACCTCGGTGACGCGCGTCTTGAACCCGTGCACCGTGCCGTTCGGATCGCTGCGCCGCCACACGCTCGCCGGGTCCCAGTTCTGCGCCACCTGGCGCTTCAGCCGGTTGAAGAAGCTCGCGTAGACCCAGCGCTTCGCGTTGAGCGCGGTCTCGTCGCCGCTCTCGACCTCCTCGAGGTGATCGACCGAGCCGCCGCCGATCGCGCGCTCCAGCACCTCGGGGCTCGGCTTCAGGTTCGGCACCTGTGGCGTGCCGCCGCCGGCGCCGCCCTGCCCGCGCGACTCCTGGCCCGGATCGCGACGCGCCTGCTCGATCATGCCCTGGCCGTAGCGCGGCAGGCCGTCGGGGCCGATCGGCCCCTTGTCGCCGGTGACCGAGCCGCGCGTGCGCGCCTCGCTCGGCGTCTCGGCCGGTGCCGGCGTGCCCGGCGTGCGCATCGCGAGCGTGCCCGGCGCGTCGGGCGCCTTCGCGTTCTTGCCCGGATCCTGCTCCTTGAGCTCCTTGACCGACGCCTCCTCGGGAGCCTGCTTCGGCGTCAGCTCCGCTTGCTGGCTCTTCGCGACCATCGGCTCCTTCACGGAGCCGCGCGCGACGGACTGCTTCTTGACGTTGACGTTCTGCTCCGAGAGGAACCGCGCGTTCTCGGGCTCCTCCTGGTCGGGCGCCTTCGCGGTCTCGACGACCTGCGCCGGGCGCGTGGGCGCGGGCGGGGGTGGAGGAGGCGGCTGCGCCGGCTGTATCTGCGGCGGCGGCGGCGGCGGCTCCTGCTTGGCGAGCTGCTGCTGCATCGCCTCGTCGAGCAGGCGCTCGGGATCGATCGGCGTCAGCTTCTCGATCTCGCGCGGCTTCAGCATCTCGATCGGCGCCGCGGCGATCGCATCACCGCTGCCCTGGCAGGCCGAGAGATCCATCCACATCTGGACGTAGACGTCGCTGCCGCAGCCGGGCAGATCGCTGTTCCACGGCGCGAGGCACATCGTCGCCCGCGCCCCGGTCGCGAGCAGCACGTCGCCGCTACAGGTCGTCGTGAGCTCGGGCTCCGGCGGCGAGGGCTCGACGGCCCCGCTGCCCTGCCCCGCCGGCGACGCGATCCCGCCGTGGCCGGCGCCGATGCCGATGCCCCACGCCTGCACGGTCCCCAGAAACGCGGCATGGACCACGAGGGTCGCGGCGATCGCGGCCCAGATGGCCTGGTAGTTGACCCGTCGGTGTCGACGCGCGGGAGACATGGCCGGGGACACGCCAAGTATAGAGACGCGCGAGGCACCCGTCAGGTCCGAAGTTGTCCAAGGGTGATCGCGAGGCGCCCGCCAAGCCGCGCGAAATCGCACGGTTCCGAGGATCCCGTGGCCGCCGCGCGCGCTCCCGCGGCCGATAAGTCGCCCCCCGATCGGAACACCGGTAGAGGTGGGTTCGATGCGCACCATCCTCTTCGCGCTCGTGATCGCCACGCTCGGGGCGTGCGTCGACGACCCGCGCACGATCGAGCTCGACGCCGATGCGGTGCAGCTCGCGCCCGGCGGCGGCACCGAGATCGGCGTGTGGGTCGATGGCCGCGAGCTGTCCCGGCTCGACGCGTTCTCCTGGTACGTGGAGAACAAGCAGGTGGTCGCCGTCGAGATGGCCGCCGACGGCGCGCACGTCCGGATCACCGGCGTCTCGCCCGGCACGACGATCGTGCACCTCGGCTACCGCACGACGTCGCTGCCGCTGCGCGCGACCGTGCTCGCGCCCGCGCCTTAGAGCGTCACGGTCGTTCGCACCACGGCGACCCCGACCGTCTGGCCAGGGAGGAACAGGACCTGCGCCGCGGGCTGGATCGTGACCCAGCGGATCTGGAGCTCGTAGTTCCCCTCCACGATCGTCTGCGCACCGGCCGCCGCGCGCGCGAACGCGATGCCCACGGACACGAGGTCGTCGGGGCGGATCGAGAGCGGCGCGCCGCGCACGCCGGCATCGAGGTACGTGGTGATCGGCCCATCGCCCACGCCGACGCGCGCGAACGCGCCGACGCGCTCCGTCAGCTGCGCATCGGCGATCGCATAGACGGCATCGCCGCGCTCCGTGTGGTGCCACGCTCCGACGGCGAGCCACCGATCCAGCTCGATCTCGCCGCACGCGAGGACGCCCGGGCCGAGGGCGCGCAGCAGGCCGTGCCAGTTATCCTGCGAGCCGTCGTAGAGGCCCGCGCGCACGTCGATCCGCCGGGTCTCGAGGCGCGCCGTCGCGCCGGGCGCCGCGACCGGATAGACGGGTCCGAGGAGGTTCGCCGAGAACTGGCCGGTGATGCCGAACGTCGCGGCGAGCAGGGTCTGGCTCTGGTCGGCGATCACGAGCTGCTGGTCGGCGGCGACGAGGCCCGCGCGCAACGTGACCACTCCGATCGGCTGCTCGACCCACGCCTCGAACAGGCGGACGTCGCGCGGCGCGGTGTTGCCGCTCACGCCGTGCACGTCCATCAGCTCGTCGGTCGGGCTCGTACCGTGGATGGCGAACGCGGAGAGGTGGAACCGCTCGAACAGATCGACCTCGAGCGTGAACAGGCCGCCCGCGGTCAACTCGTCGTCGAGGTGCGGCGCGGCGAAGGTCTCGAACGTGTACGTGCCGTCGACGGTGACGCCCCTGTCCTCGAGGCTCTTGCGGCCGGACCACATGAGCAGCTTGTCCGTCGCCTCGTAGTCGGGGCGCGCCGGGCTCGCCGCGAGGTCGTCGGCGCGCGCGGGAGCGGCCGCGATCAGCAGCACCGTGCACGCAGCCGTCACCCGCACGGAGCGAGCGTATCCCGGCGTCAGGTCCGGCGCGACAGCGGGATCACGAACACGCGATCGCCGAGCCGCACCGCGAGTGCATCGGACTTGATCGCGAACGTGACATCCGTGCTCTCGGGCGGCTTCGCGGCGAGCTGCGTGTGCCAGAGCGCGGCACCGTTCGTCCGGTCGAGCGCGAGCAGCCTCACCGGCCCCTCGTTGTCGGGCCCGAACGACACCGTGTAGACGAGACGGTCGTCGCCGACCACGTCGCCCGTTGCATCGGTCTCGACCGCCCACGGCTTCGCGCCGACGCCGAACAGCTGGGTCTTGCTGGTGATGCCGTGGTCGTTGAACGCGACCGCGCGCCCGGGCACCGCCACGGGCGTCACGGTCATCATCGAGCTGATCGTGTGGCGCGCGACGATGCAGTCGAGGTCGGACTTCGTCGAGGGCAGCTCGAGCGACGAGCCGAGCTTCCGGCACTCCGGGATCGACAGGATCGCGAGGCCGGTGTCCTGCGCGGCGATCAGGTCGTCGCCGGCGACCACCATGTCGCTGATGTCCTCGCCGCCGGAGATCTGGAACACGGTCTTCGCGCTGCGATCGACGAGCAGCAGCTGGTCGGCGTTCGTCATCGCGATCGTGTCGCGGTACTGCCCGATCCACGCGGGCTCGATCGCGTCGTCCTCGTCGATCTCGCCGAGCTTCTTCACCTTCGCGCCATCGATCTCGTAGAGCAGCGAGTCCGCCGTCTCGACGAGGCCCTTTCCGCCTGCCGCTCCGACGATCTCGACGCTCTTGCCGGCGAGCGGCGCGACCCACTTGCCGGTCGCGATGTTCAGCGCGACGAGCTCGCTCGAATCGCGCGACACGCCGTAGAGCGTGGTGCCGGCGAGCGCGAGCATCCGCTCCTTCAGCTGCACGTCGGCCGTCCACACGACGGTGCCGTCCTTGACCGCGCGCACGGCGCCGCGGTCCTTCACGAGCAGCACTCCGCCGGGCGCCCAGGTCGTCCACACGTCGTCGTCGAGATCATCGTCCGGGTCGTCGATCTCGATCGACCAGGCGACCTTCGGCCCCGCGATGCCCTGCTCGCGCGGCAACCGCCACGTCGGCTCGGCGTCGGGATCGCAGTCCTTCGCGCCCGGGAGGCCGAAGACGCACGCCGCGAGCTTGTCGTCCCACGCCTCGCAGTCCGTCTGGCGCTGCACCGCATACCGCGCGACCTCGCGCCGCTCCTCGGCCGTGATGCATCCGTTCCACGGCGTGGTGTCGTCGATCACGCAGTCCTGCACGCGGCGCATCGCCGCCCGCGCCCGCTTCTCGATCTCGTTCATCAGCACGACCTGCATCGCGATGCCGCGCAGGCCGTCATCGACGTGCGCGGTGCACTGCGCCTCGCGCGAGGCCGACGGATCGATCTTCACCCCGGCCTCGCGCACGGTGTCCTGGAGGCAGTCGATGAACGCCACGCACGACTCGCTCGGCAGACAGCGCTGGTACATCGCGACGGTCCGGTCGTCCTTCGTGCACGCCTCGAGACCATCCGGCGCCGAGCGCGCCATCGCGGCACCCTCGGATCCCAGCAGCTCGCGCATGCAGCCCTCGAACCGCGTCGCCGCGCGCTCGCACAGCTGCTTCGCCTCGGACTTGCTCTTGCACGCCCCGGCGAGAAGCCCGAGCACGACGATCCAGCGGGTCACCCCGGTCCGGACGGAGCCGCCCCCGCGCCAGTCGCATGCCCGGGACAAGCCCCCGCCCTGCGAGTCGTGCTCCGAGCACATCGCGATCAGTCCGGGGCGAGCGCGACGGCGAAGCCGATCGCGGGCCCGATGTCGGTGCCGTCGCGGGCCGCGATGCGGACGCCCGTCGGACCAGGCGTCGCGATCGGCGCGATCGAGGCGCTGACCTGTAACGAGCCCGTGAAGACGTCGTAGACCTCGGTCATCCCGGCGACCGGATCGAAGTTGTCGGTGCTGAGGTCGAGCGTGTACAGGACCACGAGCAGCGTGCTCGCGCGGGTCGTCGTGATCGAGGGCGCCGTCGGCTGGCTGGTGTCCGGCAGCGACGTGCCGTCGAACGCATCGATCGGCATCGCCGCGTTCACGCCGCGGAACGCCATCAGGTGCACGTGGTTGAAGTTGTCCGCAAAGTTGAACGTGAACGTCTGCGTCGGCGCCGTCGCGAACCGATAGAACACCGCCGATCCGAACTGCTGCCCGGTGCCGTTCTCGCCGGCGATGCGGGTCCAGCCGGCGGGCGCGTCGATCGTGCCCGTGTTCTCGCTGTCCGCGTTCGCGTGCGCGAGCAGCAGGTCACCGACCTGCGTGCCGGCGGGCGACGAGATCGTCGTGGACAGCCCGCTACCTGCCATCGCGGCGACCCCGCGCAGCGATGGCGGCGCCACCATCGGCGCATCGGCCGGCGCGTCGGGGCTCGCGTCGATCATCGGCGCATCGCCCGCGGGGGCGTCGTCGCCGGCGGGCGCATCGACCTCCGGTGCGGTGCCGTCGGGAACGCATACGCGCGCGGCGGAGCACACCTGCCCGCGCGGGCACGCCTCGCCGTCTCCGCACGGGAGGTTCGTCGCCGGCGACGGATCGTAGCAGCCGGTCGCGTGGGCGACCGCCGTGACCGCGACCACGCGCCACGCCAGCATCGCCGTCGATGATATCGGAGGCGACTCACCGAGAGTAGCGCGTTTCGATCACCTCTCCGCCCGCGCCTGCAGCGCCGACGCGCGGCTCTGGACCTCTCGCTGGATCGCCTCGATCCGCGCGCTGTCGGTCGCGCGGATGTGAAACACCGCACCGTCGACGACGTTCGTGACCGTCACGATCGTGCCGTGGTGCACGATCGGACAGTGGCCCATCATGCCGGGCCCACCGTGACGGCCGGTGTGCATGACCGCGCTCCCGGGCGGCCCCATGCGCGCGTGGAGATCCGCGAGCTCCTGGATCCGGGCCGTCGCCTCGGGTACCAGCGACGTCACCGTGACGTCGACGCCGTCGGTGGTCATGCCGACCGCGGTGTTCGCGCCTCGCACCGAGCTCGGACAGTTCGCCATCGACTGCTCGAGCGCACCGGTCCGAGATCGGCGCAGCGACGATTCGTTCGAAGCGCACGCCGCGACGAGCACCAGCAGCCAGGGAAGTGACCTCATGTCCTCTGGCACTGCGAGGGTCGTGCCACGCGCGGCGCGAGCGATTCGCGAAGCGATTGCGGTCGTCCGGATCGCCGGTTCTCGTCGCGCAAGCGGTGCGCGCCAACGGCGTCCCGCCGACCGAGCGAGGCGCGTCAGGACGCGCGGCGGCCGAACCAGCCGAAGCCGTTGCCGTCGCGGAACCGCCGGCTCGCGAGCGCGAGCACGTGCGCCGGATACCGGCTCCAGGCGACATCGCGCGAGCGCGCCGGGAACGTCGTCGCCGCGTACTCCGCGAGCCCGACGAGGCTGAAGAACTCGGGCGGGAACGCGCTGCCCTCGCCGGCGGGGAGCGGATAGTCGAAGCGCGCGGCGCGATCGATCCACGCCTCGAACTGCGCGAAGTACGCGTCGGGGTCGCGGAACAGCCGGCGGGCGATCGCACGCCGTCGCCGCCCGAGCTTCGTCGCCCCCGCCCGCGTCTCGTCGATCGCCGCCGCGAGCCGCACAAGCCCGCCCGGGTGCGTCTGGACGAGCTGGAGGTCGAACACGGGCATGCCGCGGTGAAACGTGAGGAGCAGGTGCGCGCAGAGCGACTCGAGGCGCGCCCCGAGAGCGCTCCCCGTGCGGAGGTGGTCGCGACCGACGTGCGCGAAGATGATCGCCTGCCGCACGAGCGGGTGCGCGAGGACGTCGCGCCGGTAGCCCTCCTCCGCCGTGGCGTCGGTGCTGATCACGTACGGCGTCATCTCGATCTCGGCCTGGAGCAGCTGCCAGCGCGTCGGCAGCGCGCGCAGGAGCCCCGCGTCGCGGAACACGCGGAGCCGGTCGTGAAGCTCGGCATCGGAGAGCATGGCGCTACTCGCCATCGCCCTTCTCGCCATCGCCCTGCTCCGGGAACTTCGCGCGGAACGCGCGCAGCGCCGTGAGGAGCAGCTCCATCTGCTCCTCCTCGTAGCGGTACATCCACTCGGCGCCGAGCGGCACCAGCGGCGAGTTCTCCTGGCGGCGCGTCTTGGCGCGCAGCGTGTCGAGCTTGGCGATCGCCTCGTCGATCTTCGCCTTCGCCTCGAGGTGCTTGCGGCTCGGCTCGAGCTCCATGATCTCGTGCGGCGTCAGCTGTTCGCCGAGCGCGTCACGCACGATCTGGAAGGCCTTGTCGCGGTTCGCGTCGACGCGCCACAGCCGGACCTTGTGCGCGAGCGTCATCGCGTTGAAGAGCACGCTGACGACCATGATGATGTAGAACCAGTTGCCGAGCGGCATGATGTTGACGAGCCAGGGGAAGTACTGGTCGGCGAACCCCGGGCCCTCGGCGGCGTAGAACTCCTTCGCGACCTCGGAGCGCCGCAGCGCGCCGCCGCGGAACTCCTTGTTGACGGCGAGGTAGCCGGGCAGCTCCTCGACGAGCAGATCGAGGAGCCCGATCTCCGCGCTGCGCTTCGCGCACTTGTTGCCGATCACCAGCGTGTCGACGCGGAGCACCGTGTGATCGCGCCCCGGGATCACGGCGAGCGGGTCGTACTGCCCGGCCTCGATCGTGCCGAGGGACATGACCGGGACCCGCGTCGGAACGGTGTCGAGGTGCTCGAGCGACGCGAGCTGGAGGCCGCGCTCGCGGATCGCCTGGCGGATCAGCGGTGCGTTCTCGTCCATCACGAACACGCCGAGGTCGAGACCGCCGCCGACCAGCTGCTCGAGCTGCGCGGGCAGCTCGTGGTTCGACAGCACGAGCCCGAGCGGCTTCAGCTCGTCGGCGCCGAAGATCGTGCGCCCGAGGTAGTCCGCGCCGCTGTTCGCCGGACCGACGCCGATCTTCATGCCGCGGAGCTCGGCGAACCTCGTCAGTCGCTCGGCATCCTTGCCGATCACGAACACGGTCTCGCGGCGTGGCAGCCGGCCGATCACTTCGAGCTTGTCGGTGTCCGCGATCGGGACGCCATCCTGGACGAGCGCGAACTGGACATCGCACGACGACGCGCCCTCGGCGAGGCGTCGCAGGTTGTCGACGCTGCCCTGCGACGGGACGCTCGTGATCGTGCCGCCGCGCCTGGCCGCGCGCGCGGCGAGCCCGTCGACCACGCGCGCGTAGTTGCCGCCGGGCGAGCCCGAGAGCACGTGGAGATCGACGTGCGACAGCCCCGCCCCGAAGTTGACGGACTTGAAGACGATGAGGCCCAGGAGCCCGACGACGACGACGGCCACTCCGCCCAGCGGGAACCGCCTCAGGCGCTGCTTCCAACCCTTCATGCGCGCGAGCATACGCGCACGCAGGAGATCGCGTGGCGTCCGCGATCGCTACTCGCCGGAGATGATCCGGCGCGCCGCCGTCAGCCCGGACTCGTACGAGCCCGCGAACGAGCCGCTGTAGATCGAGCGCGCGGTCGCGTCCCCCGCGAAGTAGAGGCGGTGCGGCGCCTTGGGGTCGTCTCCACCGTGGACCGGCGCGGCGAGGACCTCGCGCATCTGCACCGACCCCGGCGTCACCACCGCATAGGCTCCGCGCGTCCACGGGTACTGCGTCCACCGCGTCACGTACACCGGCCCGTCGAGCGCGGCGTCGAGATCGGTGACGCTGTACATGCGCGCCAGCGAGATCTTGGCCTCGGTCACCGCCGGGGCGTCGCACGGCTGGGCTTCGGGGTGGTTCGGGTCGTACCCCACGGCCTTGCACGCGGCCTCGAACGTGCGCGCCTTCTCTCCGCCGAAGAATCCGATCGCCGTGTTGGTGCCGAACGGCTTGATCACGAACGCCATGATCGCGCCGGTCGTCACGTCCCGGTACAGCACCCACGAGTTCTCGCGCGCGCCGGTGAAGATGTCGCGCTTGAACCGCATGATGATCTTCTGCATCGCACCCATCGGCATGCGCTTGATCGCGTCGCGCTTCTCCGCCGACAGCGGCGGCGCGAACCCGAACGTGAAGTTCCCCTGCGCGTCGGTGTGCGAGAGCACGCCGGTCGAGACGGTCACCAGCGCGGCGTTGCCCTTGTAGGTGCGGCCATCGCTGACCTGGATCGCGACCCCGGAGGCGTCGTGCGTGACGCGGGTGACCGGGCTCTTCAGGCAGACCGGCGCGTTGGCGCCGTAGCGGCGAACGAACGTGCCCATGCCCTCGGGCACCAGATCGTCCTCGCCCGCGGCGAACTCGCCGATGTCGACGGCCGAGGTCTCGCGGAGCTCGCCGGCCGAGTCGAGCGGCCCGAGGTTCTGCTCCATGAACCCGCGCAGCGGGCCCTCGAGCGGCAGGTAGTACGAGGCGCGATCGCGCGCGCGGCCCTCGACGAAGTCGCAGCTCGCGAGGCCGAGCGCCTTCCAGCCGTCGTCGGTCAGCCACGCCTTGGCGTCGGCGTCCGCTCCCGCCGCGGAGGTCACCGGCGCGCGCAGGGTCGGCCAGGTGGTCGAGCATTTGTCGGCGGGCGCGCCGTCGAGCGCGGTGCGCACGGCCGCCGAGCAGTACAGGCGCAGCCCCGCGGCGCACGAGGCGGCGGTCGGCGCCGCCCCCGTGCGATCGTAGAGCGCGTTGCAGAACGAGATGCGCGCCACCTCGTCGTCGCCGAGCGCGGACTCGCAGAACGCCGCCGGGGTCTCGCCGGCGCGAACCCGCTTGCCCGCCTTCGCGAGGGCCTCCTCGAACTTCTCCTCCTCCTCCCACCAGGCGGCGACGTCGGCGTCGCTCGCCCGGACGTTGCCGACATAGTACGGCTCGTCGAGCACGGAGCGGATCCGGGTCAGCCCCATCGCGTCGACGACGCCGGTCAGCGGGTTGGTCTCGACCGCGTGGACCCAGGCCCCCCCGAGATCGATCGGCAGCGCCTTCTTGGTGCCCGCGCCCATCGTGTACGTGAAGCCGCGGCCACCGACGTGATCGGAGGCCTCGAGGATCACGACCTTCTGCCCGAAGCGCTGGAGCTCGCGCGCCGCGGCCAGGCCGGCGATGCCGGCGCCGACGATGATCGTGTCGTACCCCGACAAGGTCGCGCAGTCGGCCGGCGGGCCGACGCGCCCGGGAAACTGCGGCGCCGCCGGTGCGGGCGATCCGCACGCGGCGAGGAACGAGATTACAACAGCGACAGCGACGACGACGCGCGTGCGAGCGCGACCGTCCCCCGACAGTTCATCCACCATTCCCGCCAGATTCGCCTACCGGCCTGGAAGCTGTCCACGTCCCGCCGTTGCTACTTGCCGCTGCCCGCGCTCTGTCCGCTCCCACTCCCACCGCCCGATCCCGAGCCACTGCCGGCGCCCTCACCCTTGCTGTAGTCGGGCGCGCTGTCCGTCGAGGTGCTCTTGAAGCCGTGGTTCGTCTGGGCCCCCTTGTAGCCCGCCGACCGGCCGACCGACGTATCCGCGTCCTTCGGCCCGGTCCCACCGTAGATGGTCCCCGCGCCTTGCTTGCGCTTCGCGGCGGCCGGCTGTGGCCGCCGCGCCGGGGCCGCTGGCTTGACCGCCGCCGATGGCCCGGATCGCTTGGCCGCCGGCTTCGCCGGCGCGGCGGTCGGTGCCGCTCTCCGCCGCTCGCTCTGGGCGGGGGCGATCCACGCACCGGCGACGAGCGCTGCCGTCACGACCCAGTTTCTCATCGGACCAGCCTAGCACTCGTCCGGCTGATCCAGGCGGGGCTCCTGCACGCCGGGCGGCACGCCGTGAGATAGGCTGCGGCGGAATGCGAGCGACGGGTGTCCCGCTCTACGTCAAGGTCCTGATCGGCGTCGCGCTCGGCGCGCTCGTCGGCGTCATCTTCGGGGCGGGCGAGATCGTGCTCGGCGTGACGACGGCCGACATCGGCACGGTCGGCCTGCTCGTCGTGCGCGTGCTCAAGATGCTCGCGGTGCCGCTCGTCGCGTTCGCGATCCTCGACGCGATCGTGCGCACGAACGTGTCGGCGCGGATGGGCGGGCGCCTGCTCGTGATCTGCCTCGTCAACGTCTCGGTCGCGTTCACGATCGGCCTGTTCCTCATGAACACGCTCGAGCCCGGCACCGCCTGGGAGGGCCATCTCGAGGAGCTCGCCGGGCTCTCGAAGGACCAGCCGCGCAAGGTCCCCGATGGCGTCACGCTCTCGCCGCTCGACAACATCACGAGGTGGATCCCGGAAAGCGCGGCCCTGCCGTTCGTCGAGAACAACGTGATCTCGGTCGTGCTCCTGTCGATCCTCGCCGGTGCCGCGGTCCGCCGCGTTCGCAACCGGCACGAGGCGCCCGAGGCCATGACCACGGTCGTGCAGTTCATCGAGGGCGGCTATCGCGTCCTCATGCAGATGCTCGCGTGGATCATCGAGACGGTTCCCTACGCGGTGTTCGGCGTCGTGGCCCATGTCGTCGGCAAGTCCGGGCTCGAGACGTTCACCGCGCTGTGGAGCTTCCTCCTCATCATCGTCCTCGGGTTCGTCATCCACGCGCTCGGCTACTACCCGCTGATGGCGTGGCTGGTCGGGCGCAAGTCGCCGCGCGTCTAC
The DNA here is from genome assembly GCA_016794545.1 of Myxococcales bacterium. Taxonomy (GTDB): domain Bacteria; phylum Myxococcota_A; class Polyangia; order Haliangiales; family Haliangiaceae; genus JABFXX01. The sequence continues at coordinate 14,459 of JAEUJX010000024.1, forward strand.
CTCGGTCGCGGCGCGAACGCGATCATCACGGGGATGTCGACGAACTCGAGCCTCGCGACCGTCCCCGTGACGCTGCGCTCGCTCGAGGAGATGGGCGTGTCCCCCGAGTCGGCGCGGCTCAGCGCGTGCGTCGGCACGAACTTCAACAACGATGGCATCACCCTCTACGAGGCGATGGCCGCGCTGTTCCTCGCCCAGGCGCTCGGTTACGATCTGACGTTCTCGGCGCAGCTCACGATCGTCGTCGCGTCGCTGATGGCGGGCGTCGGCATCGCGGGCATCCCGGAGGCCGGCCTGATCGTGCTGCCGCTCGTGCTCGGCGCCGCCGGCCTGCCGGAGCCCGTGGTCGCGGCGCTGCTCCCGATCGTGTTCACCGTCGACTGGATCCTCGCCCGCCTCCGCAGCGCCGTGAACGTCATGGCCGACATGCTCGTCGCGATCCTCCTCGATCGATGGATGGAGCTCCGTGGCGAGTCGCACGATCGATCGCCTCCATGACGTGACGCGCGGCGCGTGCGCGCGCCTTGCCGACCGCGCACGGCCATGTGATAACGCCCGTGGAAGCGCGTGCCGGACTGGTGCCGGCCTCGGTCTTCAAAACCGATGAATCGTCGCGCGAGCGTCCGATTGGTGGGTTCGATTCCCATGCGCTTCCGCCACATTCTCGGCGGTTAGATCAGTTTCTGATCCTGCTGCCATTCTGCTGCCACTCGGTGGCGAGCTTGGTAGCTCGTCGAGCAGTCGCATCGCTTCGCGCGCGAGCTCCGGTGCCAGGTGCGCGTAGCGCATCGTCATCTGGATCGTCGAGTGACCGAGCAACTCCTGGATCGCCTTGAGCGGCGCGCCACGCATCGCGAGGTGACTCGCGAACGAATGACGCAGGCAGTGCCAGCCGATCTGGCGAAGCCCTGCCTGCTTGGATTCCTGTTCGCTTGCGAGAGCGCACCTTACGGGTTGTCTCGCCACTCCACGTTCTCGTGTCGTTCTGGCACCACCTTCGATCCTCGGGTCCCGCCAGCCGTTCGTAGCCACAGTCACGAACGCCGAGGTCACAATGTCACCCGAGGTCACGACAGAGGACGACGGCCACATCGTCCTGGAGCGTACCGAACGGAAGACGAACAAGCTCGACCAGGGTGCGAGCCGCCGTGGCCAGGTCCGGCCCGCGAGCGATGCGAGCGATGTCCTGCTGCTTCCCATAACGGAGCAGTCCATCGGAGGCGACGATCAGCGTGGCGTTGCCGATCGGGCCGGTGTGGAACACGAACGGCAAACACCCGCCGCCGACGAGCGGCTTCCGGACTTGTCCATCGGTGAGGTCGATGACTTGGTCACGAACGAGCCATGCCCCTGAATCACCAACGCTGCAGCCCGTGATGCCTCGACAATCGAGGGATAGAACGACCGCGGTAGTCTGACCATGCCCCAGTCGAGTGACGTCGCGATCGAGCGCTTCGATCACGCCGCTCCAATCGGTCTCCCGCGACGTCGCCCCCACCGCGTCGACGAACGCCTGTGCGGCAACAGCACCGTTACTCGTGCCCCCCGCCCCGTCCGCCAAGACGATCACGAGACCACCCGGACGCACGAACACGCTCGCGCGGTCCTGTCCCGTGATTCTCGACGAGGCGACTTCGACGACGTACTCGAACCGGCCTTCCACCATGCCCTGCGAGCGCGTTCATGACGCGTGCCACATGGAATCCGGTCCCGCAGCGAAATCGTCGCGTGCCAGCCGGTGAGCCGAGCAGACCGAGGCGTCAGACCTTCAAGTGCGTGCGAGCGAGCTCCCCGATCCGACGAACGGCTTCGGCGGACCCGATGAAGCCCGCGTCCACTGTGGCTTGCTCGCCGAGGTGCTCGTCCCCGGTGACCTTCGTCAGCACTTGCTCCCAGACCTCCCGGTGGAGCGCGATCCGAGCGGCGTGTTTCTCGAACAGAAGAAGTTCCTGCGCATCGGACTCATGCCCATCGAGCCGGACGTCGGCGCACGGCGGCAGGACGTGGTCGACGAGGTGCGCGGCACCATCGGCCATGCGCCTCCCATCGCACGCAATCGGTTCCGCGTCGGGTCCGCGATGGTGGCCGGCAGGCGCCGCGTCGACGCCGAGGACACGATTCGCTCAGGCGCGCTCGAGCGCGTCGGCGATCGTGTCGAGCGTGTAGAGCCGCGCGGAGCGCTTGCAGTTCGCGGCGACCAGCGTCCAGGGCGCGACCTCGGTCGAGGTCCGCTCGACCATCTCGTTCACCGCCTGCTCGTAGAGCGGCCAGCGCGCGCGGTTGCGCCAGTCCTCGTCGGTGATCTTGTAGTGCTTGAACGCGACCTGCGCCCGCTCCTCGAACCGACGGAGCTGCTCGCCCTGATCGATGTGCAGCCACAGCTTCACGAGCACGACGCCATCGCGCGCGAGCTGATCCTCGAGCTCGTTGATCTCGCCGTACGCGCGCTGCCACTCCTCTGGCCTGCAGAACCCTTCGACCCGCTCGACGAGGACGCGCCCGTACCACGAGCGATCGAAGATCGTCATCCGGCCCGCGCGTGGCAGGTGTCGCCAGAACCGCCAAAGGTAGTGATGCGCTCGCTCGTCCTCGGACGGAGCGGCGATCGGGACGATCCGATACATCCGCGCATCGAGCGCGCTGGTGACGCGGCGGATGTTGCCGCCTTTGCCGGCGGCGTCCACGCCCTCGTAGACGACAACTGACGCGATGCCGCGCTTCTGCGCGCGGCGCGCGGCGCGGTTGAGCCGGCCCTGCGCCTCTTCGAGCCGCTCGCTGTACGTGTCCTCGTCGACGGTGTGCGTGAGGTCGAGCGTCGACAGGATCGTGACCAGCTCCGGGCCGGTCGGCGGCACGGTGACGGTGGGGATCACGCGGGGAGGACGGGTGGCGCGCGCCTCGAGCTGGGTGCGTAGCGCCTCTCGGAGCATCCGGCCGACCGTGAGCGTCTGGTAGCGGCGATCGCTCGCTTCGATCACGTGCCACGGCGCGGCGGCGGTCGAGGTACGGCGGAGCGCGTGCGCCGAGATCCGGGCGAACCGGTCGTAGATCTCGAAGTGCTCCCAGTCGAGCTTGGTGACGCGCCAGCGCGTTCGTGGATCCTTCTCGAGCGCCTTGAGGCGCTTCTTCTGGCGCTTCTTCGACAAGTGCATCCAGAACTTCAGCAGCACCGCGCCGTCGGCCGCGAGCATGTCCTCGAACGCGACAACCTCGGCGAGCTGGCGGTCGAGCTCGGCGTCCTTGATCCGTCCGTAGGCGCGCTCGACGATCGGCATCGTGTGCCAGCCACCGAAGAAGATCCCGATCTTCCCGCGCGGCGGCAGCGCTCTCCAGAACCGCCAGTACTTCGGCCGCTCGCTCTCCTCGTCGCTCGCCGGTCCGAGCGCGAAGGTCTCGACGTAGCGCGGGTCGAGCCACTCGAGCAGCGTGTTGACCGTCTCGCCCTTGCCCGCGCCGTCGACACCGCCGACGACGATGATCACCGGGAAGTCCGCCTTGCGGAGCGCGGCCTGGAGCTCGAGCAGCTCCTCCCGCAGCACCGGGACCTCGCGGTCGTAGTCCTCCTTCGTGACCTCTCGTCCGATCTCGGCGGCCTCGAACATCCCCGCGATCGTACCGCTCGCGGCGCGTTGGACCGCAGCGCGCGTGGCTGCAAAGCTTGCGCGCTCCTGTGTGTTCGCGCGCCCGTATCGCATGCCGATCACGTCGGGACGCTTCGCGGCACTATCGATGACAAGATTCGGAAGCCTCGCCCCGAGAAAAGCGAAAGCGAAGCTGCGCAGCTCGCCTGCGCGGTCGAATCGCGGTCACTCCGGGCGGATCAACTCGTCGCTCGCCTTCGGCGGCCGCCGGCGCGGCGGGTCGCGCGGCACGGGCTTGAGCACCACGACCACGTCTGCGTCGACGCGCGGGACGAGCGTCTGCGTGACGCTCGCGTAGCCGCGCGCCGCGACCGTGATCGTCGCCGGCGCCGTTCCGCGCTCCACGTCGAGGGCGTAGGGCGTCACGCCGTGGTCGAGCGTCGCGCCGTGCCGGACCGTGACGCGGGCTCCCTCCGGCGTGCTCGTGATCGAGATCCGCACGCGAGCGGGCTCCACCGCCACGGGCGGGGCGTCGGGGGCGATCGCGACCATCGCATCGATGGTGGGGGGTACGACCACCGCGACGGCGGCGTCGGGTGCGAGCATCGGCGACGCCGCGTCGATCGGCGCGGTGATCGCGGCTGGCGCGGATGCTCGTTCGTCGGGATGCGACCGCAGTGCGACCGAGATCCCGAACACGGCGCCGCCGACCACCGCAGCAACCGCAGCCGCGACCAGCACCAGCCGCCACGCCTTGCCGCGTGACCGCGGTGCGGCGGGCGGAACGACGGGGTCAGCTGCGGGGGCTGGCGGCGAGACCGAAGCCGCTGGCGGAAGCACCGGGACGGGGAACGGCCCCGGGGTGCCGAGCGGTACCGGCGAGGTGAACGGTGCCGGTGTCGGGGACAAGGACAGCGTCGGGGCGGTCCCGATCTCTGCCGCCTTCGCTGCAGGCATCGGCACGAAGCGCGGTGACGCAGACCACACGGCCTGCTCGGGCACACTCGCGCTGGGGATCGCGACCGCGGGGTACGGCGTTGCCAGCGCGCTCCCCAGTGGCGACGGCATCTCGATCGGAAGCACCACGGTGCGCCGTGGTGCCGGCGGCCGGGCGACGTGCGACGCACGCTGCTGCTGGTACGCGATCAGGTGCGCTGCGGGATCCCGGATCGCCGCGGCGAGGGCCGCCATCGACGGAAACCGCTCGTCCCGCTCCTTCTCCAGGCAGTGCAGCACGATCGCGTCCCACGCCGGCGTGATCGTCGAGTTGCGGCGTGACGGAGGATCGGGTGCGTTCTGGAGATGCCCCTCGAGGAGCTGTCCCAGGACGCCCGAGAACGGCAGCTGCCCGGTGAGCATCTCGAACATCACGACGCCGAGCGCGTAGATGTCCGCGCGCGCGTCGATGTCACGCTCGGCCCGGCACTGCTCCGGGCTCATGTAGGCCGGAGTACCGAGGATCGTCCCCGCGCGGGTCCGCGCGGACGCTTTCGGCCCGGTCAGCTTGGCGATCCCGAAGTCCAGGACCTTGACGAACAGCGGGTTCGACGGACGGGGGCACAGGTAGATGTTCTCGGGCTTGAGGTCGCGGTGGATGATCCCCTTCTCGTGGCTCGCACCGAGCGCGAGACAGACCTGCCCCGCGACCTGCGCGACCTCGTCCATCGGCATCGGCCCCTGCTGCAGCCGCTTGCCGAGACTCATCCCGTCGAGCAGCTCCATCATGAGGTAGACGGCCTTCCCCCCGCCGACCATCAAGTCGCCGAAGTCGATGACCTCGATGATGTGCTCCTCGCCGATCTCGGCCGCAGCGCGTGCCTCCTGAAAGAATCGGGCGACGGTGTCCGGATCGCTCGCGTGCTCGTCGTGCAAGACCTTGATCGCGACCTTGCGGCCCAGCACCGGGTGCTCGGCGAGGTAGACGGTCCCCATCCCGCCCGAGCCGAGCTCGCGAGTGACGACGTAGTTCCCGACGTGCTCTCCGATAAGGTTCACCGCACCACGAAGCCGTGCAACGCGTGTACCCGGCCACTCGCTCGGGCGTGCGCGGGGTCTGCCCGAGAGCCCACGCATTCGAGCCCGCAGGATCTGCGCTCGACTCGAAACTCGCGCAGGAACAGCTGATCCGCGATGGAAGGAGTGGTGCGGAGCGCAGATCGAGAGCGCGCTGCTACTCGACGCCGAGGACGGCGGCCTTGAAGCGGTTGATCCGCGCCTTCGGTACCGTCACCTTCGGCGCCTTCGCGACCTTCTTCTCGAGCTTCGAGATACGGTCCGACGCCTTCGGGTGGGTCGCCGAGAAGCCGCCCGAGCCCGTCGCCTGGTGGGCGTTCAGCTTCTTCAAGTAGGACACGAACGCGCTGCCGTCGTAGCCCGCCTTGAGCATGATCTCGAGCCCGACGCTGTCGGCCTCGAACTCGGTGTCGCGCGAGTAGCCCTTCACGAGCAGCGAGTCCATCATGTCGTCCATCGCGCCGTCGAACGCCTCGGTGAGCGTGCCGAGGGCCTGCTTGTCGAGCTCGACGGAGCTGTCCAGCATCTCCTTCATCACGCCGGCCATGCGCGACTTCTTGATCGAGCCGAGCGCATGGCCGCGGCGAACGTGCGCGACCTCGTGCGCCAGGATCGCCGCGAGCTCGTCCTCGTTGCCTGCCTGCTCGATCGCGCCGGCAGTGACGAAGATGTAGCCGCCCGGAGCCGCGAACGCGTTGATCGTCTTGTCTTCGAGGACGACGAAGTGCCAGCCCGCGAGCGGCGTAGGCCGGTCGCCGTCGTGGGGGGTCTCGAGCGAGGCCATCGCGACCACGTTGCCGACGGCGTTGACGTACGCGGTCATGCCCTCGAGCTTGCCCGACGAGAACCCCGACTCGTCGCGGTACTTGTAGTTCGACTTCGCGAGGATGTTCGTCGCAACCGCGCGCCCGACGTAGTACTCGTTCTCGGGCGTCAGGTCTTTCCGGGCTTCCTTGATGCCGCGATAGGCCTTCGAGATCCCCTCGGGGGTCAAGTTGACCTTGCACGACACCGCGGCGAGCGCGGCCACCAGCAGTGCGCGCTTCACTGGCCACCTCCGAGCTTGCCCTCAGCGACGAACGCTTCGAGCTCCCCAGGATCGATCGACGTCTTCTCGATCTTGTCGACGTGCGAGAAGTCGAGGTTGGGATTCTTCTGGCGGTACTCGCCCTCGACCTGCGGCGTGAAGCCACGGCCGGCGAGCTCGACCTCGTCCCGCGACGCGGCTCCCGCTCCCTCGGCGCCGGGCTTGCTCGACAGCGTGACCTGGCGTTCGGTCAGGTTGGTCTTGTGAATCCAGCCGGAGATCGCCCCGGAGACGCGGTACCAGTCACCTTTCGCCTCCTCGAACTTGAGCTGCTCGCCGCGCGACACGTCGCCGGCGGCGGGGCCGATGAACTTCGGCGCCTTCATCACCTTTGCGGTGAGCACGCGAACCGTGACGACCGAGCCGGCCTTCGGAGCGGCGATCGCGAGGCCTGTTGCGAGCAATAGTGTTGCGATCAAGAAGCGAGGTCTCATCTCATTTTTCCTTCATGTGCCAGACGCCATCCCAGTCGGAGCCGGGCGGCTCCTCCTTGAAGTGGTCACAGCGCTCGATGAACAGCGCGCACGGTGGGTCATCGCCGAGCTCGACGAACACGGCACGCGCTTCTTCGAACTTCTGCGCGCGGTAGAGCGCGAGGCCTTCCTCGAACCGCCGGGCGATCTTCACCTTCGCGGGGTCGGCCTTTCCCTTCAGGTCGAGGACCTCGAACACCCGCACGCCCTTCGCTTTCCCCTTCACCGCGATGATGTCGAGCTCGCGGACCTCGACGGCATCGCCGAGCGAAGCGAGCGTGGTCTCGCTGATCATGAGGTACGTGCCGTATGGCTTGTTCGCGCCCTCGAGGCGGGACGCGAGGTTCACCATGTCTCCCATCACCGTGTAGTTGTACTTGTGCTTCGAGCCCATGTTGCCGACGATCGACGAGCCCGAGTTGATCCCGGCGCGGGCATGGAGCGCGTGGCCGAACCGTTCCTGCCAGCCGGCGCGTAGCTCGTCACACTTCTTTCGCATCGCGATCGCGCAGGTCACGGCGTGCAGCGCGTGATCGTTGTCGCGGATCGGCGCGCCCCAGAACGCCATCACCGCGTCGCCGATGTACTTGTCGACGATCCCGCCGTGTGCGAGGACGAGGTCGGTCATCTCGGTCAGGTACTCGTTGAGCAGCGTCACCAGATCCTTCGCCGACAGGTGCTCGCTGATCGTGGTGAACCCGGCGAGGTCGGAGAAGTAGACACTCATGTCGCGCTCCTCGCCCCACTCGAGCGAGAGGTGCTGCGGGTGCTCGATCAGCTCCTGCACGAGCGCCGGCGACGTGTAGCGGCCGAGCGCCTCCTGTACGAAGCGGCGGTTCTGCCGCTCGACCGCGGAGAGCACGATCAGCGTGACGAACGAACCGATGCCGGCGGTCAGCGCCGGAATGGCGACCCCCATCCAGAGGTCATGGCTCGCGAGCAGCCACCGCGCCAGCACGACGTAGCCGCCGGCGATCACGACGGTCGCGAGCAGCATCAGCGGGAACGCGACGATCACGCGCTTGAAGGCACGGGAGATCGCGGTGATCGCGAGCGCGGACGACAGGCAAAGGAACAGGGTGACGAACCCGTCGGTCGCTGCAGAGACGCGGCGAACGACGACGCCGGCCTCGAGGTTGTCGAGCACGTTCGCGTTGACCTCGGCGCCGAGCTGCGCCTCGCTCATCGGCGTCGGGCGCAGATCGCGCAGGCCGTGGGCCGTCGCCGCGACGATCACGTACGCGTCCTTCAGATCCTCGAACTTGACGACCGGCGGCTTTCCCTCGTCGAGCAGCGACTGCGACTGCAGGATGTCGTAGGCCGAGATCTGGCGATAGCTGCCTGCCGTCACGAACCGGATCGAGAACCGCCCGCCGTCGTCGAGCGGGAACCGCTTGTCGCCGAGCACGAGCGTATGGCCGTCGAGCGAGAGCTTTTCCGCCGGATGTGCCACCAGGTAGCTGGCCAGGGACAGCGAGGGGAACAGCTTGCCGTCGTGCTCGACGAGCGGCGCGTGGCGTCGCATCACGCTGTCGATGTCGTTGGTCTGGTGCACGTGCCCGAGCCTCGCGGGCGCGAACGCGAGCACGCCGAGCGGCGGATCGATCCCTGCGCGGGTCGGTACGGCACCCTTGCCGGGGATACCCTCGCGCTCGCCGACGAGCTTCGCGACGTCGAGCTCGGTCGCGAGCTCCGCCGCCGTCAGCTCCCGGAATACTGGGGCCTTCGGCTCCTGGCCCTCCTCGGGATCCGGGGCGACGAGGTCCTTGGCGTTCTCCGGTCGCGCGAGGCGACCGTGAAGGTTCTCGAGGTCGGCCCTCGCCGACACGCCGCCGTACCACACCGTGACCGGACCGGTGCCGACGAGGAACACGCGCGCGTTGAACGCCTGGAGGCGGAGCGCGGCACTGACGGCCTCGGGCTTGGTCTCGAACGTGCCGAGCTGGGCGGCCCACGCGCCCGGCTTCTGCTCCTTGACCAGCACGCTCGACGTCAGCGCGAGCGCGATCACGGTGTTGCCGGCCTCCTTCAGCGCGGTCGCCAGCTCCTCGGCGTCGCTCACCGAGTACTGGCCGCGCTCCTGGAACAGCCAGTCGTACGCGATCACGCGAGCGCCTGCGCGCTTGCAGTAGGTCGCGATGTATCCGAACAGCGCGCGGGGCCAGGGCCAGCTGATCGACAGGTTCTGCTCGACGCTCGAGATGTCGCGTTCACTAACGCTCACCAGAACGATGTTTGTCGTGGCGTGCCTGCCGCCGGCCGCGGAGGTGATGCGCTGGTCGTAGCTCCACAGCTCGCTGCGTTCGAGCGCCGACGGGCGTATCACCGCGAGCACGAGGCCGATCAGACCGACGGCGAGACCCGCCGTCAGGCCTGCGATCCAAGGCCGCGCCTTGGGTGACACCGTCGGAAACATCCCAACGCGCAACGTATCACGCAGCGCCCGGAGACCTGCTGCTGCCAGACCGCTCGGAATCACCACCGACTACCCGGAACGCGTCGGAACCTAACTGGGCGAGACGAGGGCAAGTGCTCGTCGGGATTGGTGCCTCACCCAGGTTCGATTCCCATGCGCTTCCGTTTGTTTTCGTAGCCTTGGATCCAGATCAGCCCTTTGCTGCCACGAGCGATCACGCATTTCGGCCCTGGATCCTGGTGCCACGTGTTGCCCGTGCGGTTCCGTGTGGCAGCAACGGCTAAACCTGGGCGGTCTGGCCTGCGTGCTAGGGTATTCGTGTGGCGATGATCGCAAAGGCCGACCTCCTCAAACTCGACGTCGCGGAACGTCTCGAGCTGATCGAGGAGCTGTGGGACAGCATCGCGAGCGACCCGAGCACGGCAAGTCAGCTTCCGCTCACCGATGCGGAACGAGCGCTCCTCGATGAACGGCTTCGCGAGCATCGAGCCCATCCCGATGCGGCGCGACCGTGGGCCGAAGTACGGGCCGAGATTCTGAAGCAGCGATGATCTTCGAGCTGGTGGTCGAACCGTCAGCGGCCCGAGACATCGCCGACGCCGACGCGCACTATGCACAGTTCGAGAAGGCCGATGCGTTTCTGTCGGCGATCGACGACCTGTTCGAACAGCTCACGAGCAGGCCGTTGATGTATCCGGCAATTCACGGAGACGTCAGGCGCGCCCTGCTTCGTCGCTTCCCATTCTCCGTCTTCTTCATCGTGGAAGGCCACGCGGTCGTCGTACTCGCAGTTCACCATCAACGCCGTGATCCGGCATCGCGACCTAAGCGTCCGAAGTAGAGCGCCTGGATCAGGGCTCGTGGAGCCAGTCGAGCATCGGGTTGAGGGCTCTTCTCGGCGGGGGGACGCGCTTCGTCGGATTCAGGCGACCTGGTTGCGGGGACCGCTTCTTCATCTACACGAGGCTGCACGCGTTCGGCGTCGGGGCTTTCACGCGCAGTCTCGGCCGGTGCCTCGGACTTTCGTGCCTCAGCTTCTCGCGCGTTGCGTGACGCAGGAGAGTCTGACGACTCCGGCCCGCGCGGCGACGTATCCGGCGAGGACGGGTTCCTACCAACAGCCTCAGCCTCGGTGGTCCGAGGGTTGGTCGTCGGTTCGTTCGTCGTTTCGGCAGGGCGTGGAGGCACGTGACGCGAGATCTCGTCGAGATGTCGCTGCTTGACCGAAGTCCCTGGATCGACGTTTCCCTCCGACCAGTGGCCGATCCAGTAGTTGCCCATGATGCTCTGGTCATCGTGAACGCCTGGGCTTCCGTCGCTCACTCGGTCCGGCGCGTTGCCGCTGGTGTCGACGTACTCGTCTTCGATTCCAAATGCGCCGTGGGTTACCTCGTGCGCGTGGGTCGTTGGCTTTCCGTTGACGTACCATTTGTTGCGATGGGCAACGCCCTCTCCCGGCATCACCTTGACCTGGATGTCGGATGTCGCGACGTCGTCGACGAACACCACCTCCAGGTGAAGTCAGTTGGACGCACCATCCGGTCCGCGGACCACGAGCTGCTTCGTGTTGTAGTGGCGATCAAGCCCAGATCCGCGAGAACGCGTCCTGTGCCGTGGCGAGGTGCCCGGCCAGCGCGTCGACGTCGCCGGAGTCGTCTTCCATCCCACTATCGACCCCCGCCATTTTTTGATCCCAGACCCGCTCGACCTCGGCCAGGTGGCCTCGACGACGTCGACAGACTTAATCTTGCGCCAGGCAATCCGGGGCCACCATTGCCCACCGGTCCGAGTCGGAATGAGCACGACTTGAGCCTCGGCGGATCCATCGAGCGCAAGCTGCATGCGAACACGATCGGCGCGCCCGCGTCGTGAACGCACCGGACGTGTACGATGGCGAACATGCACCTCGTTATCGCCACCATCGGCACGCGGGGAGACGTTCAACCCTACGTCGTGCTCGGGAAAGAGCTTCAGGCGCGCGGGCACACCGTGACCATCGCGACGCACGCCGAGCATCGCGAGTTGATCGTGCCGCACGGGCTCGCGCACCGCGCCACCTTCGGGAGCTTCCGCGAGATGATGAATTCGGAGGCGGGGCGGCGGTTCCTCGAGTCGGGCGCGAGCCCGGCGCGTTACCTGAAGGCGTTTCGCGAGCTGTTCGCCCCCGTCACGCGACGCTGGATCGAGGAGGCCGACGCGGCGCTCGCCGACGCGGACGCCGGGGTGTTCTACGCCGCCGCGATCTCGGCGATCATCGCGGCTGAGGGCCGACGGCTGCCCTTCGTTACGGTGGCACCTCACGGCGCGCTGCCGACACGTGCGTTCACGATGGGGCTCCCCAAGATCCCCGTCGTCGCGGGCTACGTCGCTCGGTTCGGGTTCGGCTTCCTCCTCGATCGAATCTGGGAGTTCGACGCGAACGTCACCGAGGCGCATCTGCGGGCGCGGGGCGTCACGAAGCGTGGCCCGATTTGGCGTGACCTCGTCCGGCGCGGTGTCCCGCACCTTCACTTGTTCAGCGAGCACGTGGTTCCGAAACCGAAGGACTGGCCGGCGTGCGCCGAGATCCTCGGGTACTGCTTCCTCGACACGCCGCCGACCTGGCAGCCTCCCGCGCGGCTCGTCGACTTCCTCGCCTCCGGACCACCGCCGATCTACGTCGGATTCGGCAGCATGACGGGGATGCAGCCCGAGGTGCTCGCGAACCTCACGCGCGAGGCGCTAAGTCAGGCCAAGCAGCGCGCGGTGATCGGCATGGGCTGGGGAAGCATGCGCGGTTT
>JAEUJX010000030.1 GCA_016794545.1 Myxococcales bacterium
CGGGGAGGGCCGGCGTCGTCGGCAGCAGGCCGGGCGTCTTGGGCGCCGCCTCGGCGACACCCTCCTTCTTCTCCTCGCCCGACGGCTGCGGGCCACCCATGCCGGGGCCCATACCGCCGCCCGGGGAGATCTGGGCCTCCGCGACCGCGGTGGTGAGTAGCAGTAGCCCGGTGATGACGCGTGAGTAAGTCATGGGAGTTACACTGGATTTAGTCATCTACGGGGACCGCTCAGGCGGCGGACTATAGACAGGCCATTTGCGCCGGGTCAAACGCGCGAGGCAACGAAGTCACCAAACAGGCGCGTCTAGATTCCGGAGGTTATGGTTCATGTCGATGCCTACTGACCGCCCCGCATCGCATCGCGTTGCCTGGCTCGGCGCGTTCGCGTCCGCGATGGCGATCGCCGCGGGCTGCGGACCCGCGTTCAAGCCGCCGGCACACCCCCCCGAGCCCGGGCCGGTCGGCAAGCCCGACCCCGGTCCGCGCGGCCCGGTCGTCTCGGGCCGGCAGATCATGGTCGGCGAGATGTGCCCGCAGGGCGCGGGGGGTCGGCCCGCGGTGATCCCGCTCATGATGCGGACGGTGCGGTGGAGCGACACCGCCGCCGAGGTCTCGGAGGTCGTCGAGCGCGGCAGCATCCCGCGCTGGACGGTGTACGGCACCGACGGCAAGAGCGCCGGCGCGTTCGACACGCTCGGCGTCGCCGACGTCGGGCTCCAGCAGTCCGTCGCGTCGGGCACGTACGTCGGCGCGTCGCCGTGCACCGCCGACGCGGGCAAGGGGCAGCGCTCCGAGGAGCCGGCGTGCGTCGCGGCGACCGAGGGCTGCGGCCTCGCGGTGGGCGAGCTCACGCGGCCGGACGATCCGCCGTCATCGCCCGCGTTCCCGGTCGGCGGCGCGTGCCTGTCGGGCGACGCGATCGCGATCGACGTCGACGGCGACGGGCAGATCGAGTCGTTCCCGCTCGCGAGCGCGCTCGACGGCATCCGCGGTCCCGCGCAGGAGAGGAGTGCCGCACCGACCGCGGCCGCGGCGTGCACGCCGACGTTCAAGCTGTTCGACATCAAGCTCGTGCGTCCACCGGAGCCGGGCAAGGCCGTCGATCCGAAGTCGCTCGTCGTGCTGGACGTCCTCGGCGTGCTCGACCTCGACGGCGATGGCCGCAAGGAGCTGGTCCTGGCGCTGCGGTTCTCGACCGTGCGGACGGTCGCGGTGTACTCGGCCACCTCACTGCCCCAGCGGCTCGAGCTCGTCGCCGAGGGACAGTCCGGGCACCGGTAGGGCAGGACGGAGGTAGGACATCGTGGGGCCAACCAGGTTGGCGGTGCGGGGGGCGGGGCCGGCAGCGGCGTCGTGCCCTGGGCAGCGACGGGGCGCCCAAACGGCGGGTTAGCCGCTGGCGCCGCGGTTGCACCGAGAACGGCTCCTATGCGTCGCCTCGCCTGTCTCCTCGTGCTCGCCGGGTCTTCGGGCTGTAGCAGCACGCCCGACGAGGGCGCGATCCTGACGTTCCAGACGCCGGCGGGCGAGCTGACCGCCACGCGCGTCGAGGTCGTGCTCGCCAACGCACAGGCGGAGTCGATCGCCGAGATCGACAACCAGCGGCGGCAGCCCGGCTCGCTGGCGTCCGATGGCGTGCGGTACTACCGCCAGCGCGCGCGAGGCGGCGTGATCGACGGGACGAAGACCGTCGGTGGCTTCGAGCTGCGGATCGAGCCCGACCTGGGGGCCTCGACCGACGAGACGTTCATCCCGTTCGCGTTCCTCTACGACGGCGAGCGGCTGATCGGCGTGGGCAGCGTGGTCGGGCCGACCGGGGAGCCGGCGGCGGTCGAGATCAAACCCGGCGTGATCACCGCGTACGACGTCGTCGTCACGGCGGTCCACGACGTCGCCGACGAGGACGCGCTCGACGCCGGCGGCGCCCGCGTCGTCACGTGCTCCACGCGCGATCAGACCGCGTGGCGAAGCGGCTACGCGTGGTCGACGGCCACGCACGAGCTGCGACTGCTCCTGCCCGACACGGGCACCGATCCGACGGCGAGCGACGCGACCGAGCGCGCCGCGGATCTCGACTGCGACGCGCACGCGGCCGACGAGAACGACTGCGACGACGTGCGCGGCCGCTACTTCCTCGGCGCGGCGGAGAGCTGCGATGGGCTCGACACGAACTGCGACGGGCAGCGCTATCAGGCCACGGGGTGCACGCAGTCGGACGTCGTCTGCAACATCGTCGGGGGACAGAACGGTGTGCAGATCTGCGACGACGATGCAGGCACGCTCGGCGCGTGCACCCCGACGGCCGGCTGTGCGTGCAGCTCGGCGACCGGTGGCGGTGGCTGCGCGCGGTGTCAGGTCGTGTTCACGGGAGCCACGGCCTCGAAAGCCGCGTGCTCGCCCTCCGTCGGCAAGCTCCACCTCGAGAGCTGTCCGCCGAACGGCTGCACCGTCGAGCTGGCCGGCGCGACCAATGGCTGGAAGGGCTATGTCGGTCCGATGGAGAGCGGCCCGTTCTCGACGAAGCTCACCGGGGCGCCGGGCTACTTCTACCTGGAGGCCAAGCGGACCGGCACGCTCGCCCAGACCCAGCTCCCGGTCGGCGAGATCTACCTGCTCGTCACCAACGACCAGGGCACGTACACGCTGCCCGTGCAGATGGACATGTACGCGACCGATGCGTGTCCGCTGCTCGTGCCCGGGGGATCGAGCTCGCGCATGATTTGCTCGCCGTGAGCTGCTAACGTCGCCGCGTGCCGTCCGCCGCCGCTCTCGACGTGGGCCAGCTCCTCTGGGTCGGGTTTCCGTCGCCGGCGCTGCCCGACAGGCTCGCCGCCAGGCTCGCCGCCGGCGAGGTCGGCGCGACGATCCTGTTCAAGCGCAACCTCGCGTTCGAGGTGATCGCGAGCGCGGGACCGAACGGTGTCACGCAGGAGGTCGCGGATCTCGACGCGCTCGTCGCGCTGAACCGCGCGCTGCACCGGAGCGCTCCCGATGGCACGCCCGCGCTGATCGCGGTCGACCAGGAGGGTGGCCTGGTCCAGCGCGTGCGCGCGCCCGCGACGCAGTGGCCGCCGATGCGGTCGCACGACGGGCTCGCCGCGCCCGAGGACGAGCGCACCGCCGAGCAGGTCGGCAAGGCGATCGGCGACGAGCTGCGCGCGCTCGGGTTCGACATCGACTTCGCGCCCGTGCTCGACGTCCACACGAACCCCGCCAACCCGATCATCGGCGACCGCGCGTTCGGCACGGACGCGGACGTCGCGGCGCGGCGGGCGCTCGCGTTCGCGCGCGGCCTCGATGCGGCCGGCGTGCTCGCGTGCGGCAAGCACTTCCCCGGGCACGGCGACACGTCGACCGACAGCCACCTCGAGCTCCCGCGGATCGATCACGCGTGGGATCGGCTCGAGAAGGTCGAGCTCCTGCCATTCGCGCGCGCCGCCCAGGCGAAGCTGCCGATGATCATGACCGCGCACGTCGTGTTCGCCGCGCTCGACGCCACGAAGCCGGCGACGCTGTCACACGCGGTCGTCACGGGCCTCCTCCGCGACAAGCTCGGCTACCAGGGCGTGATCGTCTCCGACGATCTCGACATGAACGCGATCGCGTCGCACATGGGGGCCGACGTCGCCGCCGTCGAGGCGATCCGCGCCGGCTGCGACGCGCTGCTCCTGTGCCGCGACGAGGCGCACCAGGCCGCGGCCGAGGCCGCGCTCCTGCGCGAGGTCGAGAAGGACACCTCGTTCCGCGCGCGCGTCGGCGAGGCCGCGGCGCGGATCCGCGCGATGAAGCGCGCGCACGCCGACAACCAGCGCGCGCGCCCGGCGCCCGAGCGCACCATCATCGGCAGCTTCGAGCACCGGCGGCTGGCCGACCGGCTCGCCGGCCGCGCCTGACGCCTACCGCTGGACGAGCAGGCCCTCGGCGAGCAGCAGCAGCAGCAGGGCGGCCGCGAGCGCGTGCCACAGCTCGATCCGGCGCGTCGAGTCCGCCGGCGTGCCGCCGGTGCCGGTGCCCGACACCGGGAGATCGCCGGGGGCGGCCTGCGCGAGATCCGAGCCGCGGGGATCGAGGTTCACGACGAAGTTGAGCTCGTCGCGCTCGTGCGTGGCGCCGGTCTGATCGGTGCCGACGACCTTGTACAGACCGGGCCGATCGGTGCGCCCGAACCGGACCGTCGAGCGGCCGGCGAGGCGATCGCCCTCGAACACGGCGCCGAGCCCCTCGGGGCCGCGGACCTCGAGCTTCTTGAGATCACCGGCCGGCAGCGCGACCGAGTTGCCGACGATGTGCACCGGGTCGCTGAACGCGGCGTGCTTGCGCGCGAGGTGGCGCATCGACTGCTGGAGCAGCGGCAAGAAGCCGGGGTGGATCGGCAGGTCGTTCCAGTCGCGATCGAGCGTCGACGTGTAGAGCAGCGTGCGGCCGCTGCCGAGCGAGGCCTCGACGATCGCGGCGGCACCGTTGGTGAAGCGCGCGAGCACCTTGCGGTCGGCGGTCGACGTCGTCGGGCCGAGCAGCGAGATCTTGAAGAACCTCGCGTCGGCGAGCTCGGGGGCCGCCTTCGAGAACGGCGCGAAGATCGGGTGATCGGCCTCCCACTTCACGAGGTGCAAGGCGCGGCTGTCCTTGTCCTCGGGCGACGCCCCCCACGTGGTGTCGATCGGATCGCGCAGGCTCTGCGGGAGCAGCGGCAGCATCGTGCGGTCGTACGCCGCGGGGTCGACCTGATCGCCGGGCGCGACGAGGATGCCACCGCCCGCGCGCACCCACTGCGCGAGCACGGCGACGCGTTCGACCGGCAGCGCGGGGACGTTCGCGAGCACGACGACGTCGAAGCTCTCGAGCTCGATCGCGGCCGGCGTGCCCTTCGCCTTCGGGTCGATGCCCGCGAGCTCCTCGGCGGTGATCGTGCGGACCTGCGTGCCGGAGTCCTCGCGGTCGCCGGGGCGCAGCGCGGCCTCGACGTAGAACAGCTCGTCGTCGTGTCGCACGGTGCGCGGATCGCCGTCGACGAGCAGCACGCGGACCTGATCGCGCAGCGACGCGCGGACCCACCGCTTGTCATCGATCGGCAGCGCGTCGCCCGAGATCGCGACGTTCGCGTCGGCAGCACGCGCACCGGCGGGCAGTGTGGCGAGGAACCGCTTGCTCTTGCGTTCGCCGGCCGCGAGCTCGAGCTGGCCGCGTGCGACGACGCGGTCCGCGACGGTCAGCGAGAGCTCGAGCTTGACCGGCTGATCGGAGAAGTTCGCGACCTCGGCGTCGAACGCGACGCCGCGCGTGCCCGCGCCCGGATCGGCATCCGCGCGCAGCGAGGTCACCGCGACGTTCGGCATCATCCTGGCCGGGCGCAGCTCGAGCTGCACGAGCGCCGGACCGTCCTCTCCCCACGGTGGATCGTCGGGGCGGAGCCCGCTCCGCGCCTGGAGCGACGCGAGGTACACCGTCTTGCGCAGGTGGCTCGATGCGGTGAGCAGCTGCGCCGCCTTCGCGAGCGCGCGCGTGGTGTCGGCCGGGCGCGAGCTCGGCTCGAGCGCGAGGAGCTGATCGCGGAGGCGCAGGTGGTCGCGTGTCAGCTCGGTCGGGTGATCGGCGCCCTCGCTCGTGCGCACGATCGCGACCTCGGCCTCGGGGCCGAGCTGCTGGAGCAGCTTGCGGACGTCCGTGGTCGCGCGCGTCAGCCACGGCTTGCCATCGACGAGGTAGCCCGCGGCGAACGAGTCGTCGATCACGATCACCGCGGCCTGCGGGCCGCGCGTGACCTGCGGGCCCTTGCGCTCGCACGAGGTGAACGGCTTCGCGAGCGCGAGCGCGACGGCGGCGCACGCGATCACGCGGACGATCAGCAGCAGCCGCTCGCGGAGGCGCAGCCGCCTCGCGGTGCGCCGCTTCGTCGCGAGCAGGAAGTCGAGCGCCGCGAACTTCACGACCTTCGCGCGCCGGCGGCCGATCAGGTGGATCGCGATCGGCACCGCGAGCCCGAGCAGGCCCGCGAGCATGAACGGCGCGAGGAACCCCACTAGACGGCCCTCCGCGCCGGTCCGAGCCGCGAGCGCGCCACGAGCAGCTCGAGCAGCGTGGCCTCGAGCGGGCGATCCGTCGTCGTGAAGTGATAGTCGACGCCCGCCGCCGCCAGCGTGGTGCGGCAGCGCGTCAGGAACGCGTCCATCCGGTCGAGGTACTCCCTCTTGATCGCGACCGGGTTGACCAGCATCCTGTGCTGGTTCTCGAGCGACTCGAACTGGGTGAGACCGTCGTACGGGAACCCGGTCTCGTGCGGATCGAGCACGTGCAGCACGCTGACGTCGTGCTTCTGCGCGCGCAGCAGCGCGAGCGCGGCCAGGGTCTCGTCCTCGGGATCGAACAGGTCCGATGCGAGCACGATCAGCGCGCGGCGCCGGCGCGTCAGCTCCGCGATCCGGCGCAGCGCGGCCGCCGGAGACTCGTCGCCGGTGCCGCCCTTCGCCATCACGGTGTCCATCACGGACAGGAGATCGTGCAGGTGCGTCGAGCGGCCGCGCGGCGGCACGATGGTCTCGACCGCGGGATCGCCGCTCGCGAGGAGCCCGACCTTGTCCTGCTGCTGGATCCCCAGGTACGCGAGCGCCGCGAGCGACAGCCCGGCGTACTCGAGCTTCGGGATGCCACCGCCGGAGAACCCCATCGACGCGGAGCCGTCGAGGACGAGGTAGATCGTCAGCTGCGACTCCTGCTCGTACTGCTTCACGTAGTAGCGATCGACCTTCGCGTACGCCTTCCAGTCGACGTGGCGCAGCTCGTCGCCGGGCGTGTACTCCTTGTGCTCGGCGAACTCGACCGAGGACCCGTGCAGCGACGCGCGGTGCATGCCCGTGAGCGCGCCCTGCACGATCACGCGCGCCTTGATCGGCAGCGTGCCGAGGCGCGACAGCTGCGCCGGGTCCATCCGCTGCGGCAGCGACGGCACGCCAGGCTCCTACGGCGTCACGACCGACAGCAGCCGGTCGACGATCTCGCCCGCGCGCATCCCTTCGGCCTCCGCGCGGTAGTTCAGGATCAGGCGGTGCTGCAGCGTCGGCCGCGCGAGCGCCGCGACGTCATCGACGGCGACGGCGAACCGGCCGTCGAGGATCGCGCGCGCCTTCGCGGCGAGGATCAGGAACTGCGATGCGCGCGGGCCCGCGCCGTACGACACGGACTCGCGGATGAACGCGGGCGCGGTCGGCGAGGTCGGCCGCGTCGCGCGCGCGAGCGCGACCGCGTACTTCACGACGTGGTCTGCCGCGGGCACGCGGCGCACGAGATCCTGGAGCTGCATGATCCGCTGGGGCGACAGCACGCGGCCGAGCTCGGGGCGGTGATCGCTCGTCTGCTGGCGGACGATCTCCTCCTCCTCGGCCTCGGTCGGATAGTCGACGTCGACCATGAACATGAAGCGGTCGAGCTGCGCCTCCGGCAGCGGGTACGTGCCCTCCTGCTCGATCGGGTTCTGCGTCGCGAACACGAGGAACGGGAGCGGCAGGTCGTGCGTGGTGCCGCCCGCGGTCACGCGATACTCCTGCATCGACTGGAGCAGCGCGGCCTGGGTCTTCGGCGGAGTGCGGTTGATCTCGTCGGCGAGGACGAGGTTCGCGAACACCGGCCCCTTGATGAACTTGAACACGCGCTTGCCGGTCGTGTGGTCCTCCTCGAGGACCTCCGTCCCGGTGATGTCGCTCGGCATGAGATCCGGCGTGAACTGGATGCGCTGGAACGACAGGTTCAGCGTCTCGGCGAGCGTCGAGATGAGCAGCGTCTTCGCGAGGCCGGGGACGCCCACGAACAGCGTGTGGCCGCGCGCGAACAGCGCGACCAGCAGCTGCTCGACGACGCGGCGCTGGCCGATGATGCGCTTCTCGATCTCGCGCAGGATGTCGGCGTGCGCCGCGGCGAGCTCCTGCACGGCGTCGAGGTCCGTTTTCGGAGACGGGGGCGGGAGCTGCTGCGACACGCCGGGCGGTGGGACGACCGCGGTCACCTGCGTCGACGTGACATCCTCCGACGCGAGCGGGTGCTGCTCGGGATCGGAGCCGACGATGCGGATCGGCGGCTCGCCGTGGGTCGGAGTGGGGATCGGTTGCTTCATCAGTTCTTCAGCTCTGAACAGGCGGCTCGTTCGCGGTCGGCGCGCGGGTCGGACAGGCGTGTATACGCCTCCGAGAGCCCGCAGCGGGTGGTGGGGTCGAAAGGACTGATCCGGAGCGCCTGTTCGTAGGCCTGCGCGGCCTCCGGCCATTGTTGCCGCGCGGATCGGGCCATGCCAAGGGTCACGGCGGCCACGGCGTCGCGGTCGTCCGCCGCGGCGAGCGGGGTGGCGAGCTCGATGGCCCGATCGAAGCGCCCCAGCTCGACGAGGGTCCGGGCGAGCTTGCCGGCCACGAACGGCTCCTGGCCACCGACCGAGAGGGCCTTCTCGTACTCGATCGCGGCGGCCTCGAGCATGCCGCGCGCCCGCAGCATGCCGCCGATCCGGGCGTGCTTGCGGGCACGGACCGAGACCTGCTCCAGGCCCACGTTCTCGGAGTCGACGCCGCCCTTCGCGAACTTGATCGGCTTGCCGGCGCGGGTGTTGCCGGCGGCCGGCTTCTCGGCCTTGAGGTGCGCGTGCCAGTCCTTCTCGACGCCGGCCCAGCTCGTGCCCATCACCTCGGCGACGGCGCGGCGCGCGCTCTTGCCGTCGCGCTGCGCGGCGAGCGCGTCGCGGATGCCCTGGTAGCCGACCTTCTTCTGCATCCAGCCGATCAGCGTGTAGACCTCGGCGTACGCGAGCGCCGCGGCCTCCTGGCTCGGCAGCTTGGCCATCGACGGGTGCATCTCGTCGAACGAGATCAGGCGCCCCTTCTTGAGCGCGCTCGCGAGCAGCGCCTGCTCGGTCGCGGCGAGCACGACCTCGGGCGGACGGCGCCAGCGCGTCTGCTCGAGCCGCGCGATGCCCTCCTGCATCCACACTGGCACCGTGTCGTGGCTGATCCGCGACACCACGAGGTGCGTGTACTCGTGGGCGAGCGTGTCCATCCACGGGTAGCCGAAGATCGTCGCGCGCGGCGAGACGACCATCAGCTTGTTGTACTTGGACAGCGCGATCGTGCCGGTCGTCTCGATCTCCGCCTCGGTCAGCGGCGACAGCTTCGCGAGATCCGCCGGCGCGCCGAGCAGCTCGACGCGGATCGGGTCCGCCGGTCGCAGGCCCAGGTCCTCGCCGATCGTCTCGTACGCCGCATCGAGCACCTCGCCGGCGAGCGCCGCGATCGTGCCGTCGGGCCCGGGCGCGTACCGGATCAGGAAGTGGCCCTTCGGCGAGCGCAGCTCGGTGAACGTCGCGGTCACGCCGAGCGTCGACGACGCGAGCTTGCGCGTCTGTGCGACGAGCCCGTCGACGGCATCGTCGGGCAGCTTGTCGAGGCTCTTCAGGGCGCCGGCGTAGTCGCCGGTCTGGAACGCCAGCTCGGCGCGCAGCCACTTCACCTCGGCGGAGTCGCTGGCGCGCTTCTCGAGATCGGCGAGCAGCGCGCGGGCGTCGTCGAGCCGCGCGGTCTGGAGGAACCGCGCGGCCTTGATCACGTCACCGGTGACCGTGCGATCGCGCCGCGCCTCCGTCGGCGCGGGGAGCGCGCACAGCGCCATCGCGACCACGGCGACGGCAAGGCTTGCCTTCGGCAGGCCGCGCAGCGCGGCGGAGCGGCGCGCAGGTAGCCGAGCCCTCACTTGATGAGCTCCTCGTAGTAGCGCTTGATCATGTCGTCGTAGCCGTCCGGCGCGACGGAGCCCTTCTTCTTCATCGCCTCGAGCAGATCTTCGCGGAACCGCTCGGGCGCGCGGTACTCGTCGGCGCCGGGGATCCGGATCGGCTCGTCTCCGACCGAGCTGCCCTCCTGCGCCTGGCGCGCGGCGCTGCGTGCGCGGTCGCGGGCCTTCGCCAGTGCCTCGGCCGCGGCGCGCGCCGCTTCCCGCGTCCCGGACGGGTCGCGCGCCTTCGCGCGGTCGTCCGCGTTGCCCATCTGATCGACGGCGCCGCCGAGCTTCTTGCCGAGCTCCGCGCCGGCGTCGCCGGGCAGGTCGCCGCCGAGCTGCTTGGTGCGCTCCGCGAGCCGCTGCGCGCGGCCCTTGTTCATCTGCTGGCGCCGGCGCAGCCGGTCCATCGCGCGCATGTCATCCGGCGACATGATCTGATCGGGCCGCGGCGACAGCGACTGGAGCTCCTTGATGAGGTCCTTCGCGATCGGGTTCGCGCGCTCCACGCCGTCCAGTGCGTCCTGCGTGGCGTCGGCCCACTTGCTCTTCGGGTCGTCGTTGATCGCGGCCTCGAGCTCGCCGGCGATCGTGTCGAGCGACGTCTTCGCCTGCCGTGCCATGCCGAGCGCCTCCGCGAGGTCGCCGTCCTCGACCATCTTCTCGACGTCGCCGAGGCGCCGCTCGACGATGTCGAGCTCCTCCTTCGCGAACGGCGTCAGGCCGGCCTCGTTGATGTCACCGAGGCGCTTGCGCAGCTTCTCGACGAGCGCGCCGACCTTCTTCGAGGCCTCGCGCCGGCTGTCCTTCGCCACCTCGTCGGCCTTCTCGGCATACGACTCGAAGATCCGGTTCGCCTCGGCGGCGATGTCGTCCTGGTCCTTCGCGACGTCCGCGAGCTCGTTCATCACCTCGTCGAGCTTCCTCTGCTCGTCGGAGAACTTGTCACCGCGCAGGTTCGCGAGCGAGCCCTCGAGCGCGCTCGACGAGCGGTCGTGCTGCGTGCGGCACTGCTCGAGCTTGGCCTGCGCCTGCGCCGTCTGGCCGGCGCGCAGGAGCTTGCGGACCTCCTCGAGGCAGCTCTGGCCCTGTTGCGCCTGGACGGCGCTGCGGTTGACGTACTGGTCGAGCACGTCCTCGGCCATGCCCCTCCGGTGCTTCTCGAGGTCGGCGTACGCGCGCTCGAGCGCCTTCATCTCGCGCTCGATCTCGTCGAGCAGGCGCGGGTCCTTGGTCTTCGCGTACTGCGCCATCAGGTCGGCGAGCCGCTTCTGGTGCGCGCTGATCTCGTCGGACACGTCGAGCAGGCCCTCGAGTCGCTCGCGGTCGAGCCAGTCGGCGAGCGTGATGGTGTCGTCCTCGAGCTCGGCGATGATGCGCGGATCGAGGCCGGCGAACCGCCCGGGCGCGAACCCCGCGGCCTTGCCGGCCTTGCCGCTCGGCAGGAGTCGCGCCTCCGCGGTCGCGAGCTTGTCGAGCCGCTCGCGCATCGCGGCGAGCGCCTTGCGCATCGCCTCCGACGCGTGCGGGTCCTTCTCGTACGCGGCGCCGATCGAGCCGAGCTCGACCACCGCCTCCTTCAGCACGCGCGCGAGCTCCTCGCGGGGCGCCGGCTCGGCCTCGTCCTTCAGCACGAGGCGGCCGCCGAGGTTCTTCACGATCTTCTCGGCGAGCTCCTGCTGGCGGCCGAGCGTCTCCTCGTGGCGCTCGCGCGGCGACACGACCTTGAGCCGCAGCTCGCGCGACTTGCCGATGCTGCCGCCGCCGACGCTGTTGTTGTCCTTCGCCTCGACCCAGTAGCGGACCTCGCCGCCGCTCGGCACCACGATCTCGGCGATGTCCCACAGCAGCTTGCCCTGTGCGCGGCCGCTCCCCATCGCCGCTCCGCCCTCGAGCGGGATCGGCTTCTTGCCCTTGTCGCGGCCGGCTTCCCACACGAGCTCGGCGGTGGTGAGGCCGAAGTCATCCTCGATCACGAACGCGAGCTCGACGCGCCGCAGGTTCGTCACGTCGAGCTCGTCGGCGGGCGCCATCAGCTGGACGTTCGGCGCCTGGTCGGGCTCCGCGTCGATCGAGCGCGGGGTGGTCTCGATCGCGCGCGAGCCCGCCGGCCCCACGACCGCGAACCGGTAGCGCGTGCTCTTGTCGATCACGAACGACGCGCGCATCTGGTCGCCCTCGAGCGTCGCCTTGATCGTCGTCGGCTCGTCGGGCTTGTCGGTGTCGACGAGGAGCTCGACCGCGGCGGCGGGCACGAGCACGCGCGCCTTGAGATCGACCTTCGTGCCGGGCAGGCCGCGCACGTCGCCCGACGACGACGGCAGCGGCAGCGGCTGCCGCTTCGAGTACGCGGGGAACGTGAGCACCGCGTCGAGGTCGCCGACCAGCGGGACGGTCGAGAGCTGCGCGCCGTCGAACGGCTGCTCCGGCGACCGCACGAGCGAGAGCCAGCCGCCGGCGACGACGCCGGGCGCCGCCGCGATCAGCAGGGCGTTCGCGAGCAGCGCGACCAGCATCCACCGCAGCGCGCGGCGGACCTCGCCCTCGGGGAGCAGCGCCCTGGGCTCGACGCCGTCGAGGCGCGACGCCGTCGAAGCGATCAGCGCGTCGACCAGCTCCTGCGACGGCGCGCCCGGGCGCACGGGAGCCTCGGCGAGCTCGACCGAGGACAGGAGATCGCTCGCGACCTCGCGCTTGCGCGTGCCGACCCAGCGCGCGACGTCGGCGTCGCTCCGGTAGCGGCGGCGCGGCGCGACGAGGCCCATGACGATCGCGCCCAGCACGACGAGCGCGGCGGCGAGCCCGGCGATGCCGAGCACCGTGACCGCGCTCGCGCGCGAGCCACCGAACAGGTGGCCGAGCACCGGCACGACGAGGCAGACCCCACCGACGGCCGCGACTGCGTAGAGCACCGCCCGCGCGGCCTCGTGGCGATAGAGCACGTGGCGGACGCGCGCCAGAAAGCCTGGAATGGCCCTCGCTTGCGAGGGCTCCTGCGTGCCCGGTGTCGTCGAAGATGCTGCCACGATCTCGCCTGCGTCCCGCGACCTGTCGAGCATAGCTCTAGCGAGGTGTTCCGACACGCGCCATGGGAGGACATGCGATATAACAACCGCGCGAGCGGTGCATCTTGCCGAGGGTGAATAGAGCGTCTCAGGCAGCGTCCATTCCAGGTCATGGTCGCGACCTGGATGATCGAGAGCTCGTGTCCGCGGCGCGCGCCGGCGACCGGAATGCGTTCCGGACCCTGTTCGAGCGCTACCACCGTCGGGCCTACGCGCTCGCCCTGGGCGTGGTGCGCCACCCGGACGACGCGCTCGACGTCGTCCAGGACGCTTTCATCAAAGCTCACAAGTACCTAGACAAGTTCGAAGGCAACTCCAGCTTCTACACGTGGCTCTACCGGATCGTCATGAACCTCGCGATCGACCATCTCCGCAAGCACCGCCGGGTCAAGCCCGTCGAGCTCGACGAGCAGAAGCTCGAGGACGGCGGAGATGAGTCGCTAATTCCGCGGATCCTTGGAGGAAACCCGGGCCGGGCGCTGATGGACAAGGAGATCCGGGCGCGCATCGACCAGGCGCTCGCGGAGCTCTCCGACAACCACCGCGCGGTCCTCGTGATGCGGGAGCTCGAGGGGCTGTCCTACGAGGAGATGGCACAGGCGATGGACTGCTCGAAGGGCACCATCATGTCGCGCCTGTTCCACGCCCGGAAGAACATGCAGAAGCGGCTGCTCGACCTGCTCGAGCACGTGCCGGCCGAGCTGATGAAGGAGCTGACCGGGGACGATTCCCCGGCGGACGACGAAGCGGAACCGAAGAAGGAGCGCGCTCCCGCGGCGCGGACCCGGTGATGGCCACCCCCGACGACATCGAGCTGATGCAGCACCACGACGGCGAGCTCCCCGAGCGCCTGTCGGCGGACGTCGAGGCGCGTCTCGCGGCCGATCCCGAGGCGCGCGCGAAGGCCGAGTCGCTCGCGCAGGTTGACGAGCTGCTCCGCGGTCACCTCGAGCTCGCGGCCGACAACGTGAGCGATCGGCGGTTCGACGCGATGTGGAAGGAGATCGACGCGGCGACCTCGGCGCCGGCGACCGCGACGTCGCCGGGCGTGTGGGCGCGGATCACGGGGTGGCTCGATCGCTACCGTGGCCACGTGATCACCGGCGCGTTGTCGGCCGGCGCCGTCGCGGCGCTCGCGTTGATCCTGCGCACCACCGGTGGCTCGCCCGAGGACCCGGCGCAGGCGCAGCGCCCGTTCGCGATCGACGTGCGTCCTGCGGCGATGCGCACGGCGCCGGAGATCGAGTCGCTCGAGACGCCGAACGGCGAGGGCACGGTGCTCAACCTCGAAGACGAAGATGGACACACGACGGTGATCTGGGTGACGCGTGAGGATACTGTGGAGGGCATATGAGGTCGCCCGTTTCGCTCGCGCTCGCGGTCGCGCTCGCGCTCGCGCCCGGCGTGGCCGCGGCGCAGCCCAAGCAGGCCCCGCCGCCGCCGCCGACGGTGAGCTGCGACTTCTTCGAGATCAGCGCCTCGTCCGGCAAGGACGGGTCGATCGATCCCGAGCTCGAGAAGCTGAAGAAGAAGTTCAAGAAGCCGCCGTTCTCTTCGTGGAACACGTTCAAGCTGCTGATGAAGTCCGAGAAGCAGCTGACCCAGAAGAAGCTGGAGACGATCCCGCTGAAGCTCGGGAAGGCGGAGGCGACGCTGCTCGGCGTCGTCAACGCGAGCCAGGTGCGCCTCACCATCTCGATCGACGACGAGAGCGGCAAGAACTTCGTGAACAACACGTCGACGTTCGCGGCCGGTGACTACCTGGTCTACGGGCACTCCCTGCCCAACAATGACGGGCACTTGCTCGCGCTGACCTGCAAGTAGCGATCTTCGCACCGCCTTCGGCCCGGTGGGCCGGCCCCGGCGATTCCTCGAAGACAAGCCGGCGCTGACGTGTTGTATACGGTCACGTCATGAAGTCGGCCGGGACCGGGACCTCGTCGCGCAAGCGACCGCGCTGGGTGATCCCGGCGGCGGCGGCGGCGACGGTGGCGGTGCTGCTGGTGCTGGGCCTGTTCGTGGTCTACCCGCGCGTCGGCGCGTGGATGATCCGCGGCAAGCTCGGCGACCGGCTCGCGGCCAAGCTCGGGCGCGAGGTCCGGTTCGGCGACATCGACGTGCGCCTCGGTCACGCGACGCTGCGCGACCTCGAGATCCGGGGGCCGAACGACGGCGACACGCCGCTCGTGCACATCGACAAGCTCGAGATCTCGTTCGACACGCTGCGGTCGTTCGTCGGCTCGGTGAAGCTCGGCGAGGCCGAGATCGACGGCATCGTGATCACGGTGCGTCGCGACGCGGCCGGCAAGGACAACCTCGGCGACCTCGTCGAGCGCGTCCTCGAGAAGAAGGAGTCGACCGGCAACGAGGGTGGTGGGTCGAGTGGGCTCCGCCCGACGTCGCTCGCGGTCACGCACGCGCGCGTGCTGGTCGATGATCAGGTGACCGGCGCGACCGCGCTCGTCGCCGATGGCACCGCGACGTGGCAGCCGGGCGAGCTGGTCGCGCGGGCGCGCCAGGTGTCGGCGACCACGCTGAACGCGCCGAAGGCGAGCGCGAACCTCGTCGAGATCACGAAGCAGACGGGCACGCCGCCGACGATCCGGATCGAGGGCGGCGAGCTCGCGGTGTGGCCGAAGCTCGCGCTGTCGGGCATCGACGGCACCGTCGTCGCGAACCCGGCGAAGGCCGGGGAGTACACGCTCGACTTCGCGGGCGGCTACGGCGGCGTGCCCGGCAAGCTGTGGACCGCGAAGGGCGCCGTGGACGTCAAGGCGGTGGCGATGAACGTCGATCTGGTCGCCGCGAAGTTCCAGCTCGACAAGCTCGCGCCGCTGCTCGCGCAGACCCCGGTCGTCGACTACCAGACCACGTCGGTCGACGCGACCCTCCACCTCACCGCGGATCGGGCCGGCGCGAAGTTCGCCGGGGCGCTCACCCTGCGCGGCCTCAACGTCGGCCACCCGCTGATCGCGGACAAGGAGGTCCACGATCTCGATCTCGCGGCGCAGGTCGAGGGCAGCTTCGACCGCGCGTCCAAGAAGCTCGAACTGGTGCGCGGCGACTTCATGGTGCGCGACGTGCCGTTCTCGGTCACCGGCGCCGTGGTGCGCGCGCCGGCGAGCGCCGAGGCCCCGCACGGCCCGGGCGGCATCACGCAGGTCACCGGTCGCCTCGTCATCCCGTCGGTCGACTGCCAGCGCGTGCTGAACGCGATCCCGCCGGAGATGGCGCCGTACCTCGCGGGCTACAAGCTGAAGGGCATGTTCGACACCGACGTGGTGCTCGAGATCGACTGGGCGAACCTCGACGCGACCAAGCTCGACGGCCACGTCGGCATCCGCCACTGCAAGGTCACCGACGAGCCCGCCGACTCGCCGAAGCGCCTCAAGGAGGAGTTCGAGCACTACGTCGAGGTCGAGAAGGGCCAGTGGATGAGCTTCGTCGTGGGGCCCTCGAACGAGGACTTCGTCCCGCTCGATCAGGTCAGCCCGTACCTCATCAAGTCGATCATGAGCACGGAGGACTCCGCGTTCTATCAGCACCGCGGCTTCATCACGTCCGAGTTCCGCACCGCGCTCGTCCACAACCTCAAGGCCGGCGCGTTCAAGTTCGGCGCGTCCTCGATCACGATGCAGTTCGTGAAGAACGTCCTGCTCTATCGCGAGAAGACGCTCGCCCGGAAGCTCCAGGAGCTGTTCCTCACGTGGCACGTCGAGAACACGCTCTCGAAGGACCGCATCCTCGAGATCTACCTGAACGTGATCGAGTACGGCCCCGCGCTCTACGGCATCGGTCCCGCGAGCTGGCACTACTTCAGTAAGCCGCCGAAGGATCTGAACCCGGTCGAGGCCGCGTTCTTCTCGTCGATCCTCCCGAGCCCGAAGGCCCGCTACAAGCAGTACTGCGCCGGCACGCTGACCAAGTGGACCACCGGCAAGATCGAACGGATCCTCGCCATCATGAAGAAGCGCGAGCGGCTCACGCAGGCCGAGTACGATCAGGCGATGGCCACGCCGCTGCTGTTCGCCAAGGACGACTCCGAGACGGAGGACGAGTGCATGCGGCGTGTGACGAAAGCCATCAAGAACGCGCGATCCACGAATCCGCTGAAGCGCTGAACGCCCCTCCACCCACAAGGTGGGACAGGCTGGCGCAGCTTCGAAAGGCGCGACTTCGAGGCGCCCGGCGTATCATCAGCATGATGAGCCTACGCACCTGGACTGCCTCGCTGGCCCTGGCGGCGCTCGCCGCCTGCGGCACCGTGAAGGGCGATGACGCCCCTGGTGACGACATGCCGGATGTCGACACGACGCCGCCCCAGCTGATGACGTCGACCCCCGGCGATGCTGGCACGAAGGTATCTCTCCTCGCGCCGTTCACGTTCGTGTTCGACGAGGACCTCGACGCCTCGACGGTCACCGATCAGGCCATCCAGGTCACGTGGGTCACCAACAACTTCACGGGCATCTCGGCGCTCAACCTGGGCTACTCGATGCCGGTGCCCGGTGTCGTCACGTTCGACGCCGCGTCGCGGACGATCACGTTCGACCCCACGTTTCCGCTCAACCCGAACCAGCGCTACGTGGTGCGGATCGCCGACACCATCGCGGACGCTGCTGGCAACAAGTTCGCCGGCAAGGACCTGAGCTTCAACACGGTCACGAATCAGACGGTGAAGCGGGTCGGCTACAACACCAGCACCTCGGCCGTCTCGTACTGGCAGTCGTACGCGATCGACAACAACGGTCACCAGAGTCGAGTGGTGAACTTCTCCGGCCCAGGCGTCGACAACATCTGGCTCAACAGCGATGACGCCGCCAGCGCGCACTACGAGTACGTCTACGCGGCGTCGGGCTCGCTCCTGGAGTACCGGAACTACACGGCCGGAGCCGACGGCGTGTACAACACCGGCGACGACGCGATCAGCTACTTCGAGAAGCACGTCCTCGATGCGATGGGTCGCGAGAGCGAGTACTCGTACACCGACGCACCTGGGCCCGACGCGATGTGGGGCACGGCCGATGACCCGATCAATGGCTATCAGCGCTACAGCTACATGCCCGGCAAGATCCGCTTCATGTACTTCAGCGGGGCGGGCAACGACGGGATGTGGAGGACGCCGGATGACCGCGTCACGTCCTACCAGGAGTACACCGTCGACGCGCGAGGCCTCCGTACCCGGTACTCCACGTTCAACGCCGGGGCCGACCAGCTGCCGGATACGACCGACGATCGGATGACGAGTTACCAGGACTACGAATACGACGCGAAGGGCAACCAGACCTTCACGCGGCGGTACAACAATGCGGGGCCCGACATGACGTGGATGACGGCCGACGACGTCACCAGCTACATCCAGAAGTGGACGATCGACGCGAATGGCTTCCCGGCGTCGTACTCGTTCTACAACGCGCCGGGCACGGACACGATCTGGAACACCGCCGACGACGTCATCAGCAGCTACTACCAGTACACGTACAGCGCGCAGGGACTGGTGACGTCGCAGACCATCTTCAACGGATCTGGCGCCGATCGTGTCTGGGGCACCGCCGACGATGAAGTCGGGTACTACCACACGTACACGTACGATCAGAACGGCCAGCGCACCGACTACAAGTACTACGGGGCTCCCGGTGCGGATAACGTCTGGAAGACCGGCGACGACCGCGTGGCGCAGGACGAAGACTTCGACGTCGCGCACTGACCTGATCGTGGCACCCGATGGGGCGCCGCCGATCGGTCACGCAGGCCTGGCCAGCGTCCGCTCGAGGACGCCGACGACGCCGCGGACCTTGAGCGCGAACCACCGGGCGCGCATCACGCGGCGCTGCTCGTCGGGGAGGTCGCCGGGCGCGCCGAGCGCCGCGCGGCGGCGGGTGGCGAGGCGGGACATCGCGAGCGCGACGGTGACGGAGAGGTTGAAGCTCTCGGTGAAGCCGTACATGGGGACGCCGAGCGCGCCGTCGCACGCGGCGATGGTGGAGTCGCGGAGGCCGTCGTGCTCGTTGCCGAAGGCGACGGCGATCGGGTGCGTGATGTCGACGTCCTCGATCGAGTGCGGGGCGCCGGGCAGGGTGGCATAGACGCGGAAGCCGCGGCCCTGGAGGCTGCGAATCGCCGCGACGGGGTCGGCCCAGCGGACCAGATCGATCCACTTGTGGGCGCCGCGCGTGACGCCGCCGGCGGCCGAGAACCGGGCCTCGGGCTCGATCACGTGGAGCTGGTGAATCCCGATCGCCTCGGTGGTCCGGATCGTCGCGGCCGCGTTGTGCGGGTCGTAGGTGTCCTCGACGATCGTCGCGAGCGAGACGAGGCGGTGCGCGAGGACGGTGTCGATGCGCTGGATGCGCTCCCGGGTGAGCATCGGCTCGAGCGCGGCGCAGATCGCCTCGGGACCATGGCGCTCGATGAGCCGCTGGATTGCGTCGGCCACGGCCGGCACGATACCGTCCGGAGCGGGTGATCGAGGGGGCTCCGGGCCGATTCGTCGGCGACCGTTATCACATCGTGCGCGAGCTCGGCCGCGGCGGGATGGGAGTCGTGTACCTCGGGCGCGACCTGCGGCTCGACATGGACGTCGCGATCAAGTTCCGCGGCGTCACGCACTCGGACGCGACGCTGTGGCTGAAGCGCGAGTTCCGCGCGGTCGCCTCGTTGAGGCACCGTCACCTCGTGGAGCTCTACGAGCTCGTGGCGCACGACACGACCTGCTACTTCACGATGGAGTACCTGCCCGGGCTGGACCCGCGGCGCTGGGTGGAGCGTCGGCGGACGATCGCGGCGATCGACGACACGATGCCGCGGTCGACGGATGACACCACGGCGAGCGTGGTGCCCTTCCAGGAGGCGCACACCGAGGCGCCGATCGCGCCACCGATCGCGACGGTCGCGGTGGGGACGGCGCACGTGCCGCGGCCGGTCGCGCAGGTCGACTTCACGCGCGTGAAGAGCGTGATCGGGCAGCTGGCGGAGGGGCTCGCGTTCCTGCACGCGCGCGGCGTGATCCACCGGGACGTGAAGCCGTCGAACACGATCGTGGTCGATGGCAACGTGAAGCTGCTCGACTTCGGGCTCGCGCTCGAACGGCACCGCCAGGAGGAGGACCTCGCGCGCGAGGCGCGGATCGTCGGCACGGCGGCGTACCTGTCGCCGGAGTACGTCGAGCGGCTGGTGGCGACGCCGCAGATGGATGTCTACGCGCTCGGCGTGCTCGCGTACGAGCTGTGCACGGGCGCGCCGCCGTTCGGCGGCACGATGCACGTGCTGTCGCGGATCCGGCGGAACCTGGTGATCCCGCGCCCGAGCGAGGTCAACCCGGACGTGCCGGCGGAGCTCGATGGCCTGATCGACTCGATGCTCGCCACGGATCCGGCGCAGCGGCCGAGCGCGCTCGACGTGGCGAGCCGGCTGTCGGGCAGCCAGTCGCAGCCGCGACGGATGCGGCGCGAGCTGTCCTTCATCGGGCGCGAGGCCGAGCTCGCGCAGCTCGCGGAGCGGCTGCACGACCTGACGCCGAAGGGGCGGCTCGTGCTCGTCACCGGCTCGTCGGGCGCGGGCAAGACGGCGCTGATCGACGCGGCGACCCGCGCGGCCGACCTGCTCGTGTGGCGCGGCCGCTGCCACGAGCGCGAGCGGGTGCCGTTCCGCGCGTTCGACTCGATCATCGACGACCTCGCGACCGAGCTCGCCGGCGATCCGCGGCTCGCGAGGCAGCTCGGGCACGCCTCGGCGCTCGCGCGCGTGTTCCCGGTGCTCGCGCCGCTGATCGATCCGCAGCTCGGCGCCGAGGCGCCCGCGGCCGACCTGCGTGTCGAGCGCGAACGCGCGCTGCTCGCGCTCGTCCAGATGGTGCGCGTGATGATGACCGCGCCGCGCGGCGTGGTCGTCATCGATGACCTCCAGTGGGCCGACGAGGACAGCCTCGAGCTCCTCGCGCTGCTGGTCGAGAGGATCGAGCGGCCGCTAACGGTGGTCGCCTCGTGGACGACGGAGGACGGCGCCGCGCCCGCGCGCGACGCACTGATCGAGCGGCTCGGCGGCGCGGCGGAGGTGATCGACCTGCCCGCGATGAGCGACGCCGAGCTCCTGCGCGTGATCGCGGAGCTCGCGCCCCGCGCGCCGACCGAGCGCATCGTCGCGGCCGCGCAGCTCGCCGCGGGCAGCCCGTACCTCGCGGAGCTGATCGGCCGCGAGCTCGGTGATGCCGACATCGCCGACCCGCACGACGCCGAGGTCCGCCGGCTCGAGCGGCTCTCGCCGCCGGAGCGCGCGGTCGCCGAGATCACGGCCCTGGCCGGCGGCACCACGAGCTTCGAGCAGCTGCGCGCGCTCGCCGATCTACCGTCGGCGCGCCTCCAGTCGGTGCTGCGCGGTCTCGAGGACGCGCGGATCGTGCGCGCCGCTCCCGCGGTCAGCGGCGAGCCGGTCTACGTGTTCTATCACCAGCGCCTCAAGGAGATCGCGCACGCCGCGATCGCCGACGAGGTGCGCTGCGCGCTCCACCGCCGGTTCGCGAGCTGGTTCGAGTCGACGACGAGCGACGCCGGTCAGCTCGCCTATCACTGGAAGGAGGCGGGCGACCCCAGGCGCGCGGCGCACTGGGCGATCGTCGCGGGCGATGCGGCGCGCGCGCAGCTCGCGTGGGGCGTCGCGTCGGACTGGTACGCGCGCGCGCTCGCGCTCGGCGATGACGAGGACGGCCGCGCTCGCGAGGCCACGGGCTTGCGCGGCAAGCTCGCCGAGTGCCTGTTCCTCGGGGGCAAGCTCGCCGCCGCGGCCGACGAGTTCCTCGCGCTCGCGACCGCCGATGGCGACGCGCGCGGCGATCGCTGGCGCGTGCGTGCGGCCGAGGCGTACCTCAAGCTCGGCGAGCTCGAGCGCGGGATGCGCCTGCTCGACGAGGTGCTCGAGCGGCGCGGTGCGCGGCGCACGAAGCACCGCACGGTCAGCGTGCTGCGAGCCCTGGGCGTGGCCGCGCGCTGGCTGTCGCCGCTGCCCGTGAGGAAGCAGGCGCACGACGACGTCCTCGCGTCCGCGTACCGCGTGATCGCGAGCTTCCTGTCGACGCCGTATCCGCTCGAGTCGCTCGAGTACGTGCTGCGGGGCGTCGCGCTCGCCGAGAGCTCGGGCGATCGCGCCGCGCACGCGATGGGGATGGCGATGCTGTCGGCGTACGTCGCGACCGGATCGCTCGGGCGGTTCGGCGACCGCGCGATCGCGAACGCGCACCGGCTGTGCGCGCAGAGCGGCGCGCCGTATCCCCGGATGGTCGCGGCCGGTGCGACCGGCATGCTCGCCACGCTGCGCGGCGACTGGGCCGGCATGCGCTCGGCGCACACCGAGGCCGAGAGCGTGTGCCGGCGGCTCGGGCTCGAGCGCTCGTGGGAGGCGTCGTTCCTCCGCAGCTACTGGGCGCTCGGCGAGCTGTATGCCGGCGAGGCGCCGCGCGCGCTCGAGCTGCTCGACGCGCTCGCCGACACCAGCGAGGACCTGTGGACGCGCGCGATGCTCGGCTCGTGCCGCGGCCGCGTGCTCGTGCTCGCCGGCGATCTCCCGGCGGCGCGCGCGGTCGCCGACGAGCTCGCGAGCGCGCCCGCGGCGCAGCAGGGCATGTCGTCGATCTACCGGCAGGTGTTCCTCGGCGAGCTCGCGCTGGCCGAGCACGACTGGCGGGCGGCGCGGCGGCTCGGCGATGCGCTCGCGGCGTCGGCGCGGGCGCAGTGGCTCTCCGCGATGCCGGCGATCTCCGCGATGGTCGACGTCATCACCGGCACCGCCGACCTCGGGCTCGCCGCCGCCGGCGATCGCGCCGCCGCCGAGCGCGCCCGCGCGACGGGCCGCGCGCTGTACCGCCGCGGCAAGAGCTCGTTCTACGCTCCGACCGGCCTGCGCCTCGTCGGCCAGGCGGAAGCGCTCCTCGGCGATCACGCCGCGAGTCGCGCCACGCTCGGGCGCGCCGCGGAGGCCGCCGCCGGCCGCGGAGGCAAGGTCGACCGTCTCGCGATCGACGCGCTCACCGGCGCGCGCATCGAGCCCGGACCACTGGCGTCGGCGGTCGCGTGGAGCACCGGAGGTCTATGGCAGGCAACGTGATCGTGATCGGCGGTGGTGTCGGCGGGCTGACCGCCGCGCAGGAGCTGGCGGAGCGCGGGTACACCGTGCACGTCTACGAGTCGCGCCCGACGTGGGGCGGCAAGTCGCGCAGTCAGCCGGTGCCCGGCTCCGGGACGGGCGGCCGCAAGGACCTGCCCGGCGAGCACGGCTTCCGGTTCTATCCGCGGTTCTACACGCACGTCATCGACACGATGAAGCGCATCCCGAGCCCGGCGGGCGGCTTCGTCGTCGACCACCTGCGCCCGACGACGGAGAGCGCGATCGCGCTCGTCGATCGCGGCACGTGGTACCGGTTCTTTCGCCGCCAGGTCTCGCGGCCGTTCGAGGTGATCGCCGCGCTCGAGCTGTTCTTCCAGGAGCTCGACTTCGACGACCAGGACATCGCCCTGTTCACCGCGAAGATCCTCGAGTTCCTCACCGCCAGCGACGAGCGCCGGCTCGGCGAGTACGAGCGCATGAGCTGGTGGGACTTCCTCGAGGGCGACCTGTACTCCACGAACTTCCAGCGCCAGCTCCGCGCCGTCCCGCGCACGATGGTCGCGATGGATCCGAAGCGCGGCTCGGCGCGCACCGTCGGCGGCATCTCGATGCAGCTGATCCTCGACTACGCCGACACCGGCGTGTCGAACGACCGCACGATGGGCGGCCCCACGACCGAGATGTGGATCGCGCCGTGGACCGCGCACCTCGCCACGCTCGGCGTCTCGCTGCACGCGGGCGTCTCCGCCACGTCGATCGACGTCGCCGCCGGCAAGGTCAGCGGCATCCACCTCTCCGACGGCACCACCGTCACCGGCGATCACTACGTGCTCGCCGTCCCGATCGACACCGCGATCGGCCTCCTGACGCCGGCGATCGGCGCGCTCGATCCGCAGCTCGAGAAGCTCCGCCTCGCCAACCCCGACGACCTCGTGTCGTGGATGACCGGTATCCAGTACTTCCTGTACGAGGACGTGCCGATGGTCCGCGGCCACACGTTCTATCCGGACTCGCCGTGGGCGCTCACCACGATCAGTCAGCCGCAGTTCTGGCGCGAGCTCGGCCTGTTCCGCACCCGCTACGGCAGCGGCGAGGTCGGCGGCCTGATCTCCGTCGATGTCTCCGACTGGGACACGCCGGGGAAGTACGTCGGCAAGCCCGCGAAGCAGTGCACGCCCGCCGAGATCGCCCACGAGGTGTGGGAGCAGCTCAAGGCCGCGCTCAACGGCACGGGCCCCGGCGAGGAGACGCTCACCGACGCGCTGCTCCACTCCTGGCACCTCGACGACGACCTCGACTTCACGTCGTCACCGCCGACGAACACGTCGCGCCTGCTCGTCCACCCACCCGGCAGCTATGACGTGCGCCCCGAGGCCGGCACGGCGATCCCGAACCTCGTGATCGCCGCCGACTACGTCCGCACGCACACCGACCTCGCCTCGATGGAGGGCGCGAACGAGGCCGGCCGCCGCGCGGCCAACGCGATCCTCGACCGCGACCACTCCACCGCAACCCGCGCCACGATCTGGCCGCTCGTCGAGCCGAAGCAGTTCCACTACGCGAAGAAGATCGACCGCTGGCTCTACCAGCGTGGCAAGCCCCACGCGTTCGAGATCCTCGGCCTGCGCAACGCGGCGAAGGCGGCGAGCTGGCTCCGCCGGCTCGAGCAGGTCGCAGGCATCGCGCGGATTGACGACTGGCTCGACGAGCACGTCCGTCTGTCGCGGATCGCGCGCGGGATCCTGTCGTTCCTGGGGCTCGGCGGATCGGCGTAGGCGCTCGGCCACGTTCAGTCGCTCGTCGCGGCGAACCAGGCGGTGGCGCTCCAGATGGGCGAGGGATCCATCGCATCGGTATCGATCATCCGGGCCACCTCCAGCGCGCTCGCGAGGCGGCGCGCCCACTGCACGTGCAGCGCCGCGGCGCCCGCGGCGGTGTTCCGCGATGCCGCTACCCATGCCGCCGCCTGGAGCCACCGATTCAGTGGCGCTCCGCCCGACACCGACCCGATGACTCCGGCCGCCCGCAGCCGCGTGCTCGCGGCGAGCCAGCCCGTCGGTGCGACGAGGCTCGCCGACAGGCCAGCGCCCAGATCCGCACCCGAGGTCTCCCACAGCATCGCGCGCTCGGCTCGATACAGCGGACCGAACGCGCCACCGACGGTGCCGGTGCCCGCGCGAACGTCGGCGGTCGCCGAGAGGCGGGTGCCGCGCACGTCGCGCGCGAGCGATGCATAGGCGAGCGCGTGTGCGCCGGCGCCGGGCTCGACGATCGCGCCGCCGCCGAGGTCGAGCGCGCGGCCCGAGGCGCGCCACGTGCGCGCGAGCGCGAGCTCGAGAGCAGACTCGCCGAGCGAGGGATCGACGAGCGCGCCGGCGCGCAGCGCGATCGAGTGCGTCAGGCGGACGTCGAGGGCGCCGCCGGCGAGCGCGGGATCGCGGACGTCATCGATCACGAGGTCGCCGGAGACGGGACGGGTGGCGAGCGTGACGCGCGCGCCGGTGCGCGGGCGATCGTCGAGGGCGGGGCGGTAGGCGTCGGACAGGTTCGCGATCGCGAGCGGGGCGAGCGCGCCGCCCGCGAGCGAGAGCGTGCGGCCGGGCGTGCGCGCCTCGACCAGGCGGATCACGGAGAGCGCGTCGGCGGGCTCGTTCCAGTCGGCGGTCCGGAACGCGCCGTCGAGGAACACGGCGCGGCCGCCGAGGCCGAGGCGGATGTCGCGCCACAGGGCGTCGAGCCGGAGCTCGAGCGCGCCGTAGGTCGCGGCGCCCTGGCCGCCCGCACCGATCGCGGCGCCGACCGCGAGGGCGTCGTCGTGCGATCGGTCACGCCGGTCGGCCGCGGCCGACGACGCGATCAGCGAAACGACGAGGACGAGCCGCACCTGCGGATCGTCGGACCGTCAGCGGCGGCGGGGCAACTTATCGCGTCGCGCGGGACGGTGAGGAGCTCGGCGACGCGGCGTCACGCGCCGCGCGCTGCGCGTTCGCGCGGCGGACGAGGAGGAGCATGGCGCCGCCGGAGAGGGCCGCGAGGCCGATGCCGACATAGAGCAGGCGCCAGCGGTAGGCACCCGCGCCGGGGGGCTTGGGCGTGCTCCAGAAGCCGGAGCGGCCGCCGACCTGCTGCGCGTCGGCCTCGTCGCCGGCGGCCGCGGGACTCACCGCGGCGGTGGCGATCGAGAGCGCGAGCACGAGCCGCTTCATGCGCGCCGTATAGCAGCTTATCGAGCTGGTTTCATAGCCGCAGATCGGCGCGGATCGTCGCGTGTCTCGACGGACACGCCGCGTGTGGCAACGTGGCCGCGAGTGGGGGACAATCCAGGAATTCGGGGCGCCTTCGCGGTATCCCCCTTGCACACCTCGGGGCATGCCCCCGGGTCAGACGCTCAGGATGTGGACCTCTAACCAGAAAGCCGAGCCCAAGCCGCCGGTTGCGCGGGCCAAGGAAGTGGGGCCGAAGGGGGCCGGATCCGGCGGCAAGAAGGGCAAGCCGCAGCTCGAGATCGTGAAGCCCCGGCGGCGCTGGGTGCGCGTGGTGAAGTGGCTCGCGATCCTGACGTTCTCCGGGCTGCTGCTGCTCGTCGCGACGGTCGCGTTCGTGTTCTGGATGTACGGGCGCGATCCGAACCTGCCCGACTACAAGAAGCTCGCCGACTACCGGCCGCGGCAGGTCACGACGATCCTCGACGCGAACGACAACCGCATCGGCGAGATCTACACGGAGCGCCGCACGTACGTGCCGTACACGGCGGTGCCCAAGGTGCTGGTCGACGCGTTCGTCGCCGCCGAGGACGCGAAGTTCTGGACGCACTCGGGCGTCGACTACTGGGGCATGTTCCGCGCGTTCCTCATGAACATCCGCGCGGGCGGCCGCAGCAAGCAGGGCGCGTCGACGATCACGCAGCAGGTGGTGAAGACGTTCCTCCTCACGCCGGAGAAGACGTTCAAGCGCAAGATCCAGGAGATCATCCTCGCGCGCCGGCTCGAGAAGGCGATGTCGAAGGAAGACATCATGACGCTGTACGTGAACCAGATCTACTTCGGTCACGGACGGTACGGCGTGCAGGAGGCGTCGCGGTTCTACTTCGGCAAGGACGTCGGCCAGCTGAATCCCGGCGAGGCCGCGATGATCGCGGGGCTGCCGCAGTCGCCGAACAACATCTCGCCGCGCGTGAACCCGAAGCGGGCGAAGGAGCGCCAGAGCTACGTCCTGAACCAGATGGCGAGCCAGGGCTACCTGACGCCGGCCGAGGCGCAGAAGTGGATCGACGCGCCGATCAAGATCGTCGACACGCCGTTCCCCAAGCTCGGCTCGGCGCCCGAGTGGGTCGAGCTCGCGAAGCGGGAGCTCGTCGCCGAGAAGGGCGAGGACGCGCTCGACACGCTCGGCGCGAAGGTCCGCACCACGCTGAACCCCGACCTCCAGGCGTCGGCGCAGAAGGCGCTGCAGAGCGGCCTGCGCGCCGTCGACAAGCGGCAGGGCATCGGCAAGCCGCTGCGCTCGCTCAAGGAGGACAAGATCGCTTCCACGCTGAAGTCGCTGACCGCGCGGCTGCCGGCCGGAGGGCCGAAGGCGAAGGAGATCTACGAGTCCGTCGTGGAGGCGGTGTTCGACGACGATCACGAGGTGGTCGTCGACCTCGGCGGCTGGAGGGCCGCGCTCGTGCTCGACACGCCCGAGGACGCGCGGTTCAACCCGCCCGACGACGCCGGCGCGACGAAGAAGCCGAGCGAGCGCTTCAAGAAGGGCGATGTCGTGCTCGTCAGCGTGCCGCAGGCCGAGGTCGATGCGGCCGTCGCCGCCGCGACCGGCGACGAGGACGATCCGCCGCCGGACGCGAAGGCCAAGAAGCCGGCGGCGATCACGGTGAAGCACGCGCCGCACCGCGTGACGTTCGCGCCGGCGCCGCAGGGCGCCGTCGTGATCATCGACCTGAAGACGCGCAAGGTGCGCGCGCTGGTCGGCGGCTACACGTCGAAGGTGGGCGGCTTCAACCGCGCGACCATGGCGAAGCGGCAGCCGGGCAGCTCGTTCAAGCCGTTCGTGTACGCGGCGGCGATCGACTCGGGCCGCTACACCGCGGCGAGCAAGGTCAACGACGCGCCCGAGGTGTTCGACCTGTGGAAGCCGAAGAACTACGAGACCGGCAAGTTCGAGGGCCCGGTGCTGCTGCGCCACGCGCTCGCGAAGTCGATCAACACCGTCGCGATCCGCGTGACGTACGACATGAAGCCCGAGAACGTCGCCGCGTTCGCGAAGAAGATGGGCATCTCGACGCAGCTGCCCCACGAGATGTCGCTCGCGCTCGGCTCGGGCGAGGTCACCCCGCTCGAGATGACGAACGCCATCGCGACGCTCGCGACCGGCGGGATCGCGGCGCCCCCGAAGTTCATCGACGCGATCGACGGCGTCGCCACCCCGCCGGCGAAGGGCGAGCAGGTGCTGCGCCCCGAGGTCGCGTTCGTCGTCGTCAGCATGATGCAGTCGGTCGTGAGCGAGGGCACGGGCATCCGCGCCAACGCACTCAAGCTCGGCGTCGCCGGCAAGACCGGCACGTCGAACGACGGCCGAGACAACTGGTTCATCGGCCTCACGCCCGACTACGCGATCGGCGTGTGGCTCGGCAACGACGACAACCGGTCGCTCGGCAAGGGCGAGACCGGCGGCACCTCGGCCGTGCCGGTGTTCGTGGAGATCGCGAAGGCGATGAACCTGTCGGCGAAGCCGTTCCCCCGGCCGGCGAACGTGGTCGAGGTGACGATCGATCGCGCGACCGGCCTCCTCGCTCCCGAGGGCGCGCCGAAGGGCACGACCCGGTCGGAGATGTTCGTCGAGGGGACCGCGCCGACCGAGGTCGCCCCGATGGCCGGCGAGGTCACCGAGGACAACGTCGTCGAAGGCGAGTACAACGACTGATGCCGCGCGGCGGGCTCGTCGCTGTCTTCGCGCTGACGCTCGTCGTCGTGCCGGCGCGACCGGCGCGAGCGGATCGCGGCACGTTCGCGCGGCTCGCGAACGAGGCCCACCACGCGCTCGCGCGCGACCTCGCGGCGAAGTCGCCGAAGCTCGTGCCGCCCGTCCCCGTCAAGGTGACGTGGAAGCCGGTGCGCATCGGCTCGCTCGATGTCGGCGGGGCGCTCGTCGCGCTCGGCGCGGCGGATCTCGATGGCGATGGCAGGGCCGAGCTGTACGCGGTCACGACGCGCGAGGTCGTCGCGATCGGCGCGGCGAACAAGAAGGCCGTCGAGCTCGGGCGGGTCGCGTACACCGGCGCCGCCGCGGTCCCGGCGTCCCGCGATCCGGTCGGCACGATCACGGTCGACCAGGGGCAGATCGTCGCGTCGACGTCGGCGTGGGACCTCGAGCTCCGCGTGTCGCGCCAGGGCGGGGCGCTCGTCGGGCAGCTGGGCTCGGCCGGCTCGCTCGTGTGCCCGGGCGAGCGCCTCCTGCGCGTGCCGGGCCGCAACCACTTCGGAGACCTCCAGCAGCCGCTCTACGGCGTGCGGTGCGCGAAGCTGGTCGATCCGCTCGGCGCGCCGCTCTCCGTCCGCGGCGCGCTGGTCGGCACCCGGCTCGAGGTCACGATCGAGCGCTGCACGCCGACCGGCTGCCTGCCGGTCGCCAAGCACGAGCTCAAGGACTACGGCTCGGCGTTCGCCGTCGCGGATGTCGATCGCGACGGCAAGCCCGAGGTGATCGTCACCGGGGCGGGAGCGCCAGGCGACGCCGATGCCGTGAAGGTGATCACGCTCGGCGGCGACGAGAAGAAGGGCTTGTTCCGCCGCACGTTCAACGGGGGCGTCGTCGGCGTGGTCGTCGCGGATGCCGACGGCGACGGCACCGCCGAGGTGATCGCGGCGGTGCGCCTCGCCGGTGCGACGCGGGTCGATCTGTGGAGGCTCGATTGAACCGGCTCGCCACGCTCGCGCTCGTCGCCCTCGCGGCGCTGTGCGCACACCCGGCACAGGTCGGCGGCGAGGGCCGGCCGCGGTTCGGCGGGACGCTCGAGGGCTCGCTGCTCGGGGCGCCGGTGACGCTCGATCCGCCGCTGGCGCAGACCCACGCGGAGCTCACCGCCGTCGAGCTGGTGTTCGACACGCTGTACCGCGTGGGGCCCGCCGGGCTCGCGCAGCCGCACCTCGCCGTCGCGGCTCCGGTCGCGGCGGCCGGCAAGGTCGTGATCGACATCGTGCCGGGCGTGCGGTTCCACGACGGCAGCGAGCTCGTGCCCGCCGACGTGGTCGCCTCGCTCGAGCGCGTCCGCACCACGCCGGCGCGCTGGACGCTGGCGCCGATCACCGCGGTCGCGGCGACGCCGA
Organism: Myxococcales bacterium; assembly: GCA_016794545.1. Lineage (GTDB taxonomy): Bacteria > Myxococcota_A > Polyangia > Haliangiales > Haliangiaceae > JABFXX01. The sequence goes on from JAEUJX010000030.1 coordinate 30,232, forward strand.
CGGGCGTCGAGCTGACGACGGCGTTGCCGCCGGAGCAGATCGCGCTCCTGCTCGCGCTCCCGGCGACAGCGATCACGAAGGCGGGCCGCGCGCAGGGGGACCGGCCGATCGGCTCGGGACCGTTCGCCGTCGAGATCTGGGACAAGAAGACGCGGCTCGTGCTGCGCGCGTTCGACGGTCACTTCGCCGGCCGCCCGTACCTCGATCAGCTCGTGCTGCGCTGGTACGACACGCCCGACGGCGAGGCGCGGCAGTTCGAGAAGGGCGACGCGCAGCTCTCCTCGCGCGGCGCGAGCGTGTTCACCGGTGTCCAGCCGAAGTTCCGCGCTCAGGACCTCGAGGGACCGGCGGCCCTGCTCGTGTTCGTCGGGTTCGGGCGCGTCCACGCCGACGTGCTCGCGGACCGGTCGTTCCGCCGCGCGCTCGACCTCGCGCTCGCGCGCAGCGCGTTGACGAGCGTGACGAGCGGCGAGCGCGTCGCGCCGTCGCGGTCGCCGCTGCCGGTCGAGGCCGGTGGGCCCATGCTCGACGTGCGCGGGGATGACGTCAACGGCGCGCGCGCGGCGCTCGCCGATGCCGCGAAGCGCGTGAGGGCACTCGCGCCCGACCGGCTTCCGCAGCTCAAGCTCGAGATCCTGATCCAGGACACGCGGCCCGACGACCGCGAGCTCGCCGAGCGCACCGCGCTCGCGCTGACCAAGCTCGACATCAAGAGCGTGATCACCGCGGTGCCGGCCGCGACGCTGCGCGATCGCGTGCGGCGGGGCGACTGCGATCTCTGGATCGGCCAGCTCGCCGCACCGGTCTCCGCGGCGCCCGCGTGGTGGGGCGCGGCGTTCGCGGCCGGCGGTGACACCTGGGCCGAGCAGCGGCTCGCCGCCGGTGCGATCGACACCACGGCCGCGCACAAGGCGTTCGCCGAGCGCCTGCCGATCGTGCCGCTCCTGTTCCGCGCGGTCCGCATCTGGCACCGCAGCGACGTGCGCGGGCTCGGATTCGACGCCACGGGGCGGCCGAGCTACGCCGACATGTTCTACTTCGGCGATCCGGCGCGGGCGGGGAGGGGCAAGCCGTGAAGCTGCGCGGGCGGTTCACGCTCTCGCTCGCGCTCGCGGCGCTCGTCCCGATCTCGGTCGCCGCGGTCGTCACGCGGCAGGTGATCGCGTCGAGCTCGCGCGCGGGCTACGAGGAGGATCGCCGCACCGCCGAGAACGCGCTCCGGCGCGAGCTCGACACGCTCGGCGACGACGTGAAGGAAGCGGTCGGCTCGCTCGCCGACAACCGCAACCCGTTCGTCGGCGTGCTGCTCGGCGAGCTCGCGAAGGGCACGCTCGGGGACGGCCGAGTGCTCAAGCAGCTGCGCGAGCAGGCGGGGCAGGTCATGCGCGGCCTGCGGTTACAGGTGCTCACCGTCACCGGCGGCGACGACCGCGTGCTGATCACGCCGCACTACCGCGACGCGACCGATGACACCAACGCGACGATCCGCGAGCGCGCGGTCAAGACCAACGGCGAGCCGTACTTCGTCTACGAGCAGCTGCGCACCGGGCCGACGGTCGAGACGGTGCTGGTCGCCGAGTCGGCGCACCTGTCGCGCAAGGACGGCTTCACCGTCGCGCTGTCCGGGGGGCGCAAGGTCACCGACAAGCTGCTCGCCGGGATCCGGCAGCAGGGCCGCGTCGACGCGCGCGTGCTCGACGCGAAGGGGCAGGTGCTGCTGAAGCCCACCTCCGACTGGGCGAAGATCGCGAAGGACGAGCTGATCACCCAGCCGCTGCTCGGGCCCGACGGCAAGCAGGTCGCGGTCATCGAGGTCGCGGTGTCCGATGGCGACCTCGACGCGGTGCTGCGCAACATCACCCTGATCAGCGCGCTGCTCGCGCTCGGCGCGCTCGGCGCGGTCGTGCTGATCGGCCTGTTCGTCGCGAAGCGGACCGCGCAGGACCTCGAGAAGCTCGTCGAGGGCTCGCTCGCCGCCGCGCGCGGCGACCTCGACCACCGCGTGCCGGTCCGCGCGAAGGACGAGATCGGCGCCGTCGCCGCGGCCTTCAACTTCATGATGGAGGATCTGAAGACGTCGAAGGAGCGCCTCGTGATCGCCGAGCGCATCGCGGCCTGGCAGGAGATCGCGCGGCGGCTCGCGCACGAGATCAAGAACCCGCTCACGCCGATCCAGATGGCGATGGACACGCTGCGCAAGACCTGGAAGAAGCAGCACCCCGAGTTCTCCGAGATCCTCGAGGAGTCGACGACGACCGTGCTCCAGGAGGCCGATCGCCTGAAGCACATCGTGTCCGAGTTCTCGGACTTCGCGCGCATGCCCAAGCCCGAGTTCGGACGCATCGATCTGAACGACGTGGTCAAGAGCGCGACGACGCTGTACCAGGAGGCCGCCCCCGTCGAGGTCCACCTCGGCGAGATGCCCGAGGTCGACGCCGACAAGGCGCAGATCAACCAGGTGGTGCTGAACCTCGTCGAGAACGCACGCGACGCGATCAGCAAGCGGTCCGACGGCAAGATCACGGTGTCCACCCGGCTGGGCGAGAGCGGCGACCGCGTGTTCCTCGTCGTCGAGGACAACGGTCCGGGCGTCCCGGCCGAGCTCAAGGACAAGGTGTTCGCGCCGTACTTCACGACGAAGCACGCGAAGGGCGGCACCGGCCTCGGGCTCGCGATCGTGGCCCGCATCGTCAACGATCACGGCGGCCGCATCACCGTCACCGATGCCAAGGGCGGCGGCGCGCGGTTCACGATCGAGCTGCCGCTGCGCAACGGCACCGCGCTGCTCGCGTCGCGCATCTAGGGGTATGGGCAGCCGCCGGGCGTGGTGCGCATGAACCGCACGTGCGGTCCGATCGCCGCGTCGGTCTCCTCCGTCCGCGAGCCGTACGGATACGCGAAGCTCTCCGGGGAGTATCCGCCGGCGCGAAGGTGCTCGATCTCCGGCGCGACCTCCTCGTCGTAGTACGCCTGTGCGCCGCCCTCGTACGTCGCGGCCTCGACGTGGTGCAGCGTGTGCGACTCGATCGCGTGGCCGTCGTCGGCGAGCGCGCGGAGCTGCGCCCGCTGGTCGGCCGTGAACGTGTCGAATCGCGTGACGAAGAACGTGACGCGCGCGCGGTGGCGCTGGAGCAGCGGCCGGATCTGCGTCCACGTGTCGACGCCATCGTCGTCGAAGCCGAACGCGACCGCGGGGCGCGGCTCGTCACTGGCCTCGAGGTCGGGATACGTCAGGTACTCGAGGCCGGCGGCGTCGAACATCGAGAACGCGCGGTCGAGCGTCTTCGGGTCGATCGTCACGCCGGGCGAGTGGGCGTAGACGTTGACCACCCAGCGCTCGGCGACGGCGTCGTCGATCCGGGCCTGCAGGTGGTCCCAGTTGGTACCGACGAGGTAGTCGTCGATCGCGAACGCGCAGAGGAGCCGGCGGTCGTCGTAGGTGAAGAACATCCGGTCGCTCGGCGGTTCGGTACACGCGGCGAGCGCGGTGAGGAGGAAGGCCAGGCGCACGCGCACGCGTCGAGCACGGGGTGTGCCGCGCCGCGAAGCGCGCGGGCGGACCGACCACGCGTGGCGGGTGATCGCGCCCACGCGAAGTGGAAGGACAGCGGTGTCGCGGCCGCCTCGAAACTTCATCGCGGCGCGCACTTGTGAAGTCGTGCTTGCATCGCACGGCGCGATCCGTATTCTCGCGCGCGAGGGACCACGCTTGCGCGCGCTACCAGCGCTCGCGCGTCTGGCGACCTCCCCGTGGCGCGGGTGACGCGCCGTTCGTATGCCTCCCCGTACCAAGCAGCAGGCCCGCAATCACAAGTGGGGCCGATATCTCAAGATCGCCGGTGACGCCGGAACGATCGCGATGGCCTTGCGCGACAAGCCCACGCCGCTCGACTGGCTCGGCGTCGCGCTGCGCGCGATCGGCCTGGGCCTCACCGTGCGCGACGAGCGCCGCCGCGCCGAGTCCGGCGATCCCTGGAAGTACTTCTCCGACGTCCGCGGCGAGGAGTGGCTCGAGGTGCCCGACGAGTTCCGCCGCCTCGTGCTCGATCACGTCGCCCACGTCGAGGTCGACGAGAGCTACTGGGACGGCGATCCGCAGTCGCCGTACATCTGTCGCGGCACGATCGGCGAGGAGGTCTTCGCGTGGATCGGCGAGGGCCAGAACGCGATCGCCGACGGCCCGTACCTCCTGGCGCGGCGCCAGACGGAGAGCTACCGTGCGCTCGGCGAGAAGCTGTGGCGCCGCCTGGGTGGCAAGCAGCTGCTCTATGGCAACAGCGGCCTCGCGCTCGATCCGTTCACGTCCGAGGGCGTCGTCGCGACCGCCCAGATGCGCGAGCTGCGCGATCGCATGAAGCGCTTCGTCGACGCGGGCCAGGCGCGCAGCTACCTGCTCGGCGGCCCGCCCGGCACCGGCAAGTCGGTCGCGATCCGCTGGATGATCGGCGAGCTCGGTCTCACCAGCGTGCGCATCGACCTCGGCGTGCTCGCGCGGCTGCACGGCTCGCACGCGGCGTCGCTGTCGACCTCGCTCGAGACGCTGCTGCGCCTGCTCCGTCCGCAGGCGATGATCCTCGACGACCTCGACCGCGTCGCCGTCACCGCGCCGCTGCTCGCGTTCCTCGAGATGGCGCGCCGCACGTGCACCGTCGTCGTCGGTTCGGCGAACTCGGTGCAGAAGTTGATGGGCGCCGCGGTGCGGCCCGGCCGGTTCGATGACATCGTGCGCGTCGATCGGCTCGATCCGGTCGTCCTCCAGACGCTGCTCGCCGCCGACGCGGACCTCCACGCGCGGCTCGCCGAGCTGCCCGCCGCCTACGTCGTCGAGTTCGCCGCGCGGCGCCGGGTGCTCGGCCGCGAGCAGGCGCTGGTGGAGCTCGACGAGCTGATCGCGCGCAGCAAGGCGATCGCCGGCAGCGCCGAGTGCGACGCCGACTAGCGCGGAGTACGCTCGGCGCGTGATGGAAGACCGGAGCCTCGCGTCGCTGTTCCCGACCTCTCTCGCCGACATCCCGGGCGTGCGCCCCGAAGCGAACCCCGCCGTGATGCTGATCGACGGCCGCGTGCGCCGCGTCGAGGCCGCGGATGCCGTGACGCCGATCTACTCGAAGGTCGGCGTGCGCGACGGCGAGGGCGTCGCGCCGGTGCTGCTCGGCTACGAGCCGAAGCTCGGCAAGGAGCACGCGGCCGAGGCGCTCGCCGCGGCGGAGCGCGCGTGGGCCAACGGCAGCGGTGCGTGGCCGACGGCGCCGCTCGAGACCCGGATCGCGGCGATCGAGAGGTTCGGCGCGCTCGTGCAGGCGCAGCTCGATGGCGTGGCCACCCTGCTCCAGCTCGAGATCGGCAAGCCGGTCGCCGCGGCGCGCGCGGAGGTCACGCGCAGCCTCGCGTACATCACCGAGACGATCGCGGCGGCGCGCCGGATCGGCGAGGGCACGTCGTTCACCGGAGTCAACGGGACGGTCACGCACCACGCGCGCGAGCACGCACGGCCGCTCGGCCTCGTCCTGTGCGTGGCGCCGTTCAACTACCCGATCAACGAGTTCCTCACGACGATCATCCCGGCGCTGCTCGCCGGCAACGTCGTGCTCGCGAAGACGCCGCGGTTCGGCGTGCTCGCGAACCAGCTGCTGGCCGGCGCGTTCGCCGAGGCGTTCCCGCCGGGCGTCGTCGCGCTGCTCCCTGGCGACGGCCGCATCGTGCTGCCGGCGCTGATCGCGGCGTCGACGAACGACCTGTTCGGCCAGCCGATGGGCGCGATCGACGTGCTCGCGTTCATCGGCAGCGAGGGCGCGGCGAACGCGATCCTCAAGGGCCATCCGACACCGAGCTTCATCCACAAGATCCTCGGCCTCGGCGCGAAGAATGCGGCGGTCGTGCTCCCCGGCGCCGATCCGGCGGCGGTCGCCCCGAAGCTCGCGAAGGGCTCGCTCGGGTTCAACGGGCAGCGCTGCACCGCCGAGAAGCTGATCTTCGTCCCCGAGGGCCCCGAGGGCGACGCGCACGTCGCGGCGCTCGCCGGCAAGATCGCCGCGCTGCCGCTCGGCATGCCGTGGGATCCCGCCGCCGCGATCACGCCGCTCCCCGAGGCGAACAAGCTCGAGGCGATGTGGGCCCTCGTCACCGACGCGACGGCGAAGGGCGCGCGGATCGTCAACGACGGCGGGGGCCGCGGCTTCTACTCGATCATGCGCCCCGCGGTGCTCGACGGCGTCGCCGAGGGAATGCGCGTGTTCCACGAGGAGCAG
>JAEUJX010000070.1 GCA_016794545.1 Myxococcales bacterium
GACGCCGCTGCCCTGCTTCGCGCAGGCCTCCTCGAGCGGGCGGAGGGGGTCGCCGAACGTGTCCGCCTGATCGATCGGGACCGCGTTCGGCAGGTCCCGCTTGTTGTACTGCACGACCACCGGCACGTTCGCGAGATCGAGGCCGCGGAGGTTCGCCATCAGGTTCGCCCACGAGCTGCGATTGGCCTCGCGCTGATCGGGCTTGCTGTCGGCCACGAACACCACGCCATCGGTGTTCGCGAGCACGACCTTGCGCGTCGCCTCGTGCACCGGCTGCCCGGGCACCGTGTAGACCTTGATCCGGAACGAGAAGCCCGACGCGCGGAAGAAGATCGGCAGGAGGTCGAAGAACAGCGTGCGATCGTCGCGCGTGTCGAGCGTCATCAGCCGGCCGCGGTTGAGCTGGTCGACCATGCCGTGCAGCGCGCGCAGGTTCGAGGTCTTTCCGGACAGTGGCGGGCCGTAATAGACGAGCTTCAGCGTCAGCTGTCGCTCCGTGAAGTCGACCTGCGCCACGGCTTACCAGCCTACCCCATCCTCGTCTTGAGGAACGCGTAGGCGACGCCGATCACGATCATGACGACGAGGAACCCGAGGATCACGATGCTCGAGCGATACGGCATCGGCTCCTTGGTCGTGCGCGGCACGCTCGCCGTCAGCATCGCCTCGGTGGCGCGCTTGATCTTCTCGAGCATCGCCGGAGCACGCGGATCGCCCTGGCGCGCCTTCGCCGCCTCGCGATAGCGGCCCGCCGCCCAGCCGAGCTCGCCGCGCTCCGTCGCGAGCACGAGCACCGCCTCGTGGCGCGCGTCGTCGTCCCACGCCTCGTCGAGCTTGTCCCACGCCGTACGGAGCACCGCGGGCACCGCGTCGTCGCGCGTGGCCGCGAACGTCTCGAACCGGGCGACGGCGAGGCCGCACTTCCCACAGGCCGGTGCGTCGGCCTTCACGGAGGAGCCGCACTTCGGGCACTCGGCCGGCACCCTTCGATCCTGTCACAACACGGCGCGAAACGGCACTGGGGTCACGATCAGGACGAAGATCACGAGCATCAGGATCGCCCCGATCCGGCGCCGCCCGTCGAGCGGAGCCTCTCCTACCGGTGGGTGGTACTCCCCGGCGCGCTGGCGCATGACCCCGAGCAGCAGCGCCCAGATCGCCCACGGGATGACACCGTCCTTCGCGTACCACAGCGCGTCGGTCAGGTCCTTGCCAGCGCGCAGCGCGGTCGCGGTCATGATGCCGCCGACCACGAGCCCGATCACCGGCAGCGCGATGTTGAGCCGCGCCGACCAGCGCTCGTGCCGATCGCCGAGCGCCGCGCGCGCGATGTGGCCGCCGTCGAGCTGTCCGATCGGCATCAGGTTGATCGCGGTGACGAGCAGCCCGACCCACGCGGCGAGCGCCATCGGGTGCAGCTGCACGTCGACGCCCTCGCCGGGCAACCAGCGCCCGAACACCACGTACTTGAGCAGCGCGTAGAGGATCGAGTTGCCCTCGAGCGAGTCCTCCGGGTTCATCGGCCCGATCGGCGACAGGTGGAGGCCGACGACGAGCAGCGGGATCGCGACCACGAGCCCGGCGATCGGGCCCGAGGCGCCGACATCGAACAGCGTCGCGCGATCGTGGATCGGGTTCTTCATCCGGATCACCGCGCCGAGCGTCCCGAGCGACACCCCGGGCGGCATCGGGATGAACATCGGCAGCGAGACCTCGACGCCGCGCCGCTTGCCGACGACGTAGTGCCCGGCCTCGTGGCACGCGAGGATGCCCATCAGCGTCGCCGCGAAGTACGGGCCCCCCACGAGGTAGGTCGTCACGCAGCAGGCGACGAACAGCACCACGTTGAGCCACGGCTCGCGAAACACGAGCCCACACTCTAGCACTCAGGGCGCGACGACGACCTGGTCGCCCTGGACCTCCAGGATGTTCGGATCGCGCTCGAGCTCGCCCGTCACGCCCATCGCCGCCGGGCCGCACGCGCCGTCGTCGAGCTTGCCGCGCGCGAGCGCGGCCGTGAACGCGGCGCGCACGTCCTTGCCGGCCTGTGCCGCCGCCCGCGCGCGCGCGACCAGCAGCGCCGCATCGTGGGCCTGCGCGGCCGCGCTCGACGCCGCCCTCCCCGTGCGCGCCGTGAACGCCTGCGCGAGCTGCGCGCCGGTGTCGCCCGCGAGATCGCCCGCGAAGGCATCGACGAACAGCGCGCCCTGCACCGCCTCGCCGCCGCGGATCGGCAGCGACGGATGGTTCCAGCCCGCGCCGCCGACGAGCTGCACCACCTGTGGCAGCCGTCCGCCGTGCTTCCGGCGCAGCCGCTCGACGTCGGGGAACTCCGTCGTGCGCAGCTCGACGTTGTAGTAGGGCAGGAACGCCGCGACGATCGCCGCCCGGTCGTACCGATCGGGGACGTAGAGGAGCGAGAACGGAATGTCGGGCGAGAACGACGTCCACCCGGCGCGCTGGGTCTTGGCCCTCGCCAGGTGCTGCGCGAGCCGCGGGTTCTTCGCCGGGATGAGGTTCAGGAACGTCTTCACGTCGACCTCGACGTCGCCGCCCGTCGGGTCGTACGTGCCCTGCCCCGTCACGGCGAGCCCCAGGCGCTGCGCCTCGGCGACGAACGCCTCCGCGCTCTCCGCGCCGAGATCGTCGCGCGGCGCGAACACCGCCACCGTCGGGAAGCCCTCCGTCAGCGCGAGCTTCGCGACCGCGCGCCCCTCGTCGGCTGGCGAGTCGACGAGCCGGAACACGCCCGCCGCCGGATCCGCGCCATCGCTCGGCGCGAGCAGCGCGATCGGCAGCCCCCGCAGCGACGCGCGCCGCGCCGCCGCGAGTGCCTCCTTCTGCCCCACCGGGCCGAGGATCGCGACCGCTCCGGCCGCGAGCGCCGCATCGACGGCTTGCTCCGCGCCCTCGGGCTCGCCGCGCGTGTCGAGGAACTTCCACGTCGTGCCAGGCGCCGGCGCGAGCTGGATCGCCGCCTTGAGCTCGCTGCCGATCAGGGCGAACCGCCCGGACAGCGGCAACAGCACGGCGACGACGCCGGGCTGCACGGGCGGCGCTGCGATCGCCGCGCCGAGCGCCACGAGCTCGTCGTTAACCTCTCGCTCGTCCGCCGCGGTCGCGGCGCGCGCGAGCAGCGCGCGCGCTTCGTCCTCGTCCCCCCGGTGGTACGCGAGCCGCGCGGCCCGCAGCGCGAGCCGTGCCGCCGGCGCGCTGTCGCCCGCGCGCTCGAGCGCCGCGAGCACGCTGCCCTCGTCCGCCTCGTCGATCCGCGCCGGATCGATCGCGACCGCGCCACCGCCCGTCGCCGGACCACCGCCACCGCCGGTCGCCGCGTGCGATTGCCCCACGGCGTGGCTATCGCGCTCGAGCCACCCGCCCTGCGGCTGCTTGTGCCCGCACGCCGCCGCCATCGCGGCCACCGCGAGCGCCGCCGCCGCGCGGCGCCGAGGCGCGCCTGGCTGCTGTCCGAGACGTGGGGACGGTCCCCCGTGCTCCGGCGCCGTCATTCGTCGAGCAGCGAGCGCACGCGGTCGAGCAGCCGGCGCTTGCCCGGCGGCCCCGCCGGCGACTCGTGGCCGGTGGTGCGCGCGAGCTCCTCGATCAGCTCGCGCTGGCGCGGGGAGAGCTCGGTGGGGACCTCGACCTGGACGTGCACGAGGTGGTCGCCGCGCGGCGCGTGCTTGCCCGCCGACTGCGGGACGCCCTTGCCGCGGATCCGGAACACGCCGCCGGGCTGCGTACCGGGCGGGATGCGCATCTTGACGTCGCCGTCGAGCGTCTGGATCTCGAGCACGTCGCCGAGCGCGGCCTGCGAGAACGTGATCGTCAGCTCGCTGTGGACGTCGAGGCCCTCGCGGCGGAACTTCTGGTGCTCGGCGATCCGGATCTGGACGTGGAGGTCACCGGCCGGCGCACCGCCCTTGCCGGCCTCGCCCTCGCCCTTGAGGGTCTTGACCGTGCCCTCCTTCATTCCCGCGGGAATGACGACGGTGAGCTCGCGGTCGCCGAGCGAGATCGTGCGGGAGACGCCGAACGCGGCCTCCTCGAAGGAGACCTCGAGCGTGTAGCGGATGTCCTTGCCCTTCTGCTTCTGCTTCCGGCGCCGGAACACGTCGTTGATGATGTCCTGCGCCGCGTCGACGACGGCCTGGAGGCCGCCGCCGCCGTCATCGGGGTGGCCCCAGCGATCGTAGCGCGCCCGGTTCTCCTTGTCGGAGAGCACCGCATAGGCCTCGTTGATCTCGCGGAACCGCTCGCCGTCGTCCGGCTTCGCGCTGACGTCGGGGTGGTGCTTGCGCGCGAGCTCGCGGAACGCGCGCTTGATCTCGCCTTCGCTCGCGTCGCGAGGGACGCCGAGGACCGCGTAGTAGTCGCGCTTCTTGCGGGCCATCAGCCGCCCGCTCCGCCCGAGGGGTCCGCCGCGGCGTAGATCGCCTCGCCGATGCGCTGGGCCGAGACCTCGAGGCGCTCGACCGCCTCTTGCACCATCGCGAGGTCTTCCATCTCCATCTGCGAGCGGCACTCGGCGAGCTCCGCCACGAGGAAGTCGCGCTCGTCGCCGGGGAGCAGCGCGCCGAACTCGGCCATCGCCTTCTCCGACGAGTACAGGAGTCCTTCGCCCTTGTTGCGCGCGTCCGCGATCAGCCGACGCACCTGATCGCTCTCGGCCATCTCGGCGCCCTCCGAGACGAGGCGCTCGATGTCGTGCTCCGACAGGCCGGTCGAGGGCGTCACCGTCACCCGCTGCACGCGGCCGGTGCCGACGTCCCGCGCGGAGACGCTGAGCACGCCGTCGGCGTCGATATCGAACGCGACCTCGATCTTCGGGACACCGCGCGGCGCGGGCGGCAGGCCCGTGAGCTCGAAGCTCGCGAGCGACGTGTTGTCGGCCGCCATCTCGCGCTCGCCCTGGAGGACGTGCACGTTGACGAACGGCTGGTTGTCGATCGTCGTCGAGAACACCTCGACCGCGCGCGCGGGCAGCGACGTGTTGCGCGGGATCAGCCGGGTGAACACGCCGCCCGCCGTCTCGACGCCGATCGACAGCGGCGTGACGTCGAGCAGCAGCACCTCCTGCACCTCGCCGGTGAGCACGCCGCCCTGGATCGCCGCGCCGACCGCGACGACCTCGTCGGGGTTGACGCGCCGGCTCGCCTCGCGGCCGAACATCTCGGCGACCAGCGACTGGATCCGCGGCATGCGCGTCTGGCCGCCGACCAGGATCACGACGTCGATGTCGTCGGCGGACATCCCCGCATCCGAGAGCGCGCGCCGGCACGGATCGAGCGATGCCTGCACGAGCGGCTCGACCAGCTGCTCGAGCTCGTGACGCTGGAGCACCGTCTGCAGGTGCTTCGGTCCGTCCGAGCCGGCGGCGAGGAACGGCAGGTTGATCTCGGTCTGCGTGGCGCTCGACAGCTCGATCTTCGCCTTCTCCGCGGTCTCCTTCAGGCGCTGCAGCGCCATCCGGTCGCCGCGCAGGTCCATGCCGCGGTTCTGGTGGGCGAACACCGCGAGCAGGTGCTCGACGACCGCGTTGTCGAAGTCCTCGCCGCCGAGGAAGGTGTCGCCGGCGGTGGAGCGCACGCGGAACACGCCCTCGTCGAGCTCGAGGATCGAGATATCGAAGGTGCCGCCGCCGAGATCGTAGACCGCGACGCGGTGCGCCCCTTCGGTCTCGACGCCGTACGCGAGTGCCGCCGCCGTCGGCTCGTTGACGATGCGCAGCACGTTGAGCCCGGCGATCCGCCCGGCGTCCTTCGTGGCCTGGCGCTGGCCGTCGTCGAAGTAGGCCGGGACCGTCACGACCGCCTCGGTGACCTGCTCGCCGAGCCAGTCCTCGGCGGTCTGGCGCATCTTGCCGAGCACGAGCGCGCTGATCTCGGGCGGCGAGTAGTCGCGGCCACGGATGCGCACGTGGGCATCGCCGTTGTCGGCCGCGACGATCTCGTACGGGCAGGTCAGGAGGTGGCGCTGCACCTCCTCGTCCTCGTACTTGCGGCCCATCAGCCGCTTCACCGCATAGATCGTGTTCTCCGGGTTCGTCATCGCCTGGCGCCGTGCGGCCTGGCCGACGAGGCGCTCGCCCGACTGCGCGAACCCGACGACGCTCGGCGTGGTTCGCGCGCCCTCGGAGTTCGCGATCACCACCGGCGCGTCGCCGTCGATCACCGCGACGCACGAGTTCGTCGTTCCGAGGTCGATTCCTACGACGCGGCTCATCTATCCGGTCTCAGCCTTCCGCCGCCGGCGTGGACTCCGGGGCCGGCGGGGGCGGGGCGGCCTTCGCTTTCGCGACGACCACGAGCGACGGCCGCAGCAGACGATCGCCCGACTTGTAGCCGCGCTGCAGCACCTGCACGACGGTGCCAGGGGGCTGGTCGCTCTCCTGCTGGCTGATCGCCTCGTGCAGGTTCGGATCGAACGGCTGGCCCATCGCGTCGATCGCGGTGACGTCGAGCCGCTCGAACGCGGTCGTGAACTGCCTCAACACCAGCTGCACGCCCTCGACGATCGGATTCTTCTCCTCGCTCCCTGCCGCCGCGTGCTCGACAGCTCGCTCGAGGTTGTCGACGACCGGCAGCATCTCCTTCAGCACCTTCGCCTTCGCCTCGTACTTCGCGTCCTCGGCCTCGCGCTTCTGGCGCTTCCGGAGGTTCTCGAGATCGGCGGCCGCGCGCAGGTAGCGGTCCCAGTTCTCCTTCTTCTCCTTCTCGAGGCCCGCGATCCTGGTCTCCAGCTCCGCCATGCGGTCGGGCGGCGCGGCCTCGGCCGGCGCGGCCTCGCCGTTGGCGGCCCCCTCCGCGGGCGGAGCATCGACCTCCACCTTGATCTCTCCGGGAGCATCGGACGACGCCTCCGGGGTGCGCGTGGGGTCGACTTCGCTGGGCTCTCCGCTCATACAGGCTCGAATGTACCCAGCTTTCGCCGGGGCGACCAGGGATGGCGCCTTATGACTGCAGCTCGGCGAGCAGGCGCGAGACGGTCTCCGCGGTGACGTCGACGACCGACATCACCTTGCCGTAGTTCATGCGCATCGGGCCGATCACGGCGAGCGCTCCGATCGGCGTGTCCTCCGGTCCGTAGGACACCGCGACGACGCTCGCGCCCGACAGCGCGGTCATCGCGGTCTCGGCGCCGAGGAACACCTGCAGGCCGGCGGCGGTGCGCGTGCGATCGAGCAGGCGCACCAGCGTCTCCTTGTCCTCGAGCGTCTTCAGGAGCTCCTTCGCGCGGTCCTGCGCGAGCTCCTCGTGGATGAGGTTCGCCTGCCCCGCCACCAGCACGGTCGCGGGCCGCTCCGGCGGAGCGACGAACACCGCGTGCCCGAGGCGCAGCGCGGCAGCGATGGCCTCGTCGTACTTGTTCTTGTCCTCGCCGAGCTCGCGGATCACGCGCTCGCGGACCTCGTCGATCGTCATGCCCGAGAGCTGCTGGTTCAGGTAGTTGTGGATGCGCTCGAGCCGGCGCGGATCGACATCGTCGACGATCAGCCGGTTCTCGATGCGCCCATCGGTCGTGACGAGCACCGCGATGAGCTTGCCGTCGCGGAGCGGAACGAACTCGATCTGGCCGAGCCGTTGCTGGTCGGGATCCGGGGCGATGATCACGGCGGCGTGCTGCGTGAGATCGGAGAGCAGGCGCGAGGCGTTCGCGACGACCTCGTCGGGCGTCGGCGCGGTCACGCGCTCGCGGATCTCCTCCTTCTCGCGCGGCGACAGCCCGCGCACCTTGAGCAGCGAGTCGATGAAGAACCGCAGGCCCGTCGCGGTCGGCACGCGGCCCGCGGAGGAGTGCCGCTGCTCGAGCAGCCCCATCTCCTCGAGGTCGGCCATCACGTTGCGCACGGTCGCCGGTGACAGCCCCAGGTCGTGGCGCCGCGTGACCGTGCGCGATCCCACCGCGTCACCTCCATGAAGGTACTCGGTGATGACCGCGTGCAGGATCTTCTGCGCGCGCCGGGACAGCTCCGATCCACTCATGGGCGCACCGACGAGCTTACAAGATCAGCGCACCTTTGCACGATCGACGCGGCGATCCGATCCGCCATCAGAAAGCCGCGCAGAGTCGGGTAGATCCGGCCATCGCGGTGCTCGGCGAGCCCACCGGCGACCCAGGTGTCAGCGAGGTCCGCAGGCAAGTCCTCCTCGGAGACCCCGTCGATCGTCCGCATCCCGAGCCACAGCCGATCGACGGCCATCTCGCCCGCCGGAACCTCGCTGCGCTCCGCGGGAGCTCCGGGATCGGCGGCGTACGCTTTCCAGCGCCGCGGGTTCGTCGCGCGGATCGCCGAGCCATCCGGCCGGACCTGGAGCGACGCCGCACCGACGCCGAGCCCGAGGTACGGCACGCCACGCCAGTACAGGCTGTTGTGCACCGCGCGCTTCCCGGGCCGCGCGTACGAGCTGATCTCGTAGTGCTCGAAGCCCGCCGCGGTGAGGCGCTCGTGCGTGCGCGTGTACAGCTGGGTCAGCGCGTCCTCGTCGAGCGGCACCAGCCGGCCGGTGCGCACGCGCTTCCCGAACACCGTCCGCTCCTCGATCGTCAGCTCGTAGACCGAGAGGTGATCGGCGCCCAGCGGCTCGACCTCGCTCGCCGGGCCCGCGGAGCCGGGCGTGCCGAGGATGAAGTCGGCGCTGGTCGTGAAGCCCGCGGCGAGCGCGCGCGCCACGGCCGCGCGACCATCGCCGAACCGGTGATCGCGCCCGAGCGTGACGAGCGCGCCGGGCTCGAGAGACTGCACGCCGATCGACACGCGATCGATGCCCGCGGCGCGCCACGCGGCGAGCTTCTCGTCGGTCACGTCCGTCGGATTCGCCTCGATCGTCACCTCGCGCGGCTGCGCGCCGCCGTAGCGCGCGCGGATCGCGGTAATCGCGGCGGCGATGCAGTCGGGCCGCCACAGCGACGGCGTGCCACCGCCGAGGTAGATCGAGACGAGCTCGCCCGGGAAGTCGCCGGCGCGCGCGTCCAGCTCCCGCAGCACCGCCGCGAGGTAGTCGTCGTGGGGCGGCTCGCCGACCTCGACCGCGAAATCGCAGTACGGGCAGAGCTTGCGGCACCACGGAAAATGGAGGTAGACGCCAGGCGTGCAGCCAATCTACCTCGACAACGCCGCCTCGACCCGCGTCACCGACGACGTCATCGCGCTGATGACCGAGGTGATGCGGACCGCCTGGGGCAACCCGAGCGCCGCGCACCCGCAGGGCGCCGCCGCGCGCGCGCAGATCGAGACCGCCCGCCTGCGCCTGCTGGCCGCGCTCGGCGACGTCGGGGGGAAGCTGGGCGACGTGATCTGGACGAGCGGCTGCACCGAGGCCGATGCGCTCGCGGTGCTCGGCGCCGCGCGGCTCAAGACCGGCGCGATCGTGCTGTCGTCGATCGAGCACCCGGCGGTCGCGGCGGCGTGCGCGCGGCTCGGCGGTGAGGGCCGCCGTGTCGTCGAGGTCGCGCCCGGCCCCGACGGCGTGCTCGATCCCGAGGCCGTCGCCGAGGTGGCCGCGGACGCCGGGGTCGTGTCGATCGTCATGGTCCAGAACGAGGTCGGCATCGTGCAGCCGGTCGCCGCGATCGCGGCCGCGGTCAAGGCGCGGTCGCCGGGCTGCCACTTCCACGTCGACGCCGCGCAGGCGTTCGGCAAGGTCCCGCTCGACGTCTCGACGCTCGGCGCGGACTCCGTCGCGATCGCGGGCCACAAGCTTCACGGGCCGAAGGGCACCGGCGCCCTCTGGCTGCGCACGGGCGCGAGCCTCGAGCCCCTGTGGGTCGGCGGCGGGCAGCAGAAGGGGCTGCGCGGCGGCACGCAGGATGCGCCCGGCGCCGCGGGCCTGGGCCTCGCCGCCGAGAGAGCGGTCGCCGCGCTGCCGCTCGCGCGCACGCGCTGGCTCGAGCTCGCGGGTCGGGTGCGGCAGGTGCTCGAGGCGAACAAGCTGGCCGTGAAGCAGCTCGTGCCCGACCAGCGCCGCGCGCCGCACATCCTCGCGCTCGGCGTCCCGGGCGTCCCCGCGAGCGCGCTGCGCACCGTGCTGTCGAGCCGCGGCGTCTACGTGTCCACCGGCTCCGCGTGCGCCGAACGCGACACGAAGCCGTCGCCGGTGCTCGCCGCGCTCGCGTTACCCGCGGAGTACGGCATGGTCCGCCTGTCGTTCGGGCTCGAGACCACGGCCGAGGAGGTCGAGGCGGCCGCGCAGATCCTCGCCGACGTGATCGCCGAGCTCGCGACTACTGCTGCGCGAACGCCAGCGTGAACTTCACGCGCTGGCCGGGGTTCGGGCGGAACCGCCAGCCCTTGAGCGCGGTGATGAGACACTTGCCGAGGTTGTCCTCGGAGTGCGACGCGAGGGCGACGTCGGTGACCGAGCCGTCCTTCGCGACGGTGAGCGTCGCCTGGATGGACTTCACGGCGCCGATCGTGATCGCGTCGACGCCCTTCTGCGCGCGCATGTAGCAGCGCTGCGTGCCGGTCGAGTACTTCTTCGAGACCACGTCGATGTCGTCGGGCGTGAGCGCATCGCCGCCGAGCGCCTCGACGGGCCCGATCCCCGAGCCGTTGCCGGGATTCGTGATCTGGTTTCCGCCCGTGTTCCCGCCGGTGCCGGGACGCCTGATCGGAGGCTTCGGCCCACCGGGATTCGTCGCCGCCGAGCCCGGGCCCGCCACGACCTCACCCGGACCGCGCGGCCGCAGGGGATCGTCGGGCCGGGTGGTGTCGATCGTGTCGGCGCGGCGGAGGCCCTTATCGATCGAGTCGTCGGCACTGCCCCCGAGCACGATGACCGCGATGATCACGCCCGCGACGAGCAGCGTCGAGACGCCGATCAGGATGATCATGCCCTTCCGGTGACTCACCGCCGCCGGGGCTGGCTGCATCGCCAGGTCGTGCGGCACCTCGCCGAGCGCGACGCCCGGTCCACCGACACCCGCGGCGAGGGCCGCGCCCGCCGGGGCCGGATGATCCACGTCGATCCGCGGGACGCTGTTCGTCGCGTTCAGCTTCGCGACCGCACCCGTGCGCGCCAGGGCAGGCGTCGACGTCGTCGCCTTCTTCTTCGGCGCGCTCTTCGCCAGATCGGCGAGGTTGACCACGCGCGACACCTCGCCGATCGACAGATCGTCCTCGCCGTCGTCGTTGTCGGTGTCCGCCGTGATCGGCGCGTTCGCGAGCGACCGGCCGAACGCGTCGCTCGCCTTCGCCTGCGCGGCGACCGGCTCGGCCTTGGTCTGCGCCTCGACGTCGAACGCGGGCGACTCGATCTGCGTGGCCGCATCGGCCGGGTCGAACGCGCTCGGCTTCGCGTCGAGGCGCGGCACCGGGCCCGACGTGCCGGCGAGCTTCGGCGCGGGCGCCGCGGCGGGCGTCGTGATCGGCGGTGGCGCGGCCGGCGCCGGCGTCGGCAGCTTCGCCGCCGGCCCCGTGCCGTTCGTGCGCGCCTGGATCGACGGGATCCCCGAGGGGACCGCGGGCGTGCCGCCCGCCGGCGAGGGATACCGCGACTGCCCGCTCGGCGGAGTCACCTTGGGGATCGCCGGAGCTCCGCCGATCGGCGAGGGATAGCGCGCCTGGCCGCCGGCGGGCGTCCCGTTGCCCGGCGGGGGCGGCAAGCCGAGCTTCGCGCTCGCACCGGTGCTCGTGCTGGCGGCGCCGTTGTTCGCGGCGGCAGCGGCCGCGGCCGCGCCCTTCTCGAGCGACGCCATCGTCGCGGCGAACAGCGGCTTCGGCTCCTCCTCGACGCGTGACTGCGGTCCCGTCGACCGCAGCGCGGGCTGCGCGCCTGTCGCGCGCAGCGCGGGCTGCGCGCCCGTCGCGCGCGGCAGCGGCGGCGGGCCGGGCGGCGCCGCGGGCTTCTTTCGCAGCCCGCGAAAGTGGCTGACCTTGTCGACGGGGAGCCAGTCGTCGAAGCCCTCGCTCCAGCAGTGCAGCTCGGCGTCCCACGCCTTGCTGCCGATCCAGCGCTGCGCCTCGACGAGCGAGTACGGCCCCTCCTGAGCGCCGTCGATCGAGACGTACCACTCCTCCTCGAGCGCGGGCGGCGGGCGTGTCATCGCGCTCGCGAACGCGGCGCCGAGTGCTCCCGGCGGCGGACCCGCGGGTGCCGCGTTGACCACCGGTGGTGACATCGTCGTCGGCTTCACGCGCCGCTGCGGCGCGGCGCCAGGCGCCGCCGCTTCGGCCGCGTCCGGATCTGCCATCCCCTCGCGAACGGTGATGACGTTCGCGCAGTTCTTACAGCGGATCTTCAGGATCTTGCCGCGGACCCGATCGTCCCCGATCGAGTACCGGGTCTTGCAGCGGTCGCAGAGAAACTTCACCGCAAGACCCCGCTGTGGCCGTGACGCGACACGTCCGTCAATTGTGCCCAAAAAACCTGTGGTGGCAAAGGGGTACACCCACCCGACACCGACGAAGTCTCAGGGTTTTGGCGACTCGTGCACGGCGCTGCCGCTGCCCTCGCGCGCGGTGGCGCCGGCGTCGGGCGGCTCCGCGCTTCCCGCATCGGCCGCGGCGGGCTTGCCGCGACGGTGCGCGACGGAGACCGTCGAGATCACCACGACATCGCGGGTCTGGCCGGTGTCCGAGCGGGTGGTGAGGAGACCTCCGACCTCGATCGTGTCGGCCTTGCTCGCCAGCTCGAGGTACAGGTCGACGTCGCGGACCTCCGCGCCGATCCAGCGCGCGTTCGCGCTCGAGACCTGGTACAGCGACGTCGGATCGGTCGCGCGGACGAGCTTCGCCCCGTCGAACCGGAACGCGACCAGAGACCAGCTCCGGAGCTGTGGCTCGTCGGTGCGCGCGATCGCGACGAGCTCGTCCTTGCCGTCGACCGTGCGGAGCGGCGCCGCGTACACCACGTTCGGCACGCGGAACTGCGCGAGCAGCTTCTCGCCGGCGCGCACCGTGATCTCGTTGTCGCCGACCTCGACCAGCTCGCCGGCACCCGTCAGGCACATGCCGATCGCCTTCTCCGTCGAGGCAGGCCGCGGGCACTCCGGCCCGGACGCCACGGCCGGCGCGCTCGGCTCCGCGAGGATCGCGATCGCCGAGACGCGATCGCCGTCGAGGATCACGCGCGCGTTCTTCATCCCGCTCGGGATCACGAGTCGCGGGTCACGCGCGCGATCTGGCTCCTCGAGTGGCACGCCCATCGCGGCCGCGAGCTCCGAACGCGTGGAGCCCACGTGCACGCCCGACTCGGTGCGCGCCACCTCGGTGCCGATGACCGCGACGAACGACGCCGCGCCTTGCGGCTCGCCCCCGATCAGCACCGCGCCGTCCTCCGCGCGAACGAGACTCCGGTGGAGCAGACCCGGCACCTCGAACAGCTCCATGCGCGGGCCGCTCGGCAACTGCTCCATGAGGTCGCTGAGCCGCTCCCCGAGCTTGTACGGTCCCACGCTCTGCGGCTTGATCGCGTACGGCGGCAGCGCGCGCACCACGCCGACCGGTGGCTCGATCACGCGGCGCGACCGCGGCGCCTCGGAGATCACCGGCGTCTTCTCGACGGGCTCCTTGCCGGAGCACCCGGCCAGGCCGCCGATCGCGAGGAGGAGCAGAGCCGGGCGCGTCACGTCATGACGATATACGCCACGAGACCGATCACTGCCACGACGAGCACGACCACGAGCAGCCACGGCAACTTGCTGGGCGCCGATCTCGCCAGGAGCGACGAGCCGACCACCGGCACCGGGGTCTGCGCGCGCGGCCGGCGAGGCGCCGCCGGCTTGTCGGCGGCGCTCGCGGCCAGCGTGTCGACGCCCTGCTCCACCGGCTCCGCCGGCGCCTTCCGCGTCGGCGAGGACGCGGGACCCGGCTCGGGCGGCGCCTTCAGCGTCGCGGCGGGCGCGGCGGACGGCGACGGGACCGAGAGGCCGCGCGTCGGCGTGATCGGACGCGTCGGCGGATCCTCGCCGGTCTCCTCGCGATCCGTGGCGTCGTCGTCATCGATCGGGACGTCCTCGCCCTCCTCGGTGACCGCGCGCTTCGGCTTCGCCGCGACCTCCGCCTTCGCGGGCTTCTCCTCGACCACCGGCGGCGAGGAGGTCGCGCGCGGCTCCTTGCCCGACACGTCGGCCATCCCCGACGGCCGCATCGGCACCGGCGTGCGCAGCGCGCGCAGCTCGGCGAGCTCCATGCCGAGCGCGGCCGCGACGTCGGCCTCGGGTTGCTCCGCGTCCTCCCACTCGGGAGCCTGCTCCGGTCCCGGCGCGCCCTCGCTCGGCTTGAACGCGTCGAACACCTGCTTGTCGAAGTCGAGCTCGTCGGCGCCGGCATCGCGGCGGACCTCGGCCTCGCTCACGAGCTCGGGCCGGCGCGGGCCACCGGCGGCGTGCGTCAACATGTCGAGGTAACGCGCGATGCGCACCGGTCCCGAGTGCAGGCGCTCGTCGCGGAGGAACGTCTCGAGGTCGTCGGCGAGGTCGTAGGCCGACTGGTAGCGATCGCCGGGGTGCTTCTCGAGCGCGCGCATCACGATCGCCTCGAGCGCGGCGGGGAAGTTCCGGCGCGCGAACGTCGGCGGCTCGACCTGCGCCTCGATCAGCTTCTTCACGACCTCGCTCGCCTGGCCGCGGTACAGCCGCTTCCCGACGGTGATCTCGTAGAGCACGATGCCGAGCGAGAAGATGTCGCTCCGGTGATCGACCTCCTTGCGTGCGGCCTGCTCGGGCGACATGTAGCTGAGCTTCCCGGGGATCACGTCCGAGCGCGTGCGCTGACCGCGGGCGCGCGCGATGCCGAAGTCGATCACCTTCATCGTGCCGTCCTGGGTGACCAGGAGGTTCGTCGGCGAGATGTCGAGGTGCACGATCTCGAGCGGCTGCTCGTGCAGCGGCGTGCCCTCCGCGCCGCGCTTGGCGTGGAAGTAGCCCATGCCCGCCGCGGCCTGGCGGATCAGCTCGACCGCGTGCTCGATCGGCAGGAACCGCCCGTGCTGGAGGCCGCGCCGGCACAGCTCGTTGAGCTCCTCGCCGACGATGTACTCCATCGCGATGTAGGGGATGCCGTCGTGCTCGTCGACGTCGTAGACGTGCACGATGTTCGGGTGGTTGAGGAGCGCGCCGATCCGCGCCTCGTCGAGGAACATCTCGACGATCCGCGGATCGTCGGCGAGCTCCGCACGGAGGCGCTTGATCACGACCTCCTTCTCGAACCCCGCCATCGCGGCCTGACGCGCGAGATAGATCTCCGCCATGCCGCCGATCGCGACCCGGCGCAGCAGCGTGTAGCGCCCGCCGAACGCGGTCGGCTCGAGATCCGCGGTGCGATGCCTCGTCACGGCGCCTGGCCCGGGGTGGAGATCGATGGAATGGGCACGCCGGCCGCCGCGTGTGCGGCGAGCGTGCCCTCGATCGCCGCGCGCGCGACCGGGTGCAGCGGCATCGCGGCGACGGCGGGCAGGATCGCGCCCGGCGCGGCGAACGCGGACAGCACGCGGGTCATCCCGCCCGCGAGCCCGTCGAGATCGTAGCCGCCCTCGAGCACCGCGACGATCCGGCCGCCACAGATCCGATCGGCGAGCGCGCGCAGGCGCTGCGCCATCGCGGCGAAGCCCTCGTGCGTCACGCGCATGCCGGCGAGCGGGTCGTGCTGGAACGCATCGAAGCCCGCGCTCACGAGGATCAGGTCCGGCTGGAACTTCGTCAGCGCCGGCACGAACACGTGATCGAACACCGCCGCGTACTCGACGTCGCCAGAGCCGCCGGGCAAGCCGACGTTCACCGTCGTGCCCTTCGCGTTCGGCCCGCCGATCTCGGTCGGCGCACCGGTCCCCGGGTAGTACGGGTACTGGTGCACCGAGAGGTACATCACCGTCGGGTCGTCCCAGAAGATGTCCTGCGTTCCGTTCCCGTGGTGGACGTCCCAGTCGACGATCGCGACGCGCGCCGCGCCGCGCGCCCGCGCCGCCGCCGCCGCGACCGCGACGTTGTTGAGGAGACAGAAGCCCATCGCGCGATCTCGCGTCGCGTGGTGCCCGGGCGGCCGCACGACGCTGATGCCCTGCGAGAGCGCGCCGTCCATGACGTCGATCGCGAGCTGGCTCGTCGCGCCGGCCGCGAGCCGCGCCGCCTCCCACGTGCCCGGCGAGAAGTACGTGTCGGCGTCGAGCCAGCCGGTCCGGCCCGGCACCGCCTTCGCCAGCTCGTCGAGGTACGCCGGCGCGTGGACCCGCGCGAGCTCCTCGTCGGTCACCGCGCGCGCGGCGATGTGCCGGCCCCGGCCGGCGATGTCGGCCGCGAGCAGCGCGTCGCGCACGGCCTCGGCGCGCGCGGGCCGCTCGGGGTGACCCGACGGGGCACGGTGGCCGAGAAACACGTCGTCGAGGACAAACCCCAGCATCGGCTAGTCGCGTTCCATGCGCGGCGGGCGCGAGAGCAGCCGGGTCATCACGTCTCGCACCGGGACGCCCTCGTGGATGATCGCGTACATCGCGTCGATCATCGGCGTGTCGCAGCCGATCTTGGCCGACAGCTCCTTCGCGACCTTCGCTGTCTTCACGCCCTCGGCGACCTGCTTCATCTCACCCAGGATCTCGGCCATCGACTTGCCCTTGCCGAGCGCGAGCCCGACGCGGCGGTTGCGCGAGCTGTCGCCCATGCAGGTCAGCACGAGGTCGCCCATGCCCGACAGCCCCGCGAACGTCTGGGGGTGCGCGCCGAGCATGACCCCGAGCCGCGTGATCTCGGCGAGGCCGCGCGTGATCAGCATGACCCGCGTGTTCGACCCGAAGCCGAAGCCGTCGGAGATGCCGGCGCCGATCGCGATCACGTTCTTCAGCGCGCCACCGAGCAGCACGCCCGGGACGTCGTCGCTCGCGTAGATCCGGAAGTTCAGCGCGGACAGCGCGGCCTGCGCGGCGATCAGCGAGTCGTTGTCGCGGCCGGCGAGCACGATCGCCGCCGGCATGCCCGCCGCGAGCTCGCTGGCGAACGTCGGTCCCGAGAGGTACGTCGCGCGCTGCGCGATCCGCTCGGGCAGGATGTCGCGATACACCGCGTCGATCGTCTGGAGCGTGCCGTCCTCGAGCCCCTTGCTCGCGTTGATCACGACCGCGTCGGGATCCATCCACTGCGCGGCGGTGCCGAGCACCTCGCGGATGCCGTGCGACGGCGTCACGCCGAGGACGAACCGCTTGCCGCGCACCGCCGCCTCGAGGTCGCTCGAGACGGTGACGCTCGGCGGCAGCGCGTGGCCGGGCAAGTAGGTCGCGTTCTCCCGCGACTCCTGCATCTGCCGCGCGCTCTCCGCGTTGCGGTTGTAGAGGCAGACGCGGTGACCGTGGTTGCCGAACAGCACGGCGAGGCAGGTGCCGTAGCTGCCGGCCCCGATCACCGCGATGTCTTCGGCGCTCATCGGGGCGGAACCCTATCATTCCCCGACGATGGCTTGGAAGCGCCGACCGATCACGTCCCGTCAGGTCGCGACCGGCGGGGCCTGCGTCAGCGCCTCGCTCGACAGCACGACGCGGTTCCGGCCCGCGCGCTTGGCCGCGTAGAGCGCGGTGTCCGCGGCGCGGACCAGGTGCTCGGCGTCGGAGCCGTCGTCGGGAAACGTCGCCACGCCGATCGACGCGCTGAGCCGGCCGGCCCGCGGCGCGGCCTCCGAGAAGTCGTGGCTGTTGATGCGCTCGCGGACGCGCTCGGCGACCTTGGCCGCCGTGAACTTCGCGGTGTCGACGAGGATCACCGCGAACTCCTCGCCGCCGTAGCGCGCCACCACGTCGTTCGCGCGCCGGGTGTCGGCGAGCACGCGGGCGAGCTGGCGCAGCACCTCGTCGCCTGCGGGGTGGCCGAACGAGTCGTTGAACTGCTTGAAGTGGTCGACATCGAGCATGAGCAGCGAGAGCGGCAGGCCGCTGCGCTGGCTGCGCTCGACCTCGAGCGTGAGCCGCTCGTGGAAGTGGCGGTGGTTGTAGAGGCCGGTGAGGCCGTCGGTGACCGCGAGCTGCGCGAGCCGCGTGTTCGCCTCGGCCAGCTCGTGCGTGCGCTCGTGGATCTTCGCCTCGAGCTCGCGGTTCATCTCGAGCAGCGCCTGGTTCTTGGCCTGGAGCGAGGCGATCAGGTGCTGGTTCTCGTTGACCAGCCGGTACTGCCGGAGGAGGTTCTCGACGGCGAGCAGGAGCGCGGTCTCGTCCCACGGCTTGCCGATGTAGTGATTGAGGTGCGCGCGGTTGATCGCGTCGATCACCGCGTCGAGACCGGCCTGACCGGTCAGCAAGATCTTGGTGGTCGTCGGCAGGCGGCGGTCGACGATCTCGAGGAGCTCGACGCCCTTCATGCCGGGCATGATCTGGTCGGCGATCACGAGCGCGATCTGCTCGCCCTCGCGCGACAGCTCGTCGAACAGCGCGACCGCCTCGTCGCCGGACCGCGCCGTGGCGATCTGGCACTCGTGTCCGAACCGCGCGCCGAGCTGCGCGCGCAGCACGCGGAGCACGCCCTCCTCGTCGTCGACGCAGACGATCACCTCGCGGCGGCTCACCCCGGCACCTCCGCCGAGCGCACCGGCAGCCGCACCTCGAACATGGTGCGGCCGGGCTCGGATTCGCAGCGGATCTCACCGCCGTGCTTGTCGACGATCTGCCGGACGATCCCGAGCCCGAGGCCCGTGCCCTCGCCCTTGGGCTTCGTCGTGAAGAACGGCTCGAAGATCCGCGGCAGCACGTCGGCCGGCACACCGGGGCCGTCGTCGATCACGCGCACGACCGCGGTCTCTCCCTCGAGCGCCGTCTCGACGACGATCTTGCCGGGCGTGGTCCGGACGCCGAGCGCCTGCTGGGCATTTTGGATCAGATTCGTCCACACCTGGTTGAGCTCGTCGACGTACACGGGTACGCGAGGAAGGTTCCCGAAGCGCCGTTCGACGACAGTATCACGCAGCGCATGGTGGAGGAGCGCGAGCGTCGTCTCGATCCCCTCGTGCAGGTCTGCATATGTGCGCGTCGCCTGCTGGTCGAGGTGCGAGTAGCTCTTCAACGCCCCGACGATGCGCTGGATCTGACCGATCGCGTGGCGCACCGTCGACGAGGTGCGGTGCAGGTAGACGTGATCCGTGAGCGCGCCGATCGCCTCGCGCGCGAGCGCCTTCTCGGTGCCGAGCGCCGCGACCAGCGCCCGCGCGTCCTCGGCGGTCCCCCCCAGGTCCGCGAGCTCGGCGGCGAGCCCCTGCGGATCCGGGAACCCGACCAGCTCCACGGCCAGCTCCTTCGCCATCTTCCGCGCGGTGAGCGCCGTGGTGAGCGGGCGTTCGGCGAGCTTCGGCGCGGTCGCCTCGAGGAACGCCGTGACCGCGCGGATCGCCTCGGGCGAGGACGTCCGCGACGACAGCTCCGCGCCGTGGCGCGAGGCGCGCACGAGCGCCGCGCCGAGGCCGTCGATCGATCCGCGGATCGCCGCGGTCGGCGAGTTGATCTCGTGCGCGACACCGGCGACCAGGAGCCCGAGGCCGGCCATACGCTCCGAGAGGATGAGCTGCGCCTGCGTCTCGCGCAGGTCGGCGAGCGCCTTGCCGAGCTCGTGGTTGATCGCGGTGAGCTCGGCGGTGCGCAGGCGGACCTTCTTCTCGAGCTCCTCGCTCGCCTCGCGGACCTCCTGGTACAGCAGCGCGTTCTCGACGGCGGCGCCCGCCTGGTCCGCGAACGTGGTCAACAGGTTGAAGTCGGCCTCGGAGAACTCGCGCGCATCCTCGGCGCGGCCGACCGCGAGCACGCCGACCACGCGCGCCTTGCGATCGAGCGGCAGCGCGACGAGCGGCCCCGGGGCGCCCGCCTTCACCGCCGACTCGGCGTAGCTGGGCTCGTCGCTCGCGCGGTCGAGGCGGATCGCCTTCCGGGTCCTGTAGACGTTCTCGGCGAGCGCGCGCAGTGACTCGGCGGCGGCGAGCGCCTCGTCGGTGGCGAGCGCGCTCGAGACGTCGGCGCGGCGGGCACGGGCCGCGGACGCGCGGAGCCGCGGGTGCGCGCCGCCCTCGGCCAGCCACAGCGCGGCGAGCTGGATGTCGAACGTGCGCGCGACCGCGTCGACGATCTTCCGCGACACGCTGTCGAGATCGATGACGCTCGACACCGCTCGACCGGCATCGTGGAGCGCGACGATCTCGCGCATGCGCGCGGCGAGGCGCGCCTGGTTATCCTTGAGCGTCACCGTCATCTGGTTGAACGCCGCCGCGAGCTCGGACAGCTCGTCGCCGCCGGGGATGTCGATGCGGTGCTCGAGATCGCCGCGCGACACGGCGGTCGCGCCGCGGTGCAGCCGCGCGATCGGCGCGCCGAGGCGCCGCGACCAGAACAGCGCGAGCACGAGCGCGAACACCAGCGCGCCGACGCCTCCGATGAACAGCGAGCGGATCGCGAGGCGCTTGGTCGCGGCGAGCGGACCGCGATCGACGGCGACGCC
>JAEUJX010000095.1 GCA_016794545.1 Myxococcales bacterium
CGCGGCAGGCGTCGGTCGAGTAGTCGAACCCGCTGTCGATGCAGGTGAGCCGGTCGCGTGGATCGAAGGCGCTGTCGGTCACCTCGGTCGTCGGCGCGTAGGCGATGCCGTAGCCGAGCTGCACGACCCAGGCGCCGATCCGGGCCTGGGCACCGACGTCGAGCGTCACCATCGCCGGCGCGACGGTGAGCGGCGATAGGTCGTCGTCATCGACCGACGACGTCTCGAAGCCGAGGCGCGCGCCGAGCCGGATCGGCTTGCGCTCGTCGAGATCGACCTGCTCGACGCCGGCCCACAGCGCGAACGCATCGTGCAGTCCGCGGGTGCGCAGCATCTGCTCGGGGATCCCGTTGAAGCCGAACACGCTGCCGTAGCCGCGCACGTCGTACGCCTGCATGCGCGACAGGTCCTCCCAGCGTCCACCGACGTGGAGCTCGAGCTCCTCGGGCAGGCGCGCGCGGATCTCGGCGTCGACGCTCGCCGGAAGCGACACGTAGACCGTCGAGCCGCCGCTGACGACGGTCCCGCCGTCGCGCGGCGCGCGGACCACGGTCATGTCGCCGTCGAGCGTGCTCTGCACGTCCAGCCCGGGCGGGGTGTGATACGCGAGACCGATCCACACATCGGGTGCAACGCGGAACACGGTCCCGATGTTCACCTTGAGGTTGGACGTCGCGAGGATCGGCGTGCGCACCGCGACGTCGTAGCGCTCCGCCGCGTCGGGCGCCTCGGTCGACCGTTCCCCCTCCTCGAGCGCGCGGTCGCGCAGGTAGCGGAGCCGTAGGAACGTGTTCTCGTGGGACACGCTCGCGCCGAAGTAGAACGCGCTCGTGACCCGCAGGCTCACCGCGAACGTCGCGGTGTACGTGCGCTGGCCGCCGCCCAGCGTGTGGTAGCCGAGCGAGGTGCGGCCGTCGATCTGGAGCTCGGGCGGCGGAACCCGTCCCGCGAAGCCGAGCGTCAGGCTCGCGTTCGGGTGCCAGAGCACGCCGAGGTCGCCGCCGGGCGCGATCCGTGCGTCGCGGATGCGCGGGCCCGCGGTGAGCGCGCCGCTGTCGAGGTCGAGCATGCGGCGATCGATCGCGATCTGCGAGAGCGTGGAGGTCAAGGCCACGTAGAGCTTGGTGCCGAGCGTGTCGAGCCCGATCGCGGCCGGCGACAGCGTGATCGACGTGGGGCTCGGCACCGTCGCGCCGGTGAACACCGCGCGCCCGGTCGTCGGATCGGAACGAGGCGAGGCGTAGGCGCTCGCGCTCACCGCGATGAAGGCGCAGGTGATCGACGTGAGGATGCGCCGTACGGCCATCGCGCGGAACGTATCACCACGATAAGCTCGCGCCATGCCTGCGCGCCTGCTCCTGATCGTTCTCGTGGCGCTCGCCGGATGCGAGAAGACGAATCACGAGAACATCGACAAGTGGACCCGTACGCAAAAGGGTCCCGGGAAGCTGAAGAAGGCGCTCGCCGACGAGAGCCTCGACGCCGATCTCTCCGCGCACGCGGGCGCGAACATGGTTCGCATGGGCAACGACCCCGAGGTGCGAGAGGCGTTCGAGCAGATGTCGCCCGCGCGGCGCGTCGCGGTGATCGAGAAGCTCGCGCCGCGGCTGTGGGATGTCGCGCGCATCGAGAAGGAGGACGACCTGCCGGGCGCGCCGCAGATCACCGCGAAGGACGCGCTGATCGGACTGCGCAAGTACGCCTCCGACGCCGGGAAGCAGCAGATCGACACCTATCTGATCGACTGGTACGCGACGATCGCGTACGAGGGCCGCGCCAAGGTCGGCGCGGTGCTCGGCGCCGCGGTGATGCGCATGGTCGGCCCGCCGGCGGCGAAGAAGCTGATGGCCGTCGCGAACGCCACGATCGCCGCGCCGAACCAGG
Source organism: Myxococcales bacterium (assembly GCA_016794545.1). Lineage (GTDB taxonomy): Bacteria > Myxococcota_A > Polyangia > Haliangiales > Haliangiaceae > JABFXX01. The sequence continues at coordinate 1,885 of JAEUJX010000095.1, forward strand.
AGAAGACGAAGCTGCGGATCGGCGACGAGCTGATGACGGGCATGGCCGCGACCGGCAGCCCCGAGGCGGTGAAGTACGTGCTCGACATCGCGAAGATGGATCGCGGCGACCCGACGCTCCCCAAGCGCGCGATGGGCGCGCTGCACACCGCCTACGTCAACCCGAGCGGCCTGTTCGACCTCGCGGATCCCGCGGCGCTCGTCCCGAACCTCGACACGCTCGTCGCGATCGCGAAGGACGAGACGATGCCGGGGCAGGCGGTCAACGATGCGATCGAGCTGATCCGTGCCGCCGGCGCGCCGGCGTGCCTCCCGCCGCTGCTGTCGGTCATCCCGTACCCGCACAAGGAGCCGCGGTTCCGATACGCGGTCGCGTATGCGGCCATCCGCTGCGGTGGGACCACGTCGTTCGTGGAGGTGGTCAAGGCGCTCCCCGAGTCCGGGACCTACGCCAAGGACGACCTGAACGGTGCGGTCTCGGGCGAGATCGCCAAGCTGACCCCCCGCCAGCCGGTCCTGGACGGCCTCCGCGTGCTCCTCGACGACAAGGGCAAGGTGCCCCGGTGGGTCGCCATCGAGGCGCTGACCCTGATGAAATCCGTCGAGGATGCGCCGAAGATCGCTGCGCTCTCGGGCGCCAAGGACAAGCTGGTGGGGTTCTGGGGGGACCAGTCCAACAAGGACCCCAAGGACCGCAAAGCCGACCCGACGCTGGGGATGCGCGCGAAGGATCTGGCGGACGCCCTGACCAAGGGCACGGCACCCGACGCGCCCAAATGAGCGCGCACTGTCGCGTCCCCAGGCGGGATGTAGTATCGTTAAAGACAGCCGGGAGAGGGAGAGACACGGCCGATCGTTAGCCGGTGGCCTTCGTTCGCGACCGTACGGATCTAGGGAGTCATTTCGCGCATGGACCAGAGCAAGAAGACGATGCGCCACTTCTACTGCAGGGACGTCCTCTGGGAGACGTTCGAGCAGATGGCCAACGACTTCGATTGCTCGATCGACTACCTCGTCAACGAGGCGATGCGGTACTACGCGCGATCGAAGAACTACCAGTCCCCGGGGGGCCCGAACGTCACCGGCGGTCAGCCCGTCCCGAACAACACGTCGGGCCCCGTGTCCTATCCCAAGGGCGCCGGCGGTCCGGGCGGCGGACCGATGTCGAGCGGCGGGGGCCGCGGGCAGCCGGGCACCCAGCCGCCTCCGCAGCCCGGCGTCTCCGCCGGACCTCCGAGCGCGCAGCCGCGCCGTCCCGCGCCTCCGACGCCGGGGTATGCGCCGAGCGGCGGCTCGCCGAGCGGCGGCAGCGTCCCGATGCGCAACGGCCCGAGCTCGAGCCACGCCCCGGCGGCGCCGGCGTCGTCGCAGCCGATGCCCTCGATGGGCTCGGGCGGTCCGACGCTGTTCCTCGTCTACAACGGCCAGCGCTACCCGGTGACGAAGGACCAGTTCATCATCGGCCGCGGCAGCAAGACGTCGGATCTGCCGATCAAGGACGGCAACATCTCGCGCAAGCATGCCGCGGTGATCCGGCGGAACGGCACCTTCTACATCAAGGACCTCGGGTCGACGAACGGGATCGACTACAAGGGCATGCGCATCGACAACAAGCGCATCGACGAGGGGGACGTGTTCCACCTCTGCGACTACGAGCTGCGGTTCACCTACCGCGCCGACTGATCGTCGCGTCGCGCAGCGCGCCCGCTGGCCCTCCGGGATCGTCACCGCGGAGTGCTAGCGTGCTTCCGTGGATGTCGAGCTGAAGCGCCGCGTCGACGCGCTCCGGCGACCGCTGGAGCTCGCGGCGGCCGACAACTTCGCGGGCGTCCGGCGGGTCTCGGGGCTCGGGCACGCGCTGCGCGCGGCCTGCGACGGCATCCTCGCGAAGCTCGAGGACAAGGCCGCGCTCGAGCAGTGGCGGGCGACGCTCGCGCGGTGGGAGAGCCTCGACGACACGCAGCAGGCAGTGGAGGTCGCGCGGGGGATGCGCCTCATCGCGAAGTTCCCGCGGCCTGCGGCGCCACCGCCCGCGGCGCCGCGCAGGCTGGATATGCGCGCGGCACCGGTGCCGAAGGCTCCGCCGCTTCCCGCGCGGCTGCCGGTTGCTGTGCCGACGGACACGGCGGAGCGCGGTGCGCTCGACGCGGAGCTGGCGAAGGCCCTCGCCGATGCCGCGCGCGCGTTCGCCGTCTCGACCGAGCCCGCGATGATCGATCCGCCGCCCGCGGCGACGCCGCCCGGGCCCGCGAAGCCGCCGAAGCAGGTCCGCGCCAAGAAGCCGCCGCGCGATCCGGAGGTCGCGATCGATCCGCTCGCGGCGCCGACCCACGCGCTGCCGGGGATCGGGCCGGCCTTCGCGGAGCGGCTGGCCGAGAAGGGGCTCGCGACCGTCGAGGATCTGCTGTGGATGGTGCCGCGCCGCTACGACGACGTGCGCGACGCGAAGACGCTCTGGGAGGTGGCGCAGCTGGACGAGGGGCAGCGCGCCGCGTTCGTCGCGAAGGTGGTCAGCGCGCGGATGGTGTTCGCGCGCGGGCGGCGGTGGGCCGAGGTCCGGCTCCACGAGCTCGACGGACAGGATCCCACGAGCGCGGTGATCCGGTGGTTCAACGTGTGGGCGGGGATCGACAAGCGGATGCCGCCGGGCTGCCGGGTCGCGCTGTCGGGCGTGGTGAAGAAGCGCAACGGGCGGCTGGAGCTCGCGAACCCCGACATCCTCGGGATCGAGATCGAGGGCGTCGCCGGCAAGGCCGCCCCGTCGATCGACCTCCGCACCGCCTCCGGCGGTGCTGCGCGGCCCGGGTTCCCGGGCGTTGCGATCATCACGCGCTATCCCGACATCCCCGGCGTGCCCGCGAGCCGGCTGCGCTCCGCGTGCGCGGCGGCGTGCGCGCGCGTGGCGAGCGGCGTCGACGACGGCGTGCCGGCCAGCGTCGAGCGCGCGGCCGGGCTGCCCGGGATGGGCGAGACGCTCTCGCGGCTGCACGCGCCGGCGCCCGACACGCCGCCGGAGCAGGTCGCGGAGCTGAACCGCGGCGTCTCCGTGTGGCAGAAGCGGCTCGCGTTCGGCGAGCTGTTCGCGCTCGGCGTGGCCATCACGATGCGGCGGCGCGAGCGCCGGCAGGACGCGGCGGTGCCGTGCCCGCGCGCGCCCGGCGTGCCGGCGGAGCTGGCGCGCGCGCTGCCGTTCGCGCTGACGGGCGCGCAGCAGCGCTCGATCGACGAGCTCGCCGAGGATCTCGGGAACGGCGTGCCGATGAACCGGCTCCTCCAGGGCGACGTCGGCGCGGGCAAGACCGCGGTCGCGTTCGCGGCGGCGCTCCAGGTCGCGCGCGCCGGCCGGCAGGTCGCGGTGATGGCGCCGACGGAGCTGCTCGCGGAGCAGCACGCGGAGACGTGGCGGCGCTGGGCGGAGACGGCGAAGCTGCGGCTCGAGATCCTGACCGCCTCCACGCCGAAGGGCGTGCGCGCGAGCCTCGTCGCGCGGCTCGCGGCCGGCCAGCTCGACGTCGTGATCGGCACCCACGCGCTCCTCGCGGAGAGCGTCGGCTTCGCGGCGCTCGGCCTCGTGATCATCGACGAGCAGCACCGGTTCGGCGTCGCGCAGCGCGCGAAGCTGCGCGACAAGGGGGACGGGCAGGGGGCGCCGCACCTGCTCGTGATGACGGCCACGCCGATCCCGCGCACGCTCGCGCTCACCGCCTACGGCGATCTCGACACCAGCGTGCTCGACGAGCTACCGCCGGGACGGACGCCCGTCGCGACGAAGAGCGTCAGCGGTGCGCGCGGCAAGACCGCCGCGTACAAGCTCGTCGCGGAGCGCGTCGCCGCCGGCGAGCGCGCGTACATCGTGTGCCCGAAGGTCGAACCCGGCGGTGACGACGACGACGAGGCCGGCAGCTCGGACTGGGCGGACGCGACCACGACGGTCGACGAGGCGCGGCAGGCGCTGCCCGGCGCGCGCGTCGGGCTCGTGCACGGCCGGCAGGGCGCCGAGGAGCGCGATCGCGTGATGCGCGCGTTCAAGACCGGCGCGCTCGACGTGCTCGTCGCGACGACGGTGATCGAGGTCGGCGTCGACGTGCCGGCGGCGACGGTGATGGTCGTGCTCGACGCGGATCGGTTCGGGCTCGCCCAGCTGCATCAGCTCCGCGGTCGCGTCGGCCGCGGCAGCGCTGCCTCGTACTGCGTGCTCGTCTCGCACGGCACGCTCGGGCCCGACGCCGAGCAGAGACTCGCGGCGATGGTCGAGACCCACGATGGATTCCGCATCGCCGAGTACGACCTCGCACTGCGTGGTCCCGGCGAGCTGCTCGGTCCGCGGCAGGCGGGTGTGCCGAGGCTTCGCTACGGTGACCTACATCAGCACACAGAGTTGCTGCTCGAGGCGCGACGTCACGCGGAGTCGATCCTCGACGGAGATCCGACCTTGGTCCGACCGGAGCACGCGATGCTGCGCCGCGCGATCGAGCGACGATTTGCACATCATGTGTACGGCGCAGAGAGTGGCTGACCGACGACGACAACATTTCGCGACAGCCACACACTTTGCTGTTGATCGCTGAATCGGCGTTAGTACGATGCCGCGCATGATGAGGATCACGACGTTGGTATTCGTCTGCGCGATCGCAGGTTGTAGCTGGGGCGGCGAAGAAGGGACCACCGGGGGCGGTGGTCCTGACGCGTCGGTCGGCGGCGGTGGCGGTGGTGGCGGCGGCAGCCCCGTCTGCGGTGACGGCGTGTGCGCCGCGAGCGAGGTCGGCAGCTGCACGAGCGATTGCGGCTCGGGCGGCGGCAACAACAACCCGACCGGTCCGGTCTGCGGCAACAGCACGTGCGAGACGGGCGAGACCAGCGCGTCGTGTCCGAACGACTGCGGTGGTGGCGGCGGCGGTGGTGGTGGTGGCGGCGGTGGCGCGTGCCCCGCGAACCAGCAGGACTGCTTGGGCTGCATCCTCGATCCGACGATGTGCCCGTCGGGTCACGACATGAACAGCTGCCTCAACTGCATCCTCGGCGGCGGCGGTGGCCTGCCGACCGGTGGCACCTGCAACAACGACGGCGTCTGCGACGCGCAGGAGATGCTCGATCCGTCCTGCGCCGACTGCCCGTAGGCGTCACCCGACCGAGTCGGCGATCCACGCGAGGTAGGGCGCGTGGCCGCCGACCAGCGGTAGCACGATGACCTCCGGCACCTGATAGGGGTGCAACGCGACGAGCCGCGCGGACAGCGCGTCGGCGCGCATGCGGAGAGTCTTGATGATGGCGAGGGTCTCCTCATCCTCGGTGACCTTGCCTTCCCAGCGGTAGATCGAACGGACCCGCTGGACGAGGTTCACGCACGCGCAGAGCTGCTCCTCGACGAGGATTCGCGCGACCTCGGCGGCCTTCTCGGGGGTCGGGAGCGTGGAAAGCACGATCACGGCGTCGTCGGTCACGGGCGGGCTGTACCACGCGGCCCGCGTTGTGTAGGTTCCTCTGCCGTGTTGATCGTCCAGAAGTACGGCGGGACCTCGGTCGGCTCGATCGACCGCATGAAGAACGTGGCCGCGCGCTGTCTCGCGACGCAGCGGCAAGGACACCAGGTCGCGGTCGTCGTGTCCGCGATGTCGGGCGAGACGAACCGGCTGCTCGAGCTGACGCGCCAGCTGCAGGATGATCCGAACGACCGCGAGGTCGACGTCGTCATCTCGACGGGCGAGCAGGTGTCGGTCGGCCTCGTCGCGCTCGCGATCCACAAGGCCGGCGGCAAGGCGCGCTCGTTCCTCGGGCACCAGTGCAAGATCGTCACGGACAGCTCGTTCTCGCGGGCGCGCATCGTCCAGATCGACTCGGCGCCGATCAAGGAGGCGCTCGACGCCGGCGAGATCGCGGTGATCGCGGGCTTCCAGGGCGTGGACGAGAAGGGCTCGATCACCACGCTCGGCCGCGGCGGCTCGGATACGACCGGCGTCGCGATCGCCGCCGCGCTCGACGCCGACGTCTGCGAGATCTACACGGACGTCGACGGCGTCTACACCACCGACCCGAACGTCGTGCCCGACGCGCGCAAGATCGATCGCATCAGCTACGAGGAGATGCTGGAGCTCGCGTCGCTCGGCGCGAAGGTGCTCCAGATTCGCTCCGTCGAGCTGGGCATGAAGTACGGCGTGAAGATCCACGTCCGCTCGAGCTTCTCGGATGTCGAAGGGACCTGGGTCGTCCCGGAGGATGCTGCCATGGAGAAAGTTGTCGTCTCGGGAGTCACCGTCGCCAAGGACGAGGCCAAGATCACCTGCGAGGATCTCCCGGATACCTCCGGTGTCGCCGGACGGCTGTTCGCTCCGCTCGCCGACGCGAACATCTCGGTCGACATGATCGTCCAGAACCAGGCGTACGACGGGACGACCGACCTGACGTTCACCGTGCCCAAGGGCGATCGCAAGCGCGCCGTCGATCTCCTCAAGGAGAAGGTGCCCGAGCTGGTCGGCAAGGACGGCGAGCGGATCAGCTACGACGACGAGATCGCCAAGGTCTCCGTCGTCGGCGTCGGCATGCGCTCGCACGCCGGAATCGCGAAGAAGATGTTCCAGCTGCTCGCGGCCGACAACATCAACATCCAGCTGATCTCGACCTCGGAGATCAAGATCAGCTGCGTGATCGCGCGCAAGTACGCCGAGCTCGCCGTGCGCACGCTGCACGACGGCTTCCAGCTGTCGCTGCCGCCGAACGAGCGCCCGTAGCACCGCGACGCGGCGCGGGAGGTCGTGCGCGGAGGTCGCGGCTACCAGACGCGGACGCGCGCCTCGGGGGCGAGGAACAGCGCCTCGCCGGCCTTCACGTCGAACGCCTGGTACCACGCATCGAGGTTGCGCACGGTATCCGCGCGGTACTCGCCCGGTGCGTGGCCGTCGGTGAGGATGCGGCGGCGGAGCGCGGGCTCGCGCATCTTCGTGCGCCACGCCTGCGCGAAGCTGACGAAGAACTGCTGGTCGCCGGTCAGCCCGTTCCACGCGGGGGCCTCGGCGCCGTTCAGGGACGCCTTGAACGCGTCGTAGGCGGCGGCGAGGCCCGCGACGTCGGCGATGTTCTCCGACAGGGTCAGCGTGCCGTTGACGGCGAGGTCCGGCAGCGGCTTGTACGCGTCGTACTGCACGGCGAGCGCCTTGCCGGCCGCGGCGAAGTGCTTCGCGTCCTCCGGCGTCCACCAGTTCTTCAGGCGGCCGGTCTCGTCGAACTGCGCGCCCTGATCGTCGAAGCTGTGGCTGATCTCGTGGCCGATCACGGCGCCGATCGCGCCGTAGTCCATCGCGGTCGGGCGATCGGGGTCGAAGTAGGGCGGCTGCAGGATCGCGGCGGGGAAGTTCATCGCGTTCATCGCGGGCAGGTTCACCGCGTTCACGAGCTGCGGGTTCATCACCCACTCGTCGCGGTCCACCGGTTTGCCGAGCTTCGCGAGGTTGCGCTTGTACTCGAACATCGCGGCGCGGTGCGCGTTGCCGAGCGCGTCACCCTTCACGACCTCGAGCCCCGCGTAGTCGCGCCACGTGTCGGGATAGCCGACGCCGATCTTCAGCACCGCGAGCTTCGCCCGGGCCTTCGCCTTGGTCGCGGGAGCCATCCACGCGAGCGCGTCGATCCGCTTGTCGAACGCCGTCATCAGGTTCTTCACGAGCGCGGCGACCTTCTGCTTCGAGGCCTCCGGGAAGTACGTGCCGACGTAGAGCTTGCCGACGGCCTGGCCCATCGCGTCGCTCGTGGCATCGACCGCGCGCTTCCAGCGGTCGCGCTGCGTCGGCGTGCCGGCGAGCGTGGTCCCGTAGAACGCGAACGCCTCGTCGGCGAACGCCTTCGGCAACAGCGGCGAGGCGTGGTCGAGCAGGCGATACGCGAGGTACTCCTTCCACGTCGCGAGCGGCTGGTTCTTGACCAGCCCCGAGATCTGCGACGTCGCCTTCGCGTGCCACGGGACGAGCTCGGTGATCGAGCCGAGCTGCGCGCCGTCGAGCAGCGCCGTCCAGTCGATGCCGGGCGCGTTCTGCTGGAGCTGCGCGCGCGACCAGTGCAGCGTGCCGTTCTTGACGTGGTGCGACTCGGTGCGCGAGGCGTGGGCCTGCGCGAGCTTCGTCTCGAGCTCGAGGATGCGCTGCGCGGCGCCCGCGGGGTCCGGGCGCTTCGCGAGCGTCAGCACCTTCTCGATGTGCGCCCGGAGCTTGGCGCGCATCTCGGCCATCTTCTCGGACGCGTCGACGTAATACTCCTTGTTGGGCAGCGAGATGCCGCCCTGGAGGAGGAACACCGAGTACTTCGCCGGATCGACGAAGTCCTGCGCGATCCACACGCCGAACAGGTTCGGCGTCTCGTAGTTCGTGTTGTTGATCGCGTCGACGTCCGCGCGCAGCGTCTCCCCGATCGCCCGGCACAGGCCCTTGTGGTCCGCGATCCCGTCGATCGCGGCGAGGCGTGGCTCGAGCGGTGCGAGGCCCTTGTTCTCGATCGCGGCGTCGTCCATGTACGCCGCGTAGTAGTCGCCGACCTTGCGCGCCTCGGATCCCTCGGCCGCGGACTGCGCTTCCTTGATCAGGTCGGCGACGCGGGTCGCGGTGAGCTCGCTCGCGATCGCCCCGGCGCCCCAGCTCGCGCGGTCGGCGGGGATCTCGGTCCTGTCGAACCACGTGCCGTTCGCGTACCGGAAGAAGTCGTCGCCCGGCTTGACGCCTCGGTTCATGCCGGCGAGGTCGAGCCCGGCCGGCGCCGCGGGGGCCGGGGCCGCGCCGGAGCCCGCGCTGGCGGAGCCGGCGGAGCCCGAGCCGGTCGCGACCGGCGGCGCCTTCCCTTCCGAGGGCTTCTTGGAGTTACACGCGGTCGCGATCAGGATCAGGCTGACCGCCAGGGGACCAGAGCGCTTCATCGCCCAGGACCGTACTCGGGATCTGGGATATAAGCTTCCCTCCGGGCCATGGGCGGCTGCACGAACTGCAAGGGCAAGGCGGGCTGCGATGACCACAAGGGCCAGATGATGGGCACCGTGGAGCAGGCCCTCGCGGACCTGTATCCGACGCGCACCTGGGGCGAGGCGGCGGACGCCGAGACCGCGGAGCCCGCGGGGCTGCCCCCCGACGAGCTCGCGGGCCTCGCCGACGAGCTCGCGACCGAGCTGCGCGCGGCCACCTTCGTGCGCGCCGGCGGGGACGACGAGGCCTGCGACTACATCTACGTGCTCGCGCTCGGCCGCACGCCGTGCATCGTCCAGGTCCGCGACCATGGCGTCGAGCTGCCGGACGAGTGGCGCTCCGCCGACGCGATCGAGGAGCTGTACCTGCGGGTCGTGATCAGCCACCGCGCGCGCGTCGCCGCCGTCCAGCAGGTCGCGATCGACCTCGCGCGCACCGGCGACGGCTACCTCGTCCGCGAGCGCCCGCGCGCCGGCGTCTACGACGCGCCGCTGCTCGCGCGCCTGCAGAAGCTCGTCGCGATCCTCCCCGCCTACGACCTCGTGCACCTCGACTTCGGCGACATCGCGCACGCGCCTCCCGGCTTCCACGCCGGCGAGTGGCGCGTGCTCTACGGCGCCGACCCGTCGATCGCGAACTACCTGTTCTACGCGCAGCCGACCACGATGATCACGACCACCATGATCTCCGCGGACGCGTCCCCCGGAGTGCTCGCGTCGTGAGCGAGAGGCCGCCGCACGACCCGGCGCTCGAGGACGAGGTCGTCGAGGTGCTGCGCGCGCTCGTGCAGGACATCGGCGCCGTCTCCGCGCGCATCACCGAGCACGACGATCAGCGCACGGGGGTCCCGGCGCGGACGCTCGCGCTCGGCGGCGGCGAGTTCCTCCGCGTCGAGCTCGGCACGCGCTCGTCGGGCGACGTCCCGATCGAGCAGGCGTTCGAGCACGTCACCCGCCAGCTCCGCGCGATCCGCCGGCGCTGGGAGGTCGCGCGCCTCCCCGAGTGCCTCGTCGGCCCGAACACCGTCCCGACCAGCGACAAGGTCACCGATCGGATCGCCTCGTACCTCAAGGGCCTCGCCGGCATCGACCGCGCCTCGAACGCGTTCGTCACGCGCGCCGGCAAGCTCGTCGCGTCGGCGAACCCGCCCGACGAGGCCGAGACCTCGCGCTGGCAGTTCCTCGCGCGCCGCACCGCGAACACCCACGCGCCCGGCTCGTCGTACGGCGAGATCGTCGACCCCGACGCCTACGCGATGAGCTTCTGGTACGACTGCGCGCTCATCGTCTTCCTCGCCGAGCCCTACGGCATCGACTTCGTCCGCCACCGCTGCCGCCAGGTCGCGCGCGAGCTGGCGAACCTCCTGCCGATGCTCGATCCCGATCCCGACGCGCCGGCCGCGGTGCGCCGCCGGCCGCCGACGCTTCCGTGAGGCGTGCGCTCGCTGTGGGCGCGTGTGCCACCAGCGGCCGGCCAAAAAAAATCGCTCCCGAACACCGCGTGGCCGTTGAGGGTTTCGCCAGGCAACACGCCGGAAACGGCGTCGATGCTCTCCCGTCACGTGCCGTGGTCAAGCTGGAAGGATGCGCACGGTTGCAGGACGTTATCTGCTCGAAGCGCGGATCGGTGTCGGCGGGATGGGCGAGGTGTACCGCGCGCGCCACCTGGATCTCGGAAAGGCGTTCGCGCTGAAGGTGATCGCGCCCGCGTTCGCCGAAGACGCGCACGCGCGCGATGCGTTCCACAGCGAGGTCCGCCTGGCCAGCGAGCTCTCGCACCCGAACATCGTGTCGATCGTCGACTACGGCGAGGATGCGGAGCTCGGCTCGTTCATGGTGATGGAGCTGGTCGAGGGCGATGCGCTCCTCGACCAGATCGCGCAGCTGACCGCGCGCCGCGCACTCGACGTGCTCGGCCAGGTCGCGGATGCTCTCGAGTACATCCACAAACGCGGGATCATCCACGGCGACGTCAAGGCCGACAACATCATGATCGCGAACGAGCCTGCCGCATCGTCGGTGCGCCGCCGGCGCGAGGTGCGACTGCTCGATTTTGGCCTCGCGCGCCGCGCCGGCCGCGAGGAGCACGCGGTCGGCGGGAGCCCGCACTACCTGGCGCCGGAGCGGGCTGCTGGTGGTCCTGCGACGATCGCGACCGACATCTACGCGCTCGGCGTTCTCGGCTACTTGCTGTTCACGAAGACGCTCCCGTTCGACGGAGACACGATGTACATCCTCATGGCGCAGATCGAGCGTGTGCCCGATCCGATGGCCGCGCGCATCGGCGAGCCGATCGATCCCGCGATCGACGCGCTGATCACGCGCGCGATGTCGAAGGATCCCGACGCCCGTCCGCGCTCGGCAGCGGCGTTCCGATACGAGGTCGACACGGTCATGGACATGCTCGCCATGGGCCGCCGGCGAGCTCGCCCCCCACGACCGACGCGCAACGGCGAGCTCCTCGCTGCTGCGTTTCAGCAGGCCCCGTTCGCCCAGGCGCTGGTCACGCACGATGGTCGGATCGTGATCGCGAACCGCGCGTTCGCGGACCTCGCCGATATCGGCAACGATCCCACGGGACACTGGCTGTCCGAGACCGCGATCGCGCACGCCATCCCGAGCCTGTTGCGGACGGTCGAGCGCGCGCCGCGGATCGGACGCACCGTCGAACGCCGCGTCCAGATCGAGGGTGGCGATGCGCTCGTGTTGTGGGCCGCCCCTGCCGGCGTACCCGAACACGTCCACCTCGCAGTGCGCGTCGAGCGGCACCTCGCCGGTGGCGTGCCCGCGACGCGCGATTCAGCCGAAGCGATCGGATAACCCCGTCATCCGAGCAGCGACTTCAGCACGCTCGCGTCGCCTTCGAGGGCGGTGCGCTGCATGTAGAAGTGCAGGCCGCGCTCGCCGCCGAGCTCCTCGCCGCCGCCGGCGCGGCCGGGGCCGCCGTGGAGGAGCGAGGGCAGGGCGGTGCCGGGGCCGGGCGACATCGCCGCCATCTTCGACGAGCCGAGGTAGAGACGGCCCGCCCACGGGGCGGCGGCGCCGACGAACGTGGCGACCCAGTCGCGGTCGTCGGAGTAGGCCGACGAGACCAGGCAGCCGTCGCCCTTGGCCACGAACGCCGAGGCGAACACGGCGGTGCCGTCGTAGCTGCCGATCGTCGTGCACGGGCCGAACACCTCGTGCTCGTTGAGCGGCGCGCAGTTCATCGGATCCTTGGTGGCACGGACGACCGGGCCGACGAAGTACCCCTTGCCGGCGGGGACGCCGACCGGGGTGATCTCGCCGGTGCCGCCGTAGATCGAGTCGGTCGCGGCGGCGAGGCGCGCGATGCCGGCCTTGATGTCCTTCGCCTGCGCCGCGGTCGCGAGCGGGCCCATGCGGACGTTCTCGAGCGACGGATCGCCGACCTGGATGGCGGCGAGGCGCTCCTTCAGCGCGTCGGCGACGTCCGCTTCCTTGCCGAGCGGGACGAGCACGCGGCGGATCGCGGTGCACTTCTGGCCGGTCTTCTGCGTCATGTCGCGCACGACGTCCGCGAGGAACAGGCCGCCGGTCTCGGAGGAGAGATCGACGTCGGGGGCGAGCACCGCCGCGTTGAGCGAGTCGGCCTCGATGTTGAGGCGCACGTTGTGCTCGACGATCTTGGGATGCGTGCGCAGCGTGCGCGCCGTCGAGCTGCCGCCGGTGAACGCGACGGCGTCGCCGGGACGGACGTGGTCGAGGAGGTCGCCGGCGGGGCCGACGAGCATCTGGAGCGCGCCGGCCGGCAGGAGCGGCGCGAACAGCTCCATCATCCGGTGGGCGACGAGGGCGGTGGCGGTCGCCGGCTTGGAGATCGTCGGCATCCCGGCGAGCAGCGAGCACGCGAGCTTCTCGCACAGGCCCCAGCCCGGGAAGTTGAACGCGTTGATGTGGACGGCGACGCCGCGGCGCCGCGCCCAGATGTGCTGGCCGCCCATCCGCGCCGTGCGGCCGACCTGGATCGGGTCGCCGTCGGGCAGGTGCGTGGTATTGCCGAGCCGAGCGCCGAGCTCGGCGTAGTAGCCGAGGGTGGCGGACCCGCCGTCGACGTCGAACTTCGCGTCGCCGCGGGTGTTGCCGCCGTTGGCGACGGCGAGGTCGATCAGCGCCTCGCGGGCACCGTGGATCGCCTTGGCGCACGCCGCGAGGAGCGCCCCGCGCTGCGCGAACGACAAGGCGTTCAGCTCCGCGGCGCCCGACGTCCGCGCGAACGCGAAGGCGGCGGCCAGGTCGTGTCCGCCCGCGGACACCTCGGCGATCGGTGCCTCGGTGGCGGGGTTGACGAGCGCCGTCCGGGCGCCCGAGCCGGGCGACCACGATCCCGAGAGGTAGCTGGCGAGGAGCTGCATCCCGCGCTTCATAGCAAATTTGCTATCGTCGCGGCGGGTCGGATGTCGCCGCTCATCAAGCGTCTTGTCGTGGGCTTCGTGGTGCTGCTCGCCGTCGTGCTGGGCGGCGGCCTCGGGTACTACCTGATCGGCGACGGCCGCTGGGCGTTCAAGGACTGCGTCTACATGACGGTCATCACCGTCACGACCGTCGGCTACGGCGAGACGCTGGAGGGGATGGACAAGACCGAGTTCGCGCGGGGCTTCACGATCCTGCTCCTCGTGTTCGGCACGGGCAGCATCGTGTACTTCGCGTCGACGATCACCGCCTTCATCATCGAGGGCGACCTCAAGAACGTCCTGTTCGCCTCCAAGCTGAAGAAGAGGATGAAGCGTATGAATGACCACATCGTCGTCTGCGGCGCAGGCCACACCGGTCGCAACATCATCGAGGAGATGCTGAAGATCGGCAGGTCGGTCATCGCGATCGATCTGAACGAGCTCGAGCTCAAGGAGATCGCGGACAAGTATCCGAAGGCCGACTTCACCTACGTGGTCGGCGACGCGACCGACGACGACGTGATCTCGACGGTCAACCTCACCAACGCCAAGGGCATGGTGGCGGCGCTCGCGAGTGACAAGGACAACCTCTACCTCGTCGTCTCGGCGCGGCAGGGAAACCCGAACCTCCGCATCGTCGCCCGCTGCGCCGAGGTCGCCAACGTCGGGAAGCTCAAGCGGTCCGGTGCGGACGCGGTGGTGTCGCCGAACTTCATCGGCGGCATGCGCATGGTCTCGGAGATGGTGCGCCCGGCCGTCGTGCGGTTCCTCGACGACATGCTCCGCGACAAGCGCGCCGCGTACCGCATCGAGGAGGTGCGTCTCGGCGACAAGTCCAGCGGCCTGGGCGCGACGCTCGAGGAGGCGAAGATCCGCGAGCGGTTCGGCATGTCCGTGCTCGCGCTGAGCGCGAGCGACACCTCGGCCTGGACCTACAATCCGGACGCCACCGAGAAGATCGGCCCCGGGATGACGCTCGTCGTCCTCGGCTCCGCGGAGCAGGTCGCGAAGCTCCGCGCGGAAGCGAGCTAGCTAGGCCGCGCGATCGCGCTCGGCCTCGAAGGCGGCGAGCTGCCGGTCGACCTTCATCATCCAGATGTGCCGCGTCACCGCGACCGCGATCGCCAGCGGCACCTGCGTGAACGCGAGGAACCACATGACCCAGGCGAGGTGGCCGCTCGCGAGCGCGAGCGACATCCAGAACCACAGGTCCATCTCCTCGAACGCGAAGATCATCGCGACGCGCTTGGCGAACCAGATCAGCCAGTCCTTCGCGGTGCGCTCCGGCGGCGGGGCGATCACGATCGGTGCCGTCTTCTTCGCGATCGCGCCCGCGGGATCCGACTTCGCCTCGAACCAGCGCAGCCGCTCGGTCTCGGCCTGGTACAGCCACTTCATGTAACCGCGGATGCATAGCGCGGACAGCGACGCCGCGGCGAGCACGATCATGAACGGCTCGCCGGTCTCCCGCATCGCCTGCCACGCGCCGGCCAGTACGATGATCGGCCACGTGATGATGTCCGAGACCTTGTCGTAGAAGCTGCCGAGCTTGGTGAACGTGCGGCGGTACCGCGCGACCGTGCCGTCGAGGTGATCGAACAGGATGCCGAGGTTCAGCATCACGATCGAGAGCACGACCTGGTCGGGCTGCAGGATGAGCCAGGCCGCGGCGAGCTTGCACAGGTTCGCGATCGTGGTCAGCCGGTTCGGGGTGAGGAACTTCCAGTCCGCGATGACGAGCATCACGAGGATCGTGAGCGGGCGGATCACCAGGGCCGGGTAGGCATCCTGGCTCTGGAAGTTGCGAATCCGCTTGAGGCGCTCCTGGTCCATCGGCGGCTCGCATACTACCCGACCGGGCCGCGGCAACGCCCGGCAGGGGAGAGGCGCCCGGCTTTACGAGGAGGAGGACGCGTGATACCCAGCGTTTTATGGCCCGCATCCGCGCCGTGATGTTCGACCTCGACGGCACGCTCATCGACACGATGGGTGGGTTCGCCGACCTCGCCGCGGAGGTCATGCAGAAGCGGCTGGGCCTGGAGCTCGCGAGCGCGCGCCGCCGCTACCTGGAGACATCGGGCATCCCGTTCCGCCAGCAGCTCGAGGTCATCGCGCCCGGCCACGCCGAGAACCAGGCCTCGTCCGACGAGTTCGAGACGCGCAAGCGCGCGGTGTGCGACGCGACGGTGATGGACGCCGAGACGATCGCCGGCCTCGAGGCCCTGCGGGTCCTCGGCCTCAAGCTGATCGTGTCCTCGAACGGGGCGCAGCACTTCGTCGACGAGTTCGCGGTGCGCGAGGCCTTCAAGTTCGACCTCGCGCTCGGCTTCGAGGCGGCGAAGAACATGGCCAAGGGCGCTCCGCACGTCGCGCACACCCGGCGGGAGCTCGGCCTCGAGGTCAGCGAGCTCCTGTTCTGCGGCGACTCGCTCAAGGACGGCGAGCTCGCCGACGCGTGCGGGATCCCGTTCGTCGGGCGCACCGGCACCTTCACCCGCGAGGACTTCCTCCGCCGCGACCCGGCCGGCGCCGCCGTGGACTCCATCCCCGAGCTCGCGCGGCTGCTCCGCGCGAAGGCGGCGGCGTAGTCATGGCGAACACCCAGGTCATCATCATGGCGGCGGGCCTCGGGAGCCGGCTCAAGGACCTCACCACGGCCACACCGAAGGCGCTGATCGAGGCCGGCGACCGCCCGCTGATCGACTACGCGCTCGCGTTCTCGCGGGCCGCCGGGGCGACGCGCCAGATCGTCGTCGGCGGCTTCCACCACGGTGACGTCGCGGCGCGCGTCGCCAAGGTGGCACCAGAGGCCGTGCTGGTCGAGAACACCGAGTACAAGAAGGGCAACCTCATCTCGATGCTCACCGGTGCCGCCGCGCTCGAGCCCGGGGACTTCTTGCTCATGAACACCGACCACATCTATCGGCCGACGATCGCCGAGGTGGTGGCGAAGGCGTGCACGGGCGACCAGATCACCGCGTTCTGCGACTTCGATCGGACGCTCGGCGCCGATGACATGAAGGTCGGCCTTGACGATCAGCGCCGCGTGGCCACGATGTCGAAGCAACTGACCACCTGGGACTGCGGCTACGTCGGCATGACGTTCGTGCCCGCCGCGCGCCGCACCGAGTACCTCGCCGCCGCGTCGCGCGTTCGCGAGGAGCTCGGCGAGGCCACTCACGTCGAGTCCATCCTCGTGCACTTCGCCAAGCAGGGAACGCCTCCGATCATCGCCGACATCTCGGGCCACGGCTGGCTCGAGATCGACGAGCCGCACGAGCGCGCCCATGCCGACGAGGTGCTGGCGCGCGAGCGCTGGTGGGCGTGACCGGGTAAGCTGCACGCCCCGCGATGCCCTCCGAGTCCAAGCGCATGGACACGCACGTCAACCGCGGGTTGGCGTGGATCGGCGTCGCGAGCTCGCTGGTCGGCGTTCTCGACCTCCTCGCGATCCTGATCATCCTCAACACGTGGATCTCGGCGGAGGAGTACGGGATCGCGACGAAGTGCGTCTGGATCTTCCCGATCCTCGACCAGGCGACCGACCTCGGCCTGTCCGCGGCGGTCATCCAGCGGGACGATCACAGCGAGTCGAAGATCTCGACGGTGTTCTGGATCAACACCGGCATCGCGCTGTTCCTGTTCGCCGTGATCGCCGTGTTCGCGCCGATCCTCGCGGTCGGCTTCTACGGCCACGCCGTGATCGGCTCGATGCTGCTGGTCTACGGCACGAAGCTGATCTTCCAGAACTTCTACTTCATCCCCGTCGCGATGATGAAGCGCGAGCTCCGGTTCAAGGAGCTGTCCATCATCCGCATCATCGCGAACCTCGCCGAGTTCGCCGGCAAGATCGGCTTCGCGTGGGCCGGGTTCGGCGTGTGGTGCTTCGTGCTGGGCCCGCTCGCCCGCGTGCTCGTCACGGGCATCGGCGCGCAGATCCGCCACCCGTGGCGGCCCAAGCTCATGTTCCACTTCAAGGAGGCGAAGGAGTACGTCACCTTCGGCCTCAAGACGTCGGGCAGCCAGATCCTCTACTACTTCTACACGAACGTCGATTACCCGATCGTCGGCTTCTTCTTCGGGGACACGGCGCTCGGGTTGTACCGGATGGCCTACGATCTCGTGCTCGATCCGGTCCGGATCATCTCGAACGTGATCGTCGATATCGCGTTCCCGGCGTTCGCGAGGCTCAGGCACGCGACGGACCGCCTGATCGCGCAGTTCGTCTCGTTCACGCGCCTGAACCTCATCACCGTGATGTCGTTCTCCGCGATCGTCGTCGTCGCCGCGGACGACGTGATCAACGTGCTGTTCCCGAAGTTCCGGACGCACTGGGAGCACTTCGCGTTCGAGGTCGGCGGCCGCACGTTCGAGGTCTACGAGGAGGTCACCGGCGCGGAGTGGGCGGTGCGCATCCTCGGCATCGTCGCGGTCCTGCGTGCCGTCGGCTACGTCGTGCCCCCACTGCTCGACGGTGTCGGCAAGCCGGAGCGGACGTTCACGTACACGCTGACGGCGGCGATCGCGATGCCGCTCGCGTACGTGTCCGGTGCTGTCCTGCTGGGACCGACCATGAACTTCGAGTCGGTCGCCGTGTCGTGGGTGATCGGCTATCCGATCGCGTTCGCCGTGCTCGTGTGGATGGCGACGTACACGCTCGGGTGGTCCGTGGCGCAGTACCTGCGCCAGATCGGCGGCGTCGCGTCGTGCATGCTCGGCGCCGCCGCTGTCGCCGCGCTCGTTCACCTTGTGCTCGGCGACTTCCCCGCCTGGCTGCGGCTCGCGATCACCGCCGGCACCGTGGTCCTCACCTCGGGCCTGCTCCTCGCGTACACGCAGGGCATCAGCCTCCGGTCCGCGAAGCGCGCGCTCAGCGCACCGCCCGACGAGAAGGACCCGCCGGTGGTCGACGATCCGGCGCCGCCGACGGATCAGGCCGCGACGTAGCGGGGCGGCGCGCCGCGCTCGCGCAGCGCGCGGAGCTGGCGGCGCAGGCGGAAGTGCTCGGGGATGATGATCAGGCCGGCGACCACGACGCCGGTCGCGATGCCGCCGTAGATCACCTCGAACAAGTTCGCGAACGTCAGCGCCCACGCGGCGACGTTGATGAAGTCGCGGCGGATCATCCACAGGAACAGCGTGCCGAGGTTCTTCACCCACTGCGGCGCGTTCGACGGCGGCTTCACGCGCGGCCGCAGGTACGCGCCCCTGCCGTCCTCCGCGATCTCGAGGTCGCCCTGGTAGTACTGGCTCCCGCCGCTCTTCAGGACGACGATGCAGAAGAAGTAGATCGCGTAGATCGTGAACAAGTAGAGCACGAGCCCGACGACGATCGACCACGCGATCCACGGCTCGGGGTGGTGCGTGTACGTGTGGTAGCCGATCGCGATGAAGAACGTCACGCTCGTGATCTCGTCGATCACGGTGTCGAGCCACGCGCCGAACCACGAGCTGGTGAGCCGCAGACGCGAGAGCTCGCCGTCGACGCCGTCGATCACGCAGGACAGGAACACGAGGAACGCGCCCCAGATCAGCGAGGTCTGGCTGGGCTGCGCGACCAGGTAGCAGCCGAACAGCCCGAGCACACCGACGAAGTACGACACCTGGTTCGGGGTGATCGGCGTCGGCAGGAGCGCGACGGTCATCGGCTTGGACAGCGGCCGGTAGATGTACGTGGAGATCGGGCTGTCCTCGGCTGGCTTCGCCAGGATCTTCAGGAGCAGCTGCTTCGCCGCCTTCTTCTCGGCCGGCGTGCGCGCCCAGTGCCGCGCGATCGCGCCGTGCGGGATCGGCGTCGCGTCGCGCCACGCGCGTGCGAGCTCCTCGTCGGCGCTCGCGGGCGAGGCCTCGATCGCCGCGATCACGTCCGCGCCGTCGCCGTCGGTGTACAGCGCGCCGGCGAGCTCGCCGTCGGGGCCGACCGCGAGGCGGCGCTCGCCGGTGCCCTCGATCAGCGGCTTCACGAGCGGGACGTGAACCATCTGGTCACCGGCGCGGATCACGAGCAGCCCGGCCTCGCCGCGCTCCGCGTTCCACGCGGGCAGGGCGGCGACCTCGGCGGATGACTCGACCACGAGCACGCGCCGCGCGCCCACGCGCACGGCCACTCGCTTCCCGCGTTCCGCGAGCGTCAGGCCGAGCAACACATCGTGGCAGTGCTCGGACACGGCGAGCACGATCGCGTCGAACGGACGCGCCTCAGGCACGGCGCATCATCTCCTCGGCGGCGCGCAGGTCCTCCACGGTGTCGATCTCGATCGTCTTGCAGCCGTGGACGTCGACCATCTCGAGGCGCAAGCGCTCCTGCTGGTTCAGCCGGTTGTACGAGTACTCGTAGTACTCGTTCGTCAGGTTCTCACCGGGGAGCTTCGCGAGGTCCTCGAACAGCATCGGCGCGACCTTCGCCGAGACCTTCGAGAGGCCAAGCGACTCGCCGACGCACTGCTTCGGATCGAGCTTCTTCGACAGCGCGATCACGCGCGTCGTGCCCGGCACCACCTGCGCCTTCATCTCCTCGTCGCCGATCGTGTCGCGGCAATCGACCGCGAGCACGATGTCTCCGACGCCGGCTACCAGCTTCGGGAGCAGGTGGTCGTCGAGGATGACGTCGCCGTCGAGCTGGAGGAAGTCGTGGCCCCGGACGGCAGACTCGGCGACCAGCAGCGAGTGGAAGTTGTTCCACGGCTCGAACTTCTCGTTGACCACGATCGTCGCCCCGGTGCCGGCGAGCGCCTCGCGCAGCCGGTCGAGCCGGTAGCCTCCGACCACCACCACGTCCGATCCGGTGATGCCGACCTTCGCCAGCGCGTCCATCTGGCGGTGCAGGAAGGACCGGCCGAGGATCTCGACCAGCACCTTCGGGCGGTCGTTCGTCAGCGGGGCGAGGCGAGAGCCGATTCCGGCCGCGAGGATCACCGCTTTCATGGGTCGTGGACGATACGCAATGCATGAAGCGGGTCAATAAGTCGTGCCGGCAACGGAGAGAGGGCTGCCGTCGATCGGCCACGACCGTGCTACGCGAGCGTCAAACGGCCGACACAAAGTGGTGAAGACCTGACGTTTTTGCCGGCAAGTGCCGGAGATCACGTGGGGCGTACTTGTTGCACAGGCGGAGCGGTCTATGGTCTCGCACGCCGTCGTGCTCGCTAACCGCCTCGCGCTCGAGTCGGGGAACCAGCTGTCCGCTGGTGCAGTTGCCCGGATTCGGAAGTCGCTGGAGGCGCTGGTGGAGCTCGGCGTGACCGAGGTGGCGGTGGTCGATGGCCGGCACGCCGAGGAGCTTCGCACGCGCCTCGCCCTGCACGAGCTGCCGAGCCTCGACGTCCAGGTCCTCGCGAATCTCTCCTGGAAGAACCTCTCCGGCTCCGCGCTGCTCACCGGCAAGGCCTGGATCGAGGCCTCCCCGCGATGTCTCGTGCTCCACGGGGATCGCCCGCTCGACGCGCACACCTTGCGCGCGCTCGTGCAGCTCGGCGACGACCACCCCGAGGCCGACGCGGCGATCGTCATCGCTCCGACGAGCGGTCTCGCGCGCGGCACCGAGGTCCACGTCTCGCTCCACCAGGAAGCCGACACCGACCAGTACGTCGTCCGCGCCCTCGGCGAGGACCTCGTCGAGAGCGACGGGGTGTTCACCGGCCACGCGCTCGTCACGCCGGCGATCCTCGACGCGCTCGCGGCGCTCCCGAACCCGACCGTCGAGGAGGGCCTGCTCGAGCTCGCGCTGCGCGGCCGCGTCCTCGGGGTGCGCTCGAACGTGTGGGCCTGGGCGGCCCGCCGCCCGATCGACGTCCAGCACCAGGTCTCGGCGCTGCTCGAGGCAAAGAAGCACGGACACTACATGCTGCTCAACCCCGGCCCGGTGAACACCACCGCCACCGTGAAGAGCGCGCTCGTCCACCACGACGTCTGCCACCGCGACTCGATCTTCTCCGAGCTGATGGTCTCGCTGACCGGCAAGCTCCGCCGGATCTACCGCGGGACGCCGCAGCACACGGTGGTCGCGATCACCGGCTCCGGCACGGCGGCGATGGAGTCGGCGCTGGTCTCGACGGTGCCGCCCGACAAGAAGATCCTGATCGTCGACAACGGCGCGTTCGGCGCCCGCCTCGTCGAGGTCGCCACGGTCCACGAGATGGACATCGTCCACCTGCGCTACGGCTGGGGTGACGAGGTCAACCCGGCGGACGTCGCCGCCGCGCTCGAGCAGTACCCCGACATCGCGGTCGTCGCGATGATCCACCACGAGACCTCGGTCGGCCTCCTGAACCCAATCCGGGAGGTCGGCGCGCTCTGCAAGGCGCACGACGCGCTGCTCGTCGTCGACGCGGTCTCCTCGCTCGGCGCCGAGGACATCGACGTCGTCCGCGACAACATCGACATCTGCTACGGCAGCGCGAACAAGTGCCTCCACGCGGTGAGCGGCGCGTCGTTCATGTGCGTGTCGCCGCGCGTCTGGCCGCGCATCGAGGCGCTGCGCCCGAAGGCCTACTACCTCGACCTCCGCCGCTATCGTCGCTACATGGACGAGCTCGCGCAGACGCCGTTCACCCCGGCGGTCTCGGTGTACTTCGCTCTCGATGCCGCGTGCTCGGAGTTCCTCGCGGACGGCCACGCGGCCCGGTTCGCGATGTACGCGCAGCGCAACCGCCAGCTGCGCAGCGGGCTCGCGGCCCTCGGCATGACGCCGTTCACGCAGTCCGGCGCCGAGAGCCACTCGATCGTCACCTGCAAGCTGCCCGAGGGCATCGCGTTCGACGCGCTGTACGAGGCGGTCAAGGCGCGCGGCATCGTGGTCTACGGCTGCAAGGGGATCCTCGCCGACCGATACATGCAGATCGCGAACATGGGGGATCTCGGCGAAGACGCGATCGCTCACTTCCTGACCGTCCTGACCGAGGAGATCACGCGTCTTCGGGCGCCGACGGGGGCGACGCGGACAGGTGATCTCGCGGCGGACGCTCTCGAGCGTCGCCGTGCCGGCTAGCGGGCTCGCCGAGGCGCTCCCGGAGCGCCGCCCGCTGATCGATCGAGCGCGGCTACGCCGGATCCGCAACGTCCAGGCGAACGACTTCTACGGGCGCCTCGTGATGCGCCCGCTGTCGATCGTGCTGATGCTCGTCTGCGCGGACTGGAGGTGGCTGACGCCGAACCTCGTCACCACGGCCGCGAACCTCGCCAAGGTCGCCGGCGCCATCGCGCTCCTCGACGACCACCAGGCGCACGCCATGCTCGCCGTGGTGCTCCTCCAGGTCGGCTGCCTGCTCGACCACCTCGACGGGACGCTCGCTCGTTATCGCGGGACCTCGAGCGCGTTCGGCGCGTTCTACGACAAGGTCTCGGATGCCGTGACCTGGGTCGTGATCTCGGGCGCCGTCGGCTGGGCCGCTTACAAGGAGACCCACGACATCGCGATGCCGATGCTCGCGCTCGCCGCCGCGTACGCGCTACTCGTGCTCGGCTACATGAAGTGGATCGTGATGGCCGCGAACCACCGGTCGCCGATGACGGATCCGGTCGCGCCGCCGTCCCGGACGCCGCGCCAGTGGGCCGCCTGGTTCGGCGGCACGCTCGCGCGGGCGGTGATGTTCGAGGAGATCGACCTCTACTTCTGGATCGGCGTCGGCGTCCTCGTCGGGCGCCTCGAGCTGCTGTGCTACGCGCTCGCGATCTCGCAGGGGGCGCAGCTCGTGATCATGCTGATCAAGCGCGGCCTCCAGATGCGCGCGCTCGACGAGCGAGCCGCAGCGTCACGATGACGTGCGCGATCGCGAGCCCGAAGTAGCCGAACGACACCAGCGCGCCGTGGACGAGGCCGACCTGCGGGACCCCGGCGACGCAGGTGATCGTCCACACCAGGATGTACATGTCGCGCCGGCCGAACGCGCGGCCGAGGCCGGCGAGCGACGTGCCGGTCTCGAAGCGCTCGGCCAGGTCCTCGCCGGCGGTGTCGAAGAACCACTTGAACGAGAGGACGTCGCCCGCCTTCCCGCGGCGCGCGACGTCGACGTGGATCATCAGCGCTGTGAGCGACTTGCAGACCGCGGCGGCGATCGCGATCGGCAGCCACGCACCGCCGAGCCCGACGCCGAGCATCGCGACGAAGAGGTTGTCGATCAGATCGTCGGAGGCGTTGTCGAGCCACATCCCGAACCGGCTCGACAGGTGGCGCAGCCGCGCGACCTCGCCGTCGCAGGAGTCGAGCACGGCCTGGAGGAACATGAGCACGCCGGCGAGCGCGAACGCCGCGTGCGTACCGCGCGCGGCGAACACGCACGCCGCCAGCCCGACGGCGACGTTGATCCACGTGATCTGGTTCGGCGTCACGCGCAGCGCGCAGAGCACCGCGGACAGCCGCAGCGAGATCGCGCGGATCACGTGGCGGTCGGCGAGCCCGTCGTAGCTGCGGCGGCAGCTCTGGAGCAGGGCCCACCGCGCGCGCTGGCGCGAGTCCTCGTCGGAGATCGCGACGCCCGCGATGGTCGCGGGCGGCACCGCGCGCATCATCTGCAGGGGCGGCGCAACATCCGCGGGGATGGTCTCGACGACGAGCGGCAGCGCCGGCAGCACGGGCAGCGCATCGCCGCGCACCACTGCGTGGCGGGCGCCGGCCTTCGCCGCGTCGCGCAGCACGCGCTCGGCGACCGACATGCCGCACACCTGCATCCCCGCGACGCCCGGCAGCGCAGCGTAGTCGACGAAGATCGTGTCCTCGACGGACATCTGGAGAATCTCTTACCACACGCTACCGAACGGGTACCTGGCGAGGGGAGGGCCGCGTGATAGGTTGCCGGAGAATGGATCTTCGTGCCGAGCTGCAGGTCGCCGAGCAGGCGGCGCGCGCCGCGGGCGAGCTGATCCGCGTGCACTACGAGCGCGGCACCGTCGCGATCGAGACGAAGGCAGACGCGTCGCCGGTGACCGAGGCCGACAAGGACGCGAACGCGGCGATCCTCGCGATCCTGCAGTCCGCGTTCCCCGCCGACGCGATCCTGTCCGAGGAGACGCCCGACACGGAGGCGCGCCTGACCAACCACCGCGTGTGGATCATCGATCCGCTCGACGGCACGAAGGACTTCATCAACCGATCGGGCGAGTTCTGCGTCCACGTCGGGCTCGCGATCGAGGGGCACCCCGTGGTCGGCGCCGTGTATCAGCCGATCACGGGCGTGATGGCGTCGGCGAGCAAGGGCCATGGCGCGTGGCGGTCGTTCCCGGACGGTCGCCGCGAGCGGCTCCACGTCGGGGCGACGAGCGCGCTGACCGCGGTCCGCGTCGGCACGAGCCGGGCGTATCCGAGCGCGAAGCTCGTCGCGTTCCTCGACGAGCACGGCATCGCACAGCGGGTCGCGATGGGCGCGTCGACCAAGCTCGTCGCGGTCGCCGCCGGCGAGCTCGACTGCGTGATCAACCTCGGATCCGCCGAGATGGAGTGGGACAGCTGTGCGCCCGAGGTGATCGTCCGCGAAGCGGGGGGCGCGTACAGCGATCGAACCGGCCAGGCATTTCGGTATAACCAGGCCGATCCGATGCATCACCGCGGCAGTATCGCGAGCAATGGCGCGTGCCACGCGGCTGTCGTCGCCGCCCTCGCGGAGGCCGCGCCATGACCAAGACGATCCTGACGATCGACGGCATCGACGGCAGCGGCAAGAGCGTGTTCTGCCGCCAGCTGTTCGAGGCGCTGCACGTCGGCGGGATCGAGACGGTGTCGATCCGCGTCGACGACTTCCGCCGCGGCGCCGAGTGGTCGTTCGCCGGGTTCGCGGAGCACGATGCGTACTACGACGGCTACTTCGATCTCGCGGCCTGCGAGGTCGTGCTCTCGACGTTCCTCGTCGGCGCGAGCACCGTCGAGGTACCGGTCTACGACATCGGCGCGGAGCGGCGGGTCGGCTCGAAGCGGCTGGCGCTCGAGGGCGCCACCGTGCTCGTGCTCGAGGGCGTGTTCCCGCTGCGCATGCCGTCGGCCGCGGCGGGCACGCTGATCTACCTCGACACCACCGAGCCGGAGGCGCGGCGCCGGATCCTGAAGCGCGACCTGGCGAAGGGCCGCACCGAGGCCGAGATCACGCGCCGCATGGACCAGCGGTACTTCCCGTCGCAGGCCCGGTACCGCTCGGAGTACGGGCCGCGCGACCGGGCCGCGATCGTGATCGACAACGAGCGGCTCGCCGAGCGCCGCGGGATCAAGCGTGATCTCGGGGGGCTGCCGCCGCGGCTCCGCGAGGTTCTCGCGCAGTTCCTGCCGGTCCCCCACCAGCCCTGACGAGGTCCCGAGGAGGCGGTGAAAAATCACCGCCGGCAGAGTGCGGTCTGTACCCGGCTGTACCCCACTTCGCCGCTTGAACTCCGACGAGCCTCGGTGCAAGGTCCGCCTCTATGGCTCTCAAGAAAGGCGTCGACGTCAAGCCGGCCAGCGGCAAGCTGGGCATCCTCTGTCCCGGAATGGGCGCGGTGGCCACCACCTTCATGGCGGGCGTCATCGCGATCCGGAAGGGCATCGGCAAGCCGATCGGCTCGCTGACCCAACTCGGGCACATCCGCCTCGGCAAGCGCACGGACGGCAACTCGCCCGCGATCAAGGACTACGTCTCGCTCGCGAAGCTCGACGACATCGTGTTCGGCGGCTGGGACATCTTCCCGGAGAACGCCTACGAGGCCGCGCTCAAGGCCGGCGTGCTCGAGAAGCACGAGCACCTCGAGCCGATCCGCGCCGAGCTCGAGGCCATCAAGCCGATGACGGCCGTGTTCGAGCAGGCCTACGTGAAGAAGCTGAACGGCCCGAACGTGAAGAAGGGCTCCTCGAAGATGGACCTCGCGCGCCAGCTCATGGACGACATCAAGTCGTTCAAGGAGAAGAACGGCTGCGATCGGCTCGTCGCCGTCTGGTGCGGCTCGACCGAGGTCTACCGCACGCCCACCGACGTCCACTCGTCGCTCGCGAAGTTCGAGGCCGGCCTCGAGGCGTCGTCCGATGACATCGCGCCGTCGCAGATCTACGCGTACGCGTGCCTCAAGATGGGCGTGCCCTACGCGAACGGGGCGCCGAACCTGTCGGTCGACACGCCCGCGCTCCTCGAGCTCGCGCGCAAGCAAGGCCTCCCGATCGCGGGCAAGGACTTCAAGACCGGCCAGACGCTCATGAAGACGATCCTCGCGCCCGGCTTCAAGGCGCGCATGCTCGGCCTCGAGGGCTGGTACTCGAC
>JAEUJX010000115.1 GCA_016794545.1 Myxococcales bacterium
AGCCTCGGCGAGAGCACGCGGAAGCTGTTCTCGCTGTCGTAGAGGTCGAGGATCACGCGATCGAACCGCGCGGACACCGCGAGCTGCGGCAGCAGGCGGTAGCTCGGCTCCACGCCCCACTTCACGTACATCCGGCGGTCCTTGTTCTGGACCGGATCCATCTCGTCGACCTGCGGCGAGCGCACCCACGTCGCCATGCCGAAGCCGCGGACGCCGATCTTCTTCGTGATGTTGATCGGCGCGTCGACCGCGAGCGTGTACATCTTGCCGGAGCCGTCCTCCGACGCGTCGGTGCCGAGGAAGTTCTCGGTCAGGCCGCGTCCACCGGTGGAGTGCATGACCTCGAGCGCGGGCGCGAGATAGAGCACGTGGTCCATGTGGTAGAACGAGAACGCGCCGTAGATCGATCCGCGCTCGCCAGGCAGCTTGTAGCGCGCGTCGGTGCCCGCGACGTACATCGTGCCGTCCTGGATCGGCGACAGCTGGCGCTTGTCGCGCGTCCACGTCCGCAGCACGTACGCGCCGAGCGTGAGCTCCGGCGTGGCGGGGTAGCTGCCGGCGACGTGTGCCACCGGCGTGAGCCCGAGGTTCTGCTGGAGCTGCGCCTGATGGATGCCGACGCCGGCCTGCACGCGGCCACCGACCGGCAGGTCGTAGCTGACCTTGACGCCGCCCTGGTGCGTGCGCCCGTACACGTAGGTGTCGTACGGCTCGATGTAGCCGAACCGATCCCAGAACACGCCGAGCTGCACGCCGAGGCCCTTCTGGCCCATGAAGTTCTCGGCCGTGACGCTCGCCTGCGCGATGCCGAGCTGGTTCTCGAGGCGCGCCGACGCATAGTCCGAGTACAGCGACGCGAACAGGCCGAACTCGACCCGGTAGTCGCCCTTGCGCGCCGAGAGGAACAGCTCCGACCAGTCGGGCTCGTAGAGCCGCGTGTACGAGAAGCCGGAGAGGAAGTAGTCGTTGTCGACGAGGTAGGGCTCGCGCGGCGTCGAGTTCGTCGCCAGCGGCATGCGCGCGTAGCCGTGGAGCTCGAACCGCACGCCCGCGGCCTCGAGGCCCTTGGTCTCCTCGTGCTTCGTCACGCCGAGGGTGTCGCCGGTCGTGATCGGCTCGATCCCCGCGGCCTGCTTAGGCGCGGGCTTCGCGTCCTGATCGGCGGACTGCTCCGCCGGCTTCTCCGCCGCGGGCGGGGCGGGGAAGGCCGGCGCGGTCGGCGCGGTCTCGGCGAAGGCCGGTGCCGCGGCGACCAGGACGGCGAGCGCCGTCGTCCGCATCACTCACCGCCTCGCACGCCCGGCGAACCCACCTGCGCGAGCTTGCCGGCGCACGCGGGCAGCTCGCTCGCCGCGAGGAAGCCGGTGTCGACGAGGAGCGGCTTGACGGTCTCGGGCGTCACGACCTCGACGCGCACTGCGGCGATCGGGACGTCGCGGCCGCCCATCGGGATGGTGGCGGAGCCCTTCGCGGCATCGCCGGTGAGGAGCTGCGACGCGACCTCCGCCGCGGTCTTCGCGAGCGGCGCGATGTCCTTCAGCACCTCGATCGACTGCTTGCCCTGGCAGACGAAGTTGACGTTCGCGGCGTCGGCATCTGCGCCGGCGATGAACACGTTGGTCAGCTGCGCGTTCTGCACCGCCTGCACGGCACCGCGCGCCATGCCCGAGTTGTTCGCGAGGATCGCGTCGATCTTCCCGCCGGAGCGCGTCAGCGCGTCCTCGACGGTGCGCAGCGCCTGCTCGGGCGACCACGAGCTGTGGTTCTGCTGGAGCACGATCTCGACGTCGCCACGCGCGATGTATGGCGCGAGCGTGTGCTCGTAGCCGCGCGTGATCTCCGCGGCGACCGAGTGGCCGGCCTGGCCCGAGAGCAGCACGAACTTGCCCTTGCCGCCGGTCGCCTTCAGCGCGGCCTGCGCCTGCAGCACGCCGACCTTGTAGCTGTCGTGCGAGACGTAGTAGTCGAGGTCGGGCGAGACGATGGCGCGGTCGTATGCGATGACCTTCGCTCCGTGCTCGTGTGCGAGCCGCACGTACGCGGACGCGGCCTGGCTATCGGTCGGCTGGATCACCAGCACCTTCGCGCCCTGCGTGAGCACGTCCTCGACCTGCGCGATCTGCTTGGCGTTGTCGTTGTCGGCGGCGAGGGTGACGACGCGGAGGTCGAGCTCCTTCGCGCGCTGCTCGAAGTACTTCTGGTCCTTCTGGTAGCGCTCCTCCTGGAGCGTCGAGAGCAGAAATGCGACCTGCGGACCTTCCTTGGCCTTGCAACCGGCAGAACCGATCAGAGCAGCGAGAACGAACAGAGATGTCGAGCGAATCACGAGCGCCTGCCTTTCGAGAGAACGTCGATCAGCACGGCGGTCAGGAGGATGAGGCCCGTGCAGATCAGCTGCCAGTTGGAGTCGATGCGGAGATGGTTCATGCCGTTCGCGAGCGTCGCGAACACGAGCGTCCCGAGCACGGTGCCGACGATGGAGCCGCGGCCGCCTGCGAGTGACGCGCCGCCGATCACCACGGCGGTGACGGCGTCGAGCTCGAGGAGGTTGCCCTGGCTGCCCGGCGTCACGCCGTTGACGCGCGCCGCGAGCAAGAGGCCCGCGACCGCGGTGAGCACGCCGAGGATGACGTACACGCCGAGCGTGACCTTCTTGACGTCGATGCCCGAGAGCCGTGCCGCTTCGGGGTTGCCGCCGATCGCGTAGAGGTGGCGGCCGAAGCGCGTGCGCGTCGTGACGAACACGCCGGCGAGCGCCACGGCGGCGGCGACCAGCACCGGCACCGGCACGCCGCGGCGGCCGAACACCGCGAGGACGAGCCCGGCGAGCAGCAGCTGGCCGGCGATCCTGAACGCGACGAGCCGGGTGGCGATCGGCGCGAGCCCGAACGCGCTGCGGCGCTGCGCGTCGCGGAGCGTGAGACCGATGCCGATCGCGAGCGCGGCGGCGACGCAGGCCCACGTGACCGTGGCCGGGACGTGCGTGGCGAGGAGCTGGAAGTCGTCGTTCAGCGCGAGACCGCGCGCATCCGACAGCACGAGCGCGCCGCCGCGGAACGCCTTGAACCCGGCGAGCGTGACGACGAACGCCGGGACGCCGAGCCAGCCGACCCAGGCGCCGTGCCACGCGCCGATCGCGGCGCCGGTGGCGAGCGCCGCGGCGATCGCGACGGGGACGGGCAGGCCGCACTTCTGCGACGCGAGCGCGGCGACCACGCCGGTGAGCGCAACGCCAGCGCCGACCGACAGGTCGATCCCGCGGATGATGATGACGAGCGTCATGCCGACGGACACGACGAGCAGCACCGCGCTCTGCGTGAGCAGCGTCGCGATGTTGCCCTCGGTCAGGAACACCGCTCGGGTCGCGGGCAGGAGCGCGAGCACGGCCCACATGGCCGCGAGCACGGCCGCCATGACCCACGCGTTGCGCTCCGCGGGCCGCGGGCGCCGGGGACCAGGGACACTAGACTCGGGCTTCACGGACGGTCTCCTTCGTCGAGAGGGGCAACACGGTGTCGCCGGGGGGCTGGGAGCCCGGCTGCGTGCCCATGGCGAGCTGCATGATCGCGAGCGGGTCGATGTCGCCGCCGGCCAGGCTGCCGGCGAGGCGGCCCTCCCGGAGCACGAGGACGCGGTCGGCGAGGCGCACGACCTCGGGCAGATCGCTCGACGCGATCAGCACGGCGTGGCCGCGCGCGGTGAGGGCCTCGATCAGCTTGTAGATCTCGGCCTTCGCGCCGACATCCACGCCGCGGGTGGGCTCGTCGAGCAGCAGCACGCGCGGAGCGCGCTCCAGCCACTTCCCGATCACCACCTTCTGCTGATTTCCGCCCGACAGGGTCGCGACCTCGGCGCCCAGACCGGGCACCTTGATCGAGAGGTCGCGAGAGCGAGAGAGCGCGCGGGCCTCGAGGTCCGCGGCATCGAGGAGCGCCGTCGATAGCGACGCGAGAACCAGGTTGTCGGCGACCGAGGCGCCGAGGACGAGCCCGGCACCCTTGCGATCCTCGGGGACGAGTGCGATGCCGGCGGCGATCGCCTCGATCGGCGAGCGGAGCCGCGCCGGCTGTCCCGCGACCTTGATCGCGCCCGCCGTCCGCGACGTCGCGGTCCCGAACAGCGCCGACAGGGTCGCGGTGCGGCCGGAGCCCATCGCGCCCGTGAGCGCGACGACCTCGCCGGCGTGCACGGTGAACGAGACCTCGTCGACGACGCGCGTGCCGGGCAGGCGAGGGTGATCGACGGACAGCGAGGTGACCTCGAGCATCGGGGCCCCGATCACTCGCGCGCGCTCGCCGCGGGCGTGCACGTCACCGAGCTCCTTGCCCGTCATCAGCGGCACCACATCGGCGTCGGGCGCGACGACCGCGACGAGCTGTCCGTCGCGCATCACGGCCACGCGGCCGCACAGCGCCGCGATCTCGTCGAGGCGGTGCGAGATGTAGATGAACGACGTGCCCGCGGCCTGCTTCGCGCGGACGAGCGCGAACAGTCGCTCGATCTCGCTCGTGGTCAGCGCGGCGGTCGGCTCGTCGAGGACGATCAGGCTCGCTTCGTCCGCCAGCGCGCGCGCGATCTCGAGGATCTGCTGGAGGCCCACGCCGAGCTGGCCGGCGGGCATCGCGAGATCGACCTCGTCGGCGTCGGCGCCGAGCACCGCGCGCAGCATGTCCCTCGCCATCGCCTCGGCGCGCACGCGATCGACCAGGCCCCACCGCGTGGGCTCGCGGCCGAGCACGAGGTTCTCGGCCACCGACAGGTCGGGGATCAGCGCGAGCTCCTGGTGGACGACGGCGATGCCGGCGCGCCGCGCGTCGCGCGTGCTCTTGAACGCCCGCGCCGTCCCGCCGACGAGCACCTCGCCGGTGAACTCGCCGTGCGCGTACACGCCGCCGAGGATCTTGATCAGCGTCGACTTGCCGGCGCCGTTCTCCCCGACGAGGCCGAGCACCTCGCCCGGCTCGATCGCCAGCGACACGCCGGCGAGGGCGCGCACGCCGGGGAACTCCTTCCCGATGGAGCGGAGCTCGATCACGCGCGGCGCCTCCGGATCAGGAACAGGCCGACGACCGCGACCAGCGCCGCGTTGCCGCCCGCGCCCGGACCGCCGTTGCACGCGCACGCGACACCGGTGCGCTCGTCCGTGAACCCACCACCGCCGCCGCCGCCCGGGCCGCCGTCGGGGTACATGCCCGGATCGAACTCGCCGCAGTCGGAGTGCTCGAAGCTGCCGGCGCGGTCGAGCAGCGTCATCTGGTACGCGCCCGCGCCGTAGCCGACCATCGGGATGCTCCCCGAGTACGCTCCGATCTGACCGCTCGACGTGCGCGTGTTGTAGAGCTCGGGCAGGAGGTCGTAGTTGACCGAGGCCT
Source organism: Myxococcales bacterium (assembly GCA_016794545.1). Taxonomy (GTDB): domain Bacteria; phylum Myxococcota_A; class Polyangia; order Haliangiales; family Haliangiaceae; genus JABFXX01. The sequence continues at coordinate 5,373 of JAEUJX010000115.1, forward strand.
GGGCGGTGACCCAGCCCAGGAGTTGATCGGCCTTCTCCGCGCGATCGGCGCGGCGGAACGCGGCCGACGCGCGGAGGTCGATCAGGATCCACTCGTCGGTGTCGTACTGGTCCTGCGAGCCCTCGACGCGCTTGTAGCCGCCGGCGGGCGTGACCAGGTATGACATCGCGTCGAGCGTGGCCTTCGCGACCGGATCGCCCGACGGCAGGAGGTCCCACGTGATCGCCTCGATGGTCGCGCCGTCGCGGTAGTTCGTGCCCTGGGCGAGCCGCTCGAGCGAGCCCGCGAGCACCTTGTTCGAGTCGATGAACGCGGTCGGGATGACGGCCTTCGCCTTCTCGGCGATCGCGCGGTAGCGCTCGACGTCCTCCATCCGGCCCGCGCGGCGCGCGATCGACGCCATGTCGCAGAAGCCGCGGGCGGCGGTCGCCGTCGTGTACAGGAAGTGCTGGCGGTTGCCGTGGTGGACCTCCCAGATCGAGGAGTCCGCCATCGCCATGCCCGCGGTCTCCATGTTCTTCGCGAGGGGCTCGGCGATTCCCTCGCGGAGCGCGTCGTAGACCGTGTCGCCCTTCTTCGTGGTCTCGGCGAGCCAGCCCGTGTCGTTGCTCGCCTCCAGGTACTGGCGCGCCGACCACAGCACGAGGCCCCAGCCGTCGATCTCGATGTTGCGCGTTGAATGGCCGGAGTAGTCGGCCTCCTCCTCGCCGTCGCCGTAGTAGCGCACCGTCGAGACCCGGTAGCCGTGCGCGTTGTTGACGAACTCGGGGTAACGACCGGCGTCGGCGTCGAGGAAGAAGTTGACGCCCTTCTTGGCCATGTCGGCGTGGCCCGAGCGCGCCATCGCGGTCAGCGCGTACGTCGCGTCGCGCACCCAGCCCGTATGCCAGCCGCCGGGCGGCAGGCTCGCGAGCACCATGCCGTGGTTCTTGCGGCGCGGGCTCTCGCTGTACGGCTCGAGGATCTGCGACATGCGCAGCACCATCTCGGACTGGCGCCAGATCGCGGTCTCCGTCGCGTCGAGGCCGGCGGGCGGCGGCTTGCGCCACGCGGCGATCTCGGCGAGCACGTCGGTGTACAGCGCGTCGGCGCCGCGGTTGTTCAGGAACGCGGTCCACGCGGAGGTGGCCGCCGTGGCGTTGCCGTCGGCATCGAACAGCAGGGCGACGCCCCACCACTTCGACGAGCCCGGCGCGATCGTGCCGAGGTCCTTCTGGAACGCCTGCTTCTTGTCGGTGCCGCTGCACGACGCGGCCGCGCTGATACCACCACCCGCCGCGACCTGCGTGTACGTGTTGTCGGCGCAGCTCGCGACGTCGGCGCCGCCGATCGGGGCGTAGATCATCGCGCCGCCACCGGGGCCGGTCTCGGTGGCGACCGTGCTGTTCCAGCTGATCGCCTCGCCGTTCGCGCCCGGGTCGTCGGGGTTCGGCGCCGTGCCGAGCTTGAAGTTGTGGATCGCGTACGCGGTCACGGGCTGCGGCGAGGTGCCCGTGTTCGCGACCTCGAGCAGCATGACGAGCGCGTTGCCCTGGTAGCCGAACGGCGAGACGAAGTACGTGCGCGTGGTGACGCCGCCGAACGCGACCGTCGAGCGGATGACGTTTGACTGCTCGACGTAGCCGACCTCGCTCGGCGCCTTGCCGCCCAGCCAGCCCGCGGTCGCCCCGACCTTCACGCCGAAGTACGTGTCGAACACGAGGTTGCGGCGGACGATGCCGTCGCCGTCGGGGTTCTGCGGGTTCGCGCGGAGGAAGCGGTACGGTCGCTCCAGGAAGTGCTTGATGGCGTTCGCCGTCTGGTCGTAGACGCTGAACCCGAAGCCGTTGCCGGTGACGAGATACCGGAACGATGCGACCGGCTCGACGGCGGCCGCCGGCCGGACGACGGCGGCGACGGTCAGGACGGCGAGGGCAGGGATCAGGCGGCGGGTCACGCGGCCGCTGATTCCACGATTCGTGCCCGGTTCAGCGGAGTCATTTCACGCACCTGGCCCTCCACCCGGCGCGCGCGGCGTCGACATTGGCAGCGCGCGATCCCGACGGCGACGTTTCGTTTTGCATCGCCGCGCCGGCAACGTGCCGGAGCACGGCGCCCGGCCCGTGGCATGTCGCTTGAAGCAACGTCCGGGGCCATGCGCCTCACCCTCGTCGTCGTCACCCTCGGCGCGCTCGCCGCCTGCCGGCCCCCCGGCTATGGCAAGGGCGGCGGCGGCGGCGATGACACCGCCGAGGTCGACGCGGCGGTCCTCCCGCCCGACGCGCCGAAGACCCCCGATGCCGCCGCGACCTGCACGAAGGCGTTCCGGCTCGAGGGCCACGGGGGAGCGTCCGCGGTGCTGGTGACCGGCTCGTTCACGATGTGGGCGGGCACGGCCCCACCGGCGATCGCGCTCGTCAAGGGCGGCGACGGTGCGTGGACCGGCACGACCGACGTGGCCGCGGGCGCGCACCCCTACAAGTTCATCGTCGACGGCAACTGGATCGTCGATCCGGCGAACCCCGACCAGATGGACGACGGATTCGGCGGCAAGAACAGCGTGATCACCTGCGCGCCGTAGGCGGCGCGTGACACGAGCGACAGGTAGCCCCTCCCCGGCGGCGGCCGCCGGTACCATCGTCGCGATGCGCTGGCTCCTCCTCGTCGTGATCGCCGCGTGTGGCGTCCTGTTCGACGCCGCGTGTCTCGCGGACGTCGATGCGCCGACGTGCGGTCCGTAGTTCGGCTATCGTCGCCGCGATGAAGCCCGACGATCTCGCGCGCTACGGCTACGACGAGGCGATCCAGGCCGACTTCGCTCGGCGCGCCGCCGCGGGCGCGTCGAGCAATGCGGTGACCGGCTCGCTGTCGCCGCTGCCCGCCGAGGCGCTGGTCTCCTTGCCGGCGCTCGGCACGCCGGAGCGCGCGCGGCTCCGCGCCGCGGGGCTCGACCGGATCCGGCGCGGCGAGGTCGGCGCGATCATCCTCGCGGGCGGCATGGCCACGCGGTTCGGCGGCGTGGTGAAGGCGATCGTGCCCGCGCACGGCGCGCGCAGCTTCCTCGAGGTCAAGTGGGCCGACCTCCGCGCGCTGCCCGGGCAGGTGCCGATCTTCGTGATGGCCTCGTTCGCCACGGACGCCGCGATCCGCGCGCACATCGCCGAGAAGCAGCTCTCCGGTCCGTACGACGTGTTCGTGCAGGACGTCGCGCTCCGCCTCACGCCGTCGGGTGACGTCTACCGCGACGCCGCGGGCGAAGTCTCGCCGTACGCGACGGGCCATGGCGATCTGACGGCCGCGCTCCGCCGCAGCGGCGTGCTCGCCCGGTTCCGCGCGCAGGGCGGCAAGACCCTGTTCATGTCGAACGTCGACAACCTCGCGGCGACGCTCGATCCCGCGATCATCGGCCTGCACGACGAGCTCGGCGGCGAGATGACCGTCGAGGTCGCGCCCAAGGTCCCGGGCGACAAGGGCGGCGCCCCCGCGTTGCTCGACGGCAGGCCGCAGGTCATCGAGGGCTTCCGCTTCCCGCCCTCGTTCGACCAGGACTCGATCGACGTGTTCAACACCAATACGTTCGTGTTCGATGCCGCCGCGATCGACCGCGACTTCGCGCTGCCGTACTACCGCGTCGAGAAGACCGTCGACGGCGCCAAGGTCATCCAGTTCGAGCGACTCGCCGGCGAGCTGACGGCATTCCTGCCGTCGCGCTTCCTCCGCGTGCCGCGCGACGGCGCCGACTGCCGGTTCCTACCGGTCAAGGACCCCGAGGAGCACGAGCGGCAGAAGCCGCTGATCGCCGAGGTCGTCAGCTCGCGCCGCTCGCTCGAGGACTGAACTACTGGTCCGCGCTCTTCACGGTGAACGAGCCGGCCGCGTAGCCGTGCACGCCCACGTAGAGCACGCCGTTGCTCGTCGCGGTGTACGTCACGGCCTCGTTGCCCGAGGTCGTGTAGCCGCGCGCGATGTACGAGTCGGTCGTCGGCGCCGCGCCGAACTGGATGTAGAGGTCGACGTCGGACGAGGAGGTCGTGCGGATCACGACCTTCTTGTTCGCCGGCATCGGCAGCTCGAACACCTTCATCTGGCCCTGCGTCACCGAGCCCGACTGGTTCAGGTGCGTGAACGTGGTGACGGGCGGCGGGGTGGTGCCACCGCCGGTGCCCTCGGTGTACGTGATCTTCAGCTGGTAGTTCGAGGTCGTCGCGTAGCCGTTGACCGCGACGTAGACCTTCGCGGGGCCGACGATCGAGCACTGCTCGTTCGAGCCCGAGGCGTACGGGCGGCAGTCGTACGCGGCGGCGGTCGGCGAGGCCTCCTTGCGGACGTAGAGGTCGGCGTCGCCGTCACCGGTCATCACCGCGGTCAGCGTGGTGCCGGCCGCGACGTTGAACGGGCCGAGCTGCTTCCACGCGGCCTTCGCGATCGCGCCCGAGTCGTTGACCGTCTTGACGGTGCCGGTGGTGCCGCCGCCGGTGTCCGCCATCGACATGTCGTAGATCATCTTCACGTTCGCGTAGGTGATCTTGCCGCCGGCGACCGAGGTGGCCGACGCGCGGATCGGGAGCCACACGAAGTCGGGGTGCTGCTTCTTCGACGTGCCGATCCACTCGCCGCCGATGATCTTGCCCGCGCCGTCGAGCTCGAGGATGTAGTCGTAGCGGTCGACGTGCGTGTACGTGTTGATCGTCGAGCCGAGGTTGCCGTCGGTGCCGGCAGCCGACTCGGAGATGAAGTCGACGTCCATGTGGACCTTGAGGAGCTTCTTCGCGTTCGCGTTGAACACGTAGGTCGTCGGGATGCTGCCACCCGAGGTGACCTTGATCGTGTAGGTCGCGGCGGCGCTGCCGTACGCGTTGACCGCGACGAACGCCTGCGTGGCTCCGGCCGGGACGGTCAGCGTGCAGGTCTCGGCCGCGCCGGTCTCGTACGGACGGCACGCGTACGCGGACGCGGTCGGCTGCGCGCCGAACTGCACGTACATGTCCGGATCGCCGGAGCCGGTCATCGCGACGGTGAGGCTCGAGCCCGCCGTGACGGGGAACGTGCCGACCTGCGTCCACGCGCCCGCGGCGGTGGTGCCGGTCTTCTCGGTGGTGGTGCCGCCCTCGGCGGTGACGCCGACGAGCTTGTTCGCCTCGAGCGCCGAGACCTCGGTCTGCGACGTGATGCGGTAGCCGCGCAGCGGCTGGTTCCACACCTCGCTGTCCCAGGTGCGGTCGTAGACGAACGACTCGCCCTGCTTGCCGAGGTAGTTCGTCATGAGGACGTGGAACGTGCCCGGGTTCGTGTCCTTGCACGACGCGGTCGCGCCGTTCGGACGGCCGTACTTGTCGAACGTGATCTCGTTGGCCGAGTCGAGCGCGTCGCAGCGCAGCGACACGAACTTGGTCTCGGTGCGGTCGTGGGCGAGCGTGAGCAGCGCCTTCACGTCCTGCACCTTGAACTCGACGCCGTTGTAGGTGACGGCGTGCTTCGGCTCGGGGAGGAGGATCGCGGCGGGCGCCCAGGCGTGGCAGATGCCCCACCAGGTCGGGATGCAGCGGCCGCTGGTCTGGCCGGTGCGGATCGAACACGACTCGCCGAGCGACGAGTTGCACTGGCTGGTCTGCGTGCACGCCGTGCGCGAGCTCTGCGCGTCGATGCCGTGGTAGCGCGACACCGCGTCCTCGACGCCGGTCACCCCGAACGCGCGGCCGTACTTGGTCGACGCCGGATCACCGGCGCCCCACTTCTTGTTGATGCTGTCCTCGTAGACCGGCCAGTAGTTGCCGGCCCACGGGATGTTGCGCGCCTCGCCGGTGGCCGGCAGCGCGGAGGCCAGATACTCGAGGTTCGGGTTGAACAGCTCGGGACGGTCGGCGGAGCCCCACGCTTCGGACTTGCCGTCGGGGCCACCCTTCACGTCACTCTGATCGGGCTTGTCGGGATCGCCTTCGTCGGTCACGCACGCGGGCGCGATCAGCGAGAGGCCAAGGAGAGTCGATACCAGGCTGAGCTTCATAGTTGGCCGCGCGCACCAGCACGTTGCGTGCCGGTGCGGACAACCGTGCGCATCTGTTCGGATGCCGCACGCTGCCGCCTCGACAGCCCCCCTGTCGCAGGCAACTCGCCTAGCCGGTTCGCGATGACTCCACACCTCACCGGTGTGTAGCAATGGTGAGCGAATCTACGTGATCAACAGCGGCGCGCCGCTCTTCGGACGGAGCAGCGCGAACGTCGCGCCGTACGCGACGAACACGGCATCGGTGCCCTTCAGGTAGAGATCGTGCGCCTGCTTCGCCGTCGTGGAATACGCCTCGTGATCGACGAACAGGACGCCGCGCACGTCGTTCCAGCCGGCGATGTCGGACGGCGTGCACGGGCGCGCGCGTGACTCGTCGATCGAGGTGACGAGCTCGTGATAGCTGGAGTGCTCGCGCTTCGGGAGGAAGTGCGCGGTCGCGCGCTCGCGCTTGTCGGGCTTGACGAGGCGCTCGATGAACGGGCGAAGCGCCATGTCGAGGGCCGCGTCGGTCGCGGCGGAGAAGCTGGAATCCAAGCGCGGCACGCGCCCCGTCGTCATGAACGAACGATAGCGCGATCAGTACTCGTCGTGATCGACAACCGTCAGCGTACCGGCGCTCGCATCCGCGAGAGCGCCGCGCGCGTGGTCGGCGGTGGTGACGGCGACGGTCACCGCGTTGTCGGGCCGCAGGTGGGCGCGGCAGGCGGCGCGCACGTCCGCGGCGCCGAGGGCGGCGAGCGCCTCGGGCAGCCGCACGGTGAAGCCCGAGGGCAGGTCGAACACCGCGTCGCGCACGGCGAGCTGCATGCGCTGGCGTGCCGTCGCGACATGGAACGGCATCGCGCCGACGAGGTAGCTGCGCGCGAAGTCGACCTCCTCGTCGCTCGGGCCGTTCTCCGCGTACTCGGCGAACAGCTCGAGCGCGAGCGCGACCGCCGGGCCGGCGACGTCGATGCCCGCGGCCATCCACAGCTCGAACCAGTGGGGCAGGCGAGAGCGTCGCAGGGCGCAGCCAGCGCCGTACGACCAGCCGCGCTTCACGCGGATCTCCTGCATGAGGCGCGAGCTGAACATCCCGCCGAACACCGCCTCGGCGATCGCGAGCGCGGCGGTGTCGGCGTGGCCGTAGCGCACCGACAGATGGCCGATCCGGATCTGCGCCTGTGTGCGATCGGGCTTGTCGACGAGGATCACGCGGCGGCCCTTCGCGTCACGCGCGGTGGGCTCGGCCGCGACGATCGGGCGCGCCGCGGTGGGCAGGCGCTCGGTCAGCCGCGCGACCACGCGCTGGGCGGCCGAGTCGTCGATGTCGCCGGCGAGGCCGATCACCAGGTTGCCGGTCACGACCTCGCGCTTCCACGTCGCGGTGGCGGTCGCGCGATCGATCCGCCCGAGCGACGTCGACGTGCCGAGCGAGGTGCGGCCGTACGGGTGGCCCGGCGAGCACAGCCAGTCGAACCAGCGCGTCGCGAGCGCGCTGTCGTCATCGCGGATCTCGTCGAGCACCTGCGGCGTCTCGCGGAGCAGGCGGGCGTGCTCGTCCTCCGCGAAGCGCGGCTCGGCGAGGATGTCGGCCGCGAGATCGATCACCTGATCGAGGTGGCGTGACAGCGAGAGCCCGGACAGCGAGACCGCGTCGCGCGACACGCCGACCTCGACCGCGGCCCCGAGACCATCGAGCGTCTCGTCGAGCTCGGCGCGGTCGCGCCGGCCGGCGCCGCGGCGCGCGAGGATCGCGGCGTGGCGGTGGAGGCCCTCGACGCCGAGCGGATCGGCGCACGCCCCGCCGCGGATCGCGACGTCGAACCACACGAGCGGCGTGTCGGGCGACGCCTCGACGATGACCAGCGGCGACGAGCTCATTGGCCTTCGCCCTCGCCCTCGTCGGCGTCGCCGTCGTCGTCTCCGCCGTCCTCGGGCTCCGCGATCACGACCGTGCGGCGCTCGGGGCGCAGGTACTCGCGGACG
>JAEUJX010000123.1 GCA_016794545.1 Myxococcales bacterium
CCGCCGGAAGCCGAGCGTCGCCGCCTCCGCGATCACGCGCAGCGCGGTCTCGCGCGCGAGGCCCTCGTCGACGGTGGGGCTCGCATCGGCGTAGCAGTGAACGCAGCGCTCGTTGCAGCGGCCGAGCAGCTCGAGGAAGAACGTGTCGAAGCCGTCGAGGCGGACCAGATCGAGCGCGGTGAGCGGCACGGCGGGCGTCGCGAGCCACGAGACGATCGCGCCCAGCGCCGGGTGCGCGGGCGCGAGCCGCGCGAGCGCGTGCGTCGGCGAGCCCGCCGCGAGCGACGCGGCGACCTCGTCGCACAGCGCGCCCTCGACCGTGGCGCGCAGACCGTCACTGCCGATCACGACGAAGCGATCGCCCTCGCGCGCGACGATGCCACCGACCTCGGGAAACAACCGACCCACCGACCCCGACCCAGGCGCGAGTGTTCGCGCCACCGCGGTCATGACTCGCCGGGCTCGAACTCTTCCTGCGGCGCGGCCTTGTCGGCCGGTGGCGACGACGACGGCGTCTTGAGGCCCGGCGGACAGATGCCGGTGCCGCCCAGCGGAACGCACGAGGGACACGGCTCGGGCTGGCAGCCCGCCTGCGAGAGGGTGATCGCGCCGATCACGACCGGCGGGACGTAGACCGCCATGCGGAGCAACCGGCGCCGGCCTTCGTTGAAGGACGGGTCGTCGTTGTCATCGTCGTGCTTGCGGTTCGACATGCGAGTCTCGGGCGGTTAGTCACCGTCGGGGGCGCGAACGTTCACGCCGGTCCGGTGCTGGACAGATGACCACAAGTCTGGCCCGGGCGGCAACCCTTCGCACGTGACCTATGCACCAGGAGACCGTGAGGGAAGCGCAAAGTTTTCTTGACGTTGGCGCCCCTGCGCTAGTATCGCCCCATCGGAGGACCCCTATGCGTATGCACCTGGCTTTGTTGACGACGCTCGTGGCTTCGGCGTGTGCGGGAGAGGACGGCGTCAGCTACCTGACCGACCTCAACGACGAGGCGGCCGGCGCGAACTGCCCGTCGGGCGGCGTGAAGATCACGACCGGTCCGGATGACAATGGAAACGGTAGCTTGGACGCGGACGAGGTCGCCCAGACCAAGTACGTCTGCGGCAACCGCACCCTCACGGACGTGGTCGCCGAGGCGCCGGGCACGAACTGCCCGGCGGGCGGCGTCAAGATCTCGCAGGGCGCCGACACCAACGGCGACGGCACGCTGCAGACCGGCGAAGCGACGAGCACGCAGTACATCTGCGGCTCGGCCGAGGCGGTGGTCGCGAAGGCGTTCCGGATGCCGGGCGTCGCGGTGAACACGGGCATGCCCACCACGATCCTCGGGGCGACGATCCAGGCGAAGGGCGCCGGCGACATCCTCGCGATCGGCAGCTCGGACCTGTTCTGCACCCCGACCGAGTGCCCGGCCGGCAACCCGGCTGCCAGCGCGTACATGTGGATCGCCGACGAGGCGAACACGGTCGCGCCGAACGTCGACTACGACTTCGTGTACCTGCAGCCGAACCTGACCCAGTCGCTGACGCGCACCGTGTTCTTCCCGGTCACCCAGGCCGGCGCGTACACGTACAACCTGCGCGGCCAGGACGTCGTCGGTGACCTGACGTTCTACCGCACCGGCCTCACGCTCGTGTACCTGCCCTGAGCCGGCTCGTCCTGATGCTCGCGCTGCTCGGCGCGTGTGGCGAGACGCCCCGCGCCGAGCTCGTCGATCCCGCGGCCCCCGTCCGCGTGCGGTTCGCGACGCCGACCGGCGACGCGGTCGTCACCGTCGAGGTCGCCGACACCCGGAGCACGATCGAGAAGGGCCTGTCGGGCCGCACCTCGCTCGCGCCCGACGCCGGGATGCTGTTCTTCATGGGCAAGGAGCAGGACCACCGGTTCTGGATGAAGGACACGCTGATCCCGCTCGACATGATCTGGCTGTCCAAGGACAAGAAGATCGTCGGCATCCAGCACAACGCGCAGCCGAGGACGGAGACCTCGCGCAGCGCGGGCAAGCGCTCGCTGTACGTGCTCGAGGTCAACGGTGGCTGGTGCAAGGCGCACGGCGTTCATCCCGACGCGCGCGTGACGTTCGAGAACGTGAAGTAGCCGTCACTTCGGCAGCGCGAGATCCTTCGCGCGCTGCTCCTCGGCCATCTTGTCGAGCCGGTCGGTGATCGCCGCGTGCTGCGCGTCGTCGACGATGCCCGAGGCGTCGAGGCGGCGCAGGCAGCGCTTGAGGGCGGTGGTGTCGCCGAGCGCGCCGAGCGCGTCGCAGCGCAGCAGCCACGCCCGGGCCTTGTTGTCGACGCGGCCCGGCCAGCTCTCGACGTCCTCGAGCAGCCGCAGGGCATCGCCGTAGCTGTGCTGGCGCACGAGCACCTCCGCGAGTGCGAGCCGCTCGGCGCGTCCGGGCATGACCTGAGAGCAGCGGCGCGCGGCGAGCTCGGCGGCGCGCGGATCCTCGTGCGAGATCACGCTCGCGTAGACGAGGTCGCACGCGTGCGCGTTGTTGGTGCCGACCTCGAGCACGCGGCCGAGCCACGCCGTCGCCACGTCGGGACGGCCGAGCCGGCCGAGCGCGGCGACCAGCTGGTCGATGTTGCGATCGTCGGCGGGGATGGCGAGCGCCGCGACATCGCGCGGCAGGAGCGTCACGATCTCCTGGAGCAGGCGGTCGCGCGAGCGCGACACCCGCAGCGCCGCGGAGTACTCGAGCGCGGCCTGCTCGATGTAGCCGCGGTGGTACAGCATGCGCGCCGCGATCCGGTGCAGGCCGGGGTGCGTCGGGTGCAGACGCATCGCGTGGTTCAGGAGCTGGACGCCGAGCTTGTCATTGCGCCGGATCGTGACCTCGGCGGCGCGCGCGTAGACGAAGTAGTCGAGCGGGTGGCGCTCGGCGGCGGCGCGCAGCTCGGCGAGCGTCGGCTCGTGATCGCGCAGCGCCTCGTGATCCTCGTCGAGCGTCGTGGTGGCGGCGGACCGCAGCAGCAACGCGGCGAGGAGCAGAGCCACCACGTGGACGCCGCGGGCCGCGCGCAGCGCGATCGCCGGCCGGCCGTGCACCTCCCGCAGCGGTACGTAGGCGAGGGTCGCCGCGACGGCGGTCAGTGGCACCGCCAGGCCGAGCAGCTCGATGCCGAAGTCGACGTTGCTCTGCACGGCGACGACGACGATCGCGCCGAGCGCCGCGGCCGCGAGCGGTCCATCGCGCCACTTGCGGATCGCGACGATCGCGAACCACAGGCCCGCGATCCCGAGGAGGGTCGTCCCGGGGATGCCCCAGTCCACGATCGCCTGCAGGTACTCGTTCTCGACGTGCGAGAACGTCACCGCGCCGCTGCCCGGGTGGACGCGCGTGAGCGTCGCCTCGAACGCGCCGCGGCCGACGCCCAGCCACGGCATCTCCTCGACGAGCTGGAGCGTCGAGCGCCACGCGCCAAACTTGGTGTCGGAGCGGGTCATCTCGTCGAACGAGGTCTGCGCGAGCTGGTGCCCGACGTTCGTCGCGCTCGAGTAGACGACGAGCACCACCGCGCAGGTGGCGACGATGCCGATCGGCAGCGAGCTCGTCGCGAAGTGTCCGCGGCGGCGTCGCGGTAGGTCGGTGCCGGGCGGACGAGCGAACCGGTGCGCCGCGAGCAGGCCGAGCGTGACGAGGCCGCCCGCGCCGAGTGCGAGCGTGGCGCCGCGCGACACCGTGGCGACCGCGACCGCGCCGCATGCGCCGGCGCCGGCGAGCCACGCGACGCGCAGCCAGGCGCGTTGCCGCGGGTACGCCGCGAGGCCGACCGACAGCACGGCGCCGACGGCCATCGCGCAGCCGAGGTGGTTCAGGTTGAGCAGCGGGCCGATCAGGTGCGGATTGACATGACGGAGCTCGTACAGCCCGTAGAGGCTGCGCGCTCCGAGCACGTAATGAACACCGACGACGAGCGCCGCCACGCCGTAGAGCGCGGCGACCGCGGCGAGCAGCTGGTAGCGCCCCTTCTCGCTGGTCGCCATGCGCAGCGCGACGGCGGCGACGCCGAGCAGGATCGTGAAGAACGCCAGCGCGCGCAGCGTGCCGGGGACGTCGAACGAGCTCGTCGAGGCCGGGTCGGCGCCGAGCAGCGCGGCGCCGTCCTCGCGGAGCCCCTGCGCGACCGGCGCGAGCTTCTCGAGCACGCCGCTCGGCAGCGGCACGAGCTGCACGGCGCACAACGCGATCGCGACGAGCAGGAACGCGATCAGCGGCGAGATACGGGACGGTCCGCGCTGCGAGGTCACGCGCCATGCGAGCGCGAGGGCGACGAGCACGGCGACGATCGCCTGCACGCCGCGCAGCGCACCGCCGACGCCGAGCACCGCGACGATCGCCGCACCGCCCGCACACGCCGCCGCGCCCGCATCCTTGAGACGCACGCGCTACCAGGGACGCTCGGGGACGAAGACCTCGTCGCCGGGCATCATCGGGAAGTTGGGGCGCTTGCCCTCACCCATCATCTCGACCGGCAGCTTGTACGTCTCCTTCTTCCCGTCGACGAGTCGCGTGACGCGCACCATGTTCTTGCGCGCGAGCGGCGTGAAGCCACCGCTCTGGGCGATCGCCTCGGTGATGGTCATGCCGGGCGTGAACTTGATCGATCCGCTCTTCAGCACCTGGCCGAACACGGCGCACTTGAGCGAGTTGATCTCGACGACCGTCAGCGAGACGACGGGATCGTTGAGATAGCCGTCCGCGAGGCGGTCGCGGATCTCCTCCTGCACCTGCCGGCTGGTCTTGCCGCCCGCGGCGACCGGGCCGATGAACCGCACTTCCATCTGCCCGCTGGCGTCGAGGCTGTAGGTCGTCTTGGACTCCTGCGAACCGTAGAAGATCGTTAGCTCGATCTTGTCCCCGGGCCCGAGCGTGAGCTGGGTCGCATCGAACGGGGCGACCGTCGGGTAGACGACCGGCGGATTGTCGCCGCACCCCGACAGCATCAGGGCCAAGATCGCGAGAATACAGACGCAACGCATAGCTCGAGGTGAGATGTCGCCTCGCGACGCTCGGTTCATGCCAGATCTCGATGAACACCGCCAGCGGGGCCGGCATCAGACCCGGTTATCGAGGGCGTCACATTGACTCCCCCCCGCGATTCCCGTAGGTTTGGACCACACGACAGCCGCATGAATTCGTTCACGAAATACCTCGCCGCCGCGGCCCTGTTCGCCGCGGTCACCGTGCACGCGCAAGGCGCGGACCCCGCGAAGCCGGCGGCGCCCGCGCCCAAGCCCGCCGTCGTGAACCTCAGCGTGACCGAGATGAAGGACCGCGCGCGTGCGTTCGACGCGCAGCTCCTCGAGGATTCGCGCCACATCGCGCACCTCCGCGACATCGCGCGCAAGCAGAAGGACGTCATCAAGCTCACCTGCGTGAACGACAAGCTCGTCGAGCTGAAGGCGCAGATGAACCTGTTCGACACGTCTCGCCAGCGCTTCACCGCGACCGTCGATGGCGGCGGCACCGCGGATGCGGCGCGGCCGTCGTATGTCGAGCTCGCGGATCTCGCCGAGAAGGTGAAGCTGCTCCGCGGTGAGGCCGATACGTGCATCGGCACGCCGGATCTCTACAAGCAGGAAGCCGGCGTCGAGGTCACGCACCCCGACTTCCCGGACGACCCCACGGTGACCGACCCGTTCGTCCCGCCAGAGGGTGCCGTCGAGCCTCCCGCGTACGCGTCGCCGTTCGGCTGAGTGGGGCCAACCCGCAGGAATTGCGGGTGTGTTGCCGATCCTTACCGGCGTGAGCCTCTGGAGAGGGGCCTGTTTTCACTGGCGCGCGTGGTGTCTCCTGTCGCATGAACAGCGGGCCCCGCAGCTGGCACTAACCGACGATGTTTCCGCGCCTACTCAACCGAAGCATCCAGATCGCGCTCGACTGCGCGGTGCTGTCGGTCGCGTACTGGCTGGCGTTCCTGTTCCGCCTCGAGTTCTCGCTGCCGTCGGCGTGGCTGAAGGTCCTGCTCGTCACGTGGCCGTACGTCGTGATCCTCCAGTACGTCGGGCTCACGGTGTTCGGCGTGCCGCGGATGAGCTGGCGCTACGTCAACATCGGCGACGTCGGGCGGATCCTGTTCGCGGTCGGCGCGTCGACCGCGCTGCTCATCGCGATCCGCATGATCGGTCCGTGGGTCGGCGAGAGCATCGAGATCGTCGTCATCCCGCTCGGCGTGCTCGGGATGAACTTCGCGCTGGCGTTCCTCGGCCTCGTCGGGGTGCGCGCGCTCCGGCGCCTCCACGGCGAGGCGACGGACCGCCGGCGCCAGGCCACCGGCGACGAGAAGACCCGCGTGCTCCTGATCGGCGCCGGCCAGGCCGGCGTCATGGTCGCACGCGAGATCGCGAACCGCCCCGACCTCGGCCTGCACGCCGTCGGCTTCATCGACGACGATCCGGCGAAGATCGGTACGATCATCGCCGGCCTCACCGTCCTGGGCGCGACCAAGGACGTTGGTGCGATCTCGGAGCGCAAGCACGTCCAGCGCGCGCTGATCACGATCGCGAACGCGCCCGGCCAGCAGATCCGCCGGATCACCGAGCTGTGCCGCGACGCGCAGATCGAGACCAAGATCATCCCCGGCATCTACGAGATCGTCGGCGATCGCGTGAACCTGTCGCGCATCCGCGAGGTCGCGATCGAGGATCTCCTCGGGCGCGAACCGGTCCAGCTCGACGAGGACATCGTCGGCGCGGCGATCCGCAGCCGCGTCGTGCTCGTCACGGGCGCCGGCGGCAGCATCGGCTCCGAGCTGTGCCGCCAGCTCGTGCGATTCGGGCCGGCGCGCCTGCTGCTCGTCGAGCGGTTCGAGAACGCGCTGTTCGAGATCCACCGCGAGCTCACGGCCGCGTTCCCGCACGTCCAGATCGAGCCGTGCATCGCCGACGTCTGCGACCGCGCGCGCATGGAGCAGCTGTTCGCGTCGTCGTCGCCCGAGCTGGTGTTTCACGCCGCCGCGCACAAGCACGTGCCGATGATGGAGTGGAACCCGGGCGAGGCCGTGAAGAACAACGTCGGCGGCACGCGCATCGTCGCCGACCTCTCCGATCGGTTCGGCGTGCAGCGCTTCGTGCTCGTATCGACCGACAAGGCGGTCAACCCGACCTCGGTGATGGGCGCGACCAAGCGCGTCGCCGAGATCTACCTGCAGGCGCTGTCGCGGCGGTCGACCACGCGCTTCGTCACGGTGCGGTTCGGGAACGTGCTCGGCTCGGCGGGCAGCGTGATCCCGATCTTCAAGCAGCAGATCGAGCGCGGCGGACCGATCACGGTCACGCACCCCGAGATGCGGCGCTACTTCATGACGATCCCCGAGGCCGCGCAGCTCGTCCTCCAGGCCGGCGCCATGGGCGACGGTGGCGAGGTGTTCATCCTCGACATGGGCGAGCCGGTGAAGATCGTCGACCTCGCGCGCGACCTCATCACGCTCTCGGGCCTGCGCCCCGACGAGGACATCGAGATCAAGTTCTCCGGCGTCCGCCCCGGCGAGAAGCTGTTCGAGGAGCTCGCGACGGACAGCGAGCACGCCGACAAGACCAAGCACCCGAAGGTGTTCATCGGGCGCGTCGCGAGCTATCCCGCGGAGACCGTCGTGCTCGGCGTGGAGACGCTGCTCGACGTCGCGAGGGGCACCGCGACCGAGCCCGTACGCGCGCGGCTCGGCGAGCTCGTCCCCGAGTACAGCGTCGCGCACCCCGCGTCGGCCAAGCCGTCCTCGCCGATCATCGCGTCGACGACCCGCGCGGCCGGGGAGCCCGAGAGCGAGCCGGTGGGCCGCAAGAGCGGCTCGACGCCGTCGGTCCCGAACTGAGGCGGCGTGGCACGGATCTACCTCTCCCCACCGGATCTCGCCGGCAGCGAGCTCGAGCTGCTCACCGATGCGGTCGAGTCCAACTGGATCGCGCCGCTCGGCCCGCACGTCGACGCGTTCGAGGCCGAGCTGGCGGCGCGCGTTCACGTGCCTCACGCCGTCGCGCTGTCGAGCGGCACCGCCGGGCTGCACCTCGCGCTCGAGGTGGCCGGCGTCGGCAAGGGCGACGAGGTGTGGCTGTCCACGCTGACGTTCGCCGCGACCGCGAACGCCGTGAGCTACATCGGCGCGACGCCGGTGTTCGTCGACTGCGATGCGGCCTCGTGGAACCTCGATCCCGGGCTCCTCGCGGCCGAGCTCGCCGCCGCCGCCCGCGCGGGCCGCGTGCCGAAGGCGCTGATCGTCGTCGACCTCTACGGTCAGTGCGCGGACTACGTGGCGATCCGCGAGTCGTGCACGCGCCACGGCGTGGTGCTGATCGAAGATGCCGCGGAGGCGCTCGGCGCCACGTACCGCGACCAGCCGGCCGGCTCGTTCGGCGACCTCGCGGTGTTCTCGTTCAACGGCAACAAGATCATCACGACGTCGGGCGGCGGCATGCTCGTGTCACCGCGGAAGGACTGGATCGACCGCGCGCGCTACCTCGCGACGCAGGCCCGCAGCCCGGCGCGCCACTACGAGCACGAGGCCATCGGCTACAACTACCGCCTGTCGAACCTGCTCGCGGCGGTCGGCCGGGCGCAGCTCCGCGACCTCGACCGCCGCGTCGAGGCCCGCCGCGCGACGAACCGCGCCTATCGCGACGCGCTCGGCCACCTCCCGGGCTGGACGTTCATGCCCGAGGCGTCGCACTGCCGATCGACGGCGTGGCTGACCTGCGCGACGATCGATCCGGCGCAGTTCGGCGCGTCGCGCGACGCCGTGATCGACGCGCTCGCCGCCGACGACATCGAGGCGCGCCCGGTGTGGAAGCCGATGCACCAGCAGCCGATCTTCCGCGGCGCGCGCGTGCTCGGTGGCGCGGTCGCGGATCGGCTGTTCGAGCTCGGCATCTGCCTGCCCAGCGGCTCGCGGCTCGATGACGCGCAGCGCGCGCGGATCGTCGAGCGCATCGTCGGAGCGCGTGCCCGCGATGCGCGCGGTTAGGTCGTTTCTCCTCACGCTCCGCGATCGGCCGGCGCTGATCGCGTGGGCGATGTTCGTGGCCTCGCTGCCGTTCTACGTGGGCCGCAGCGGCCTGCCGCAGCCGGGCAACGCGCTCATGTTCCTCGCGCTGCCGCTCGCGCTCGTCGGGTGGGATCGCCGGCTCGACACCGGCGTCGTGCGCGTGTTCCGCGCGATGGTGTGGTTCTCGCTGTGGGTCCTGATCGTCAACTGGGGCTGGTCGGCCGTGACCGGCAAGTTCTCGTTCGCCGACTACGCGATCGTGCCCGTCTACTACGTGTGGAACGGGCTCGTCGTGCTGTGCGCGTTCGTCCTGCACCGCCGCTACGGCGACCTGTTCCTGCGCGCGACGCTGTACGCCGTGCTGTTCGACGTGGTGTTCCAGGTGATCGCGTCGTTCGTCTACCGGACGGACCTCTACCGCAGCGAGCTGTTCTTCAACAACCCGAACCAGCTCGGGTACTGGTCGCTGCTCGCCGCGTGCACGATCGCGCTGCTCCAGAAGCGGCTGCAGCTCGGCCTCGTGAAGGCCAGCGCGGCGCTCGTCGGCTGCGCGTACCTCGGCGTGATGTCCGCATCGCGCGCCGCGGTCGCGGGGATCGCCATTCTGCTCATCCTGCTCGTGTTCACGAACCCGCGCGTGATCATCGCGGGGATCGTCGCCGCGATCCTGCTCGTCGGTGTCGGCGGCCCGCTGAACGAGGCGATCAACAAGTCCAGCCTGCGCGCGATGAAGCGCGAGTCGGACACCACGTTCGCGCAGGAGCGCGGCTACTACCGCATCTGGCAGTTCAAGGAGTACATCCTCGTCGGCGCGGGCGAGGGCGATCTGCTGCGCTTCGTCGACGATCCGAAGCGCGCGAACGAGATCCACTCGTCGCTCGGCACCGTCGTGTTCAGCTACGGGATCGTCGGGACGATCCTGTTCGTGATGCTGTTCGTGCACCTGCTGCGCGGAGCACAGCCGCGGATGATCGTGCTGCTCGTGCCGGTGCTCGCGTACACCGTCGCGCACCAGGGCCTGCGCTTCACGCTGTTCTGGGTGCTGCTGGCGCTGTTCGCGTGCCTCAAGGTGCGGGGGCCGCCGAAGTAGGCAACTCGGCGCGATAGGCCGGGAAGAAGCCGGCGTCGCGCGTCCACGCCGGATCGATCGTCCGCGCGTGCGCCTCGTGCGCGGCGACGAGCGCGGCATAGCGCGCCTGGTCGAGCACGCGCGTGCCGACGAAGTAGGGGACGAGGCCGTCGGGCGCGAACGCCCGCTTGTACTTGAAGATGCCGTCGTCGGGCGTGTAGCCACCGCCGAGCACGAACCGCGTGCGGCCGGCGCGCTTGGCCCAGTGGATGAGCTCGAGCTTCAGGAGGTCGTTGGGCCGCAGGTCGAACGCGGCGGCGTCGGTGCCGCCGAGGAACGAGTACACGTTGTGGGCGGAGACCAGCGCGAGCTCGGTGGAGATGATCGCGCCGGCGTGGCGGGCGTGCACGAACACGTACTGGCCGGGCAGGTCGCGCGCGATCGCCGCGAAGAACTCGTGCGGGAAGTAGAAGCCGCGGCGGGCGTCGCGCCGGTCCATCGTGGCCGTGTAGATGCGGAGGAAGTCGTCGAGGTGGGCGCCCGAGGGATCGATCTCGATCGTCACGCCCTCGCGGCGGGCGCGGTTCACGTTCTTGCGCACCTTGTGATCGAAGTCGGACCAGATCGTCGCCTCGTCGCGGCGGAGGTCGCAGACGACGTTGGTCAGCTTCTCGTGCTTCTCGCCGGGGTAGGCGAGGAGCTCGTCGGGGAACAGCGCGAAGCGGACGAACTCGCAGATCGCGCCGTGCTCGCGCGCCCACGCGGCGTGCGCGGCCCAGAACGCCTCCGCGTCGGGCGCGCCGGTGACGAACGCGCCGCCGTAGCCGTACGGGCTCGTCAGGTCGCGCGCGCCCGCGGCGGCGCCGGCGAGGTGGGGGGCGGTGATCGCGCGGGACAGGAACGGATACAGCACGCGGCCGCCCGCGTCCTGCCAGACCGCGGCGAGCGGTTGATCGGCGGGGCCGGCGAAGCGCTCGACGTACGCGGGGTGCGCGTAGACCTCGCGCGCGGGCCACGCCTCGTGGAGGGCGGTCCACTCGGCGCGCTCTGCCGGGACCCGGGCATCGAGGATGCGGAACGTCATGCCGTGAGCTCGAGGTAGGTCTGGTGGATCGCCTCCCACAGGATCTCGCGGCGGAACGACAGCAGCACGCGCTCGCGGGCGGCCGTGCCGTGCCGGGCGCGCAGCGCCGGGTCGTCGATGTAGCGGCGCAGCGCGGCGGCGAGCGCATCGGCGTCGCGCGGCGGGACGAGGAGGCCGGTGACGCCGTCGACGATCGCGTCGACGCAGCCCGACACGCGCGTCGCGACCACGGGCCGCGTCATCGCCGCGGCCTCGAGCGGGACGTTCGGGAAGCCCTCGCGGTACGTCGGCAGCACGACGATGTCCATCGCCGCGTAGAGGGGCGGCGTGTTCCAGTCGAAGCCGAGCAGGTGGATGCGGTCGTCGCCGCGGAGCGCCGCCAGCGCGCCGGGCGGCAGCGCGTCGCGCTCCTCGATCACGCCGGCGAGGATCAGGTGGAGCTTCGGGTACGCGTCGCGCAGCGTCTGCCACGCGCCGAGCAGCTCGAGGATGCCCTTGTCGCGCACGAGCCGGCCGAAGTAGCCGAGCACGACCGCGTCGTCCGGGATGCCATGGCGCTTGCGGGTGGCGGCGCGCGCGTCGGGCGGCAGCCGCGCCGGATCGAACTTGCCGGTCGCGTCGACGCCCTGACCGCTGCCGTTCGCGAGCACCTCGATCTTGTCCGGATCGACGAGGTGCTCGCGCAGCGCGACCTCGCGCAGCGAGCTCGACACGCACAGGACGCGCGTCGCGAGCGCGCAGCTGGTGCGCTCGGTGGCGGTGAGCAAGGCGCGCCGCCAGCCGGTGGCGGTCTCGAGCGGCAGCCCGCGCATGTGATAGATGCGCACGGGGACGCCGGCGAGCCAGCCGCCGATCATGCCGAGCAGCCCGCCCTTCGGCGTGTGCGCGTGGATGATCTGCGGGTGCTGCGCGCGCAGCGTCTTCACCAGCGACGCGAGCGAGCGCAGGTCGCGCAGCGGCGTGATCTTGCGGGGCATCTCGACGGCGACCACGTCGGCCGAGAACTCCCTCGCGAAGGCGTCCAGGTGGTGTCCCGGCGACGAGACGGCGATCACGTCGACGCCGCGCTCGCGCAGGAAGTCGATCTGTCCACGCAAGTAGCTGACGAGCGACTCGGGGACCGTGGTGATGTGCACGACGCGCATGCGGTCCGCACGCATGGTAGCGCGAACGCAGCTTGACAGCACCCGGAGGGTCGACAAGCATCGCTGGTGTGAAGCTGTTCCAGCGCGCGGTGAAGCGCACGTTCGACGTCGCGGTCTCGGCGACCGCGCTCGTCGTGCTGTCGCCGCTGATGCTCGGAGCCGCGGCGGCGATCCGCGCGACGATGGGCTCGCCGGTGCTCTACTCGGCCGAGCGGCCCGGGTACCGAGAGAAGCTGTTCCGGATCCACAAGTTCCGCACGATGCGCGCGACGCGGCCGGGCGAGGTCTACTTCCGCACCGACGAGGAGCGGCTGACGCCGCTCGGCCGGTTCCTGCGCAGCTCGTCGATCGACGAGCTGCCCGAGCTGTGGAACGTGCTGAAGGGCGAGATGAGCCTCGTCGGTCCGCGGCCGCTGCTCACCGAGTACCTGCCGCGCTACACCGCCGAGCAACACCGGCGCCACGACGTGCGGCCCGGCATCACGGGCTGGGCGCAGGTCAACGGGCGGCAGACCGCGATGTTCTCGAAGCGCCTCGAGTACGACGTCTGGTACGTCGACAACTGGAGCCTGTTGCTCGATCTCAAGATCCTCGCCATGACGGTGCGGGACGTGTTCGGGGCGAAGGGTGTCATCCCGGGGCAGAACGTCGACGACGTCGACGACCTCGGCCTCACGCCGGATCGCCCGCGGAAAGGAGACCACCATGCGTCATGAGCTGGAGAGCGTCGTGCTTCGCAAGCCCGAGCCGCACGACGTCGAGCCGATGTACGCGTGGAAGAACGATCCGGGCATCGCGAGCATGCTCGGCGGGTTCACGACCGGCTACGCGCGCGCGGACCTCGTGAAGTGGGTCGAGTTCCACCGCTCGGCGCCCGACGAGGCGCTGTTCATGATCACCAACACCGACGACAAGGCGATCGGCCACGTCGGCCTCTACAAGATCAACGGTCGCGCCGGATCGGCCGAGTTCGCGATCCTCCTCGGCGATCGCACCGAGTGGCGCAAGGGCATCGGCCGCACCTGCACGCGGTGGATGTGCCAGTACGGCTTCGAGCAGCTGAACCTCCGGCGGATCTCGCTCGAGGTGCTCGCGACCAACGAGCGCGCGCACGACCTGTACGCCTCGCTCGGCTTCGTCGGCGAGGGCCGGCTGCGCCAGGCGGCGTACAAGGACGGCGTGTTCGTCGACGTGATCGTGATGGGGCTGCTCCGCGGCGAGCTGCGCACGTGATCGCGGACCGCTGGGAGCACGGCTCGGACCAGCACTGGATCGAGCCGAGCGCCGGCGGGCGGTACCCGTGGCGATCCGCCGTGCTCTACGGCTGCGGCCGCTACGCGCTGAACGCGGCGATCGCGCACGGCGGCCATCGGCGCCTGTGGGTCCCCGCGTTCTTCTGCCAGGAGGTGCTCGCCGCGATCCCGCACGGCAGCGTCGAGCTCGTCACCTACGACGACGCGCCGGGCGCGCTCGTCGACGATCTCGGCGCGCTGCCGTTCCGCGATGGTGATGCGGTGTTCTCGGTCAACACGCTCGGCCTCCGCGCGCGGCCGCCGCGCGTGCCCGCGGGCGTGCCGGTGATCGAGGATCACACGCACGATCTGTGGAGCGCGTGGGCCACCGGTAGCACGGCGCCGCTCGCGATCGCCTCGCTCCGCAAGCTCCTGCCGGTCCCCGACGGTGGCGCGCTGTGGTCGCCGTCCGGCGGCGGGCTCCCCGCCGAGCCAGCGCTCGATCCCGCGCATGCCCGTGCGGCGCTCGACCGTCTCGAGGGCATGGTGCTGAAGACCGCGTACCTCGACGGCGCGGCGATTCCCAAGGACGCGTTCCGCGCGCACGCGCTCGCCGGCGAGGCGGCGATCGCCACCGGGCCGAGCTCGGCGCCGTTGCCGCTGACGCGCACCGTCCTCGCGGCGTTCCCCGTCGACGCGTGGCGCGCCCGCCGCGCCGAGAACCACGCCGCGTTCGCCGAGGCGCTCGGAGACGCTCCGGGCGTGCAGCTCGTCGCGCCCGAGCCCGGCGCGACGCCGTACACCGTCACGCTCGTCCACGACACGCCCGAGCTGCGCGAGCGCGTGCGCGAGAAGCTGATCGAGGCGCGGATCTATCCCGCGATCCTGTGGTCGCTCGAGCACCCGGCCGTCTCGATCTCGCCCGCGATGCTCGACCTCTCGCGCCGGATCCTGTCGCTGCACTGCGATCTTCGGTACTCGCCGGCCGACATGGAGCGCGTGGCAGGGGCCGTGCGCGCCGCGATCGCCTAGACGGTGTCGGAGTCGAGGTAGCTGAGGTACCAGCCTTCGCGCCGCTCGATCACGTCGGCGTGCTCGGGGGAGAACGCGCGGGCGCCGAAGTGCAGCTCGATCGGGCGCAGCTTCGTCGGGAACGGGACGAACGCGTTGCGGAGCAGCGAGGGATACGTCGGCGAGTGCGGCAGGCACCAGGCGAGCACGACGTCCGCGCGCTGCTTCGCCATCTCGGCGAGCGCGAGGCGGAGCAGGCCACGCAGCGCCGCGTCCTCGCCGGGGAGGCACAGCGACTCCATCAGGTAGCCGATGCGGCCGTCGTGCTTGGACTTGACCGTGAAGCTGACGAGCGCGGTCATGCGCTCGCCGTCGACGACCGCGAGGTGGCGGTAGTCCTCGCCGGGCTTGGAGAGGCGCCAGTTGAGGTAGTGCTCGTCGCGCTCGACGGCGACACCGACCTGCGTGGAGAACGCGGCCCACAGCGCCGAGGCGCGCGCGTCGAACCGCGCGAGGCGCTCGACGGTGCCGCGGCGCGGACCGCGGGCCCACGGGAGGACGAGCGGGAGGTCGGGGCGCAGGCGCGTGTACTTCTTGCTGCCGAGCCGGTCGAGCACGTAGCCGGTGCGCAGCGGGCGGATCAGGAACGGCACGGGATCGAGGTTCTTCCAGGCGAGGCGCTCGAAGAAGCCGTGCGCGGAGTTGCCGTTCGGGAAGCCGTAGACGAGCTTCGCGCCGCGCTCGGCGGCGCGCGCGTACGTGGACTTCGCGAGCGTGAGGAACAGGCCCTTGCCGCGGAAGTCCTCGTCGGTGATCGTGTCGACGGACTGCACGCCGAGCGTCACCGTGCCCTTGATGCGGAACCGCGAGGGCAGGGTGGCGTAGATCGCCGCGAGCCGCCCGTCGTCGGACATCGCGAAGTCGACGAACACCTGCTTCGTCGGGTTCTCCGCGTATTGCCAGCGCAGGCTCTCCGGGCGCTTCGGCGAGTCGTGCTTCGCGAAGCACGCGCCGAACCTCCCCAGATCCTCCGCCTCGGGCGTCATCGGGCGGATCGTGATGGCGCTCATCAGGAGCCGACCCTACCCCAGGTCTTCCATGGTAGGGGTACCCCGTGAGCGGCGCGCTCTGCATCTCCATCGACGTCGAGCTCGCCTGGGGCGTGTGGGATCGCCCGGACCCCGAGTCGCTCACGCGCGCGGCCGAGGAGCGCTCGATCGTCCGCGCGCTCGTCGCGATGTTCGAGCGGCACGACGTCTCCGCGACGTGGGCCATCGTCGGCCGTCTGCTCGACCGCGACCCGGCGCGCCGCCCGGAGCTCTGGTTCGCGCCCGAGGTGATCGACACGATCCGCGCGGCCAAGGTCCCGCAGGACATCGGCTCGCACAGCTACGCGCACGTCTACTTCACCGACACGCCGCGCGAGGAGCTGCGCCGTGATCTCGCGCACGCTCGGCAGGTGCACGACGCGCACGGCCTGCCGTTCACCTCGTTCGTGTTCCCGAAGAACCGCGTCGCGCACACCGACCTGCTCGCCGAGGCCGGCGTCCGGGTGTTCCGCAGCGTCGACCGCGGCTGGCACATCGACGCCCGCGAGCGGTTCGGCGCCACCGCCGGGCGCGTCGCGAACCTCGTCGACAAGTTGCTCCCGATCACACCGCGCGTCGTCGAGCCGATCCGCCACGGCGACCTCGTCGAGCTGCCGAGCTCGATGCTGCTGATGGCCCGCAACGGCCTGCGCCGCGCGGCGCACCCCGCCGCGGTCCGCGCGAAGGCCCGCCGCGGCCTCGAGGCGGCGGTGGAGACCGGCAAGACCTTCCACCTGTGGTTCCACCCGTCGAACTTCTACTTCGACGGTGAGCGGCAGCTCGCGATCCTCGAGGACATCGTGACCGAAGCCGCCTCGCTCCGTCGCCGGCAGGGTCTCGAGATCCGCCCGATGAGCGCGTACGCGTGCTAGATACGACCCGCCCGCGGTCATGAGAGCCTACTGCTTCTTCTCGGTCTACGAGTCGCTGTTCCATCCGATCGCGCTCGGTCTGCGCGAGCGCGGCGTCACCCACTTCAGCGGCTTCACGTGGGGCAAGGTCCAGCAGGCCGACATCGAGGGCCACGGCATCGACTACGACCCGCTGATCGTGTTCTCGCGCGACGTGCTCCCGCTCGCCGACGACGGCACGCCGCCCGACATCGCGTGGCTCGAGAAGCGCGAGGCGGAGCTCGGCGTCTCGATCCAGCGCATGCTGTCGGCGGAGCGCCACCTCCTCAAGGGCCGCAGGCACGAGCAGATCCTGCGCCTCGCCGAGGTGGTGCTGCGGACGATCGGCGACGCGCTCGATCGCATCCAGCCCGACTTCATCTACTCCGAGGACATCTCCTGCTTCACCAGCTACGCGCACTTCCTGCTCGCGAAGGAGCGCGGCATCCCGTTCTGGTGCATCGGCGCGGCGCGGCTCCCCGCGCGCCTCAGCGTGTACTCGATCGGCTTCCAGCGCTCCGAGAAGGTCGAGGCGCTCTACGCCGAGATCCGGAATCGCGGCCTCACGCCCGAGGAGCGCGCCGAGGCGCAGCGCTTCAGCGACAAGTTCACCACGAAGCCGGAGAAGCCACCCGGCATGACGACGCGCGCGATCGTCCCGGGCATCGGCGTCGACGACGCGAAGCACTTCTGGCTCGCGGCCTCGCGCTACCTCGGCGATCCGGGCGACCCCACGTCGACGGCGCCGGCGCGCGCGCTGAAGCAGCGCGTCCAGCGCGTCGCGCGCATCCGCTGGGCCGATGCGATCGGCACGTTCGAGCAGCCGGTCGCCGGCGAGAAGTACGTGATCTACCCGATCCACTTCCAGCCCGAGGCGTCGACGCTCGTGCAGGCGCCGATGTACCTGGACCAGGCGGCGCTGATCCAGGACATCGCGCGCAGCCTGCCGATCGGTCACCGCCTCTACGTGAAGGAGCACGTCGCGAACCGCGGCCGCCGGCCGATGGCGTTCTACGACGCGCTACGCGCGATCCCGAGCGTGCGCCTGATCGGCCCCGACGCCGACACGTGGAGCCTGATCCAGGGCGCGAGCGCGATCGCGGTGATCACCGGCACGATGGGCTGGGAAGGCGTGCTGTTCGGCAAGCCCGTGATCACGTTCGGTGACGTGTTCATGAACGTGCTGCCCCACGTCTACAAGGCGAGCGCGGTGCCGAAGGACGGCTGGTATCAGCTGTTCCGCACGGCGCTGTTCGAGCACCGCGCCGACGACGACGCCGTGCTCGCCCTGCTCGTCGCGCTCCAGCGCGCGTCCACGCCGGGCCGCATCCACAACCCGAACACGTTCAAGCTCGTGATCGAGGACGAGAACATCAAGCTGATCCTGGAGGCGCTGGTGGCGGCGGCGCTGCCTCGTGCTCGCGCTGACGCTGCAGCGAGATCCGCGCGACGAGCCACGTCGACCACGACGTCTGAATGATCTTGTAGCCGACGATCGCGATCGCGACTCCAACCAGCCCGCCCTCGTGCGCGCCGAGGATCGCGCCGCCGATCAACAGGCCGGTCGTCGCGAGATCGAACCAGAACAGCGTGCCCGGCCGGCCGAGCGCGACGATCGCGCGCTGCACCGGCGTGTTCATCACGTTCAGCACCATGCCGAGCAGGTACCAGCGGAACGCGGGCGCGGCGCCGATGTAGTCGTCGCCGGCGATGATCCGGATCGCCGGCTCGGCCGCGACCGCCGCGACCGCCCAGATCAGCAGCGAGCCCGCGCCGACGATCAGCGACAGCCGCAGGAGCAGCCGGCGGAACGCGGCGTACTGGTGCTCCGCGGCGGCGCGCGCGAGCTCGGTGAACAGCACCTGTTCGAACGGCATGAACACGCGGCCCGGGATCGTGCCGAGCTGCTTCACGACGCGGAACAGACCCGATGGGACCTTGCCGAGCATCGCGCCGATCACGAACGTGTCGACGTCGGCCTGCGTCTTCTTCAGCGTGACCTGGCCATTCGTCGCGATCAGGAACCGGCGGATGCCGGGGAACACCGTCGTCGATCCGGCGAGCGGCGCGGCGAGCCACCCGCCATACCCGTTCTCCTTCGCGACGCGGTTCGCGACGACCAGCGGCAGGAGGTTGCCGAACACCTCGCCGATCACGAGCGCGAGCACGCAGCCCGCGAACGAGGCATCGAGGAGCACCGCGATCGCGACGGCGCCGGTCAGCGCGAGCGCGGACACGGCCGCGGCGATCGCCTGCGCGCGATACGCGTCGCAGATCCGGAACACGCCGTCGGGCATGCCGCCGATGCGCGTCAGCACGGTCACGCCGTAGAGCACGCACAGCAGTGACTCCGACGAGTCCCAGCCGAACGCGGCGCGCAGCGCGAACGCGAGCACCGCGACGACGATCGCCGCGATCACCGCGGTCACGGCATCGAGCACGAACGACAGCTTGATGACGCGCTTGACGTCGTCCTTGCGGTTGTCCGCGATCGCCTCGGTGCCGTACTTGATGACCGCCTGCCAGGTGTTGAAGTTCGCGTACTCGGACACCGTCGTCGCGAGCGTGCGGATCACGGCGAGCACGCCGAACAGCGCGACGCCGAGGTGGCGCGTCAGCATCGCGAGCGTGATCAGGCCCGCGATCGAGACGAACACGCGCCCGAGGGCGACGGGCACGCCGTACTTGACCACCCTGCGAACGGCGCGGTCGCGAAACCAGCTCATGGCAGGTACGTCGACGCCCAGCGGTCGAGGCCGACCCACTGCCAGAGGAAGAACGAGTTGTCGCCGTGGCCCGCGGCGAACCGGTCGAGGGCCTCGAGCGCGCGCGTGCGATCCACCCACCCGCGGTCCCAGAACGACGCGCGATCGAGCTGCTCCCGCACCCACGCCGCGAGCGGACCGCGGAACCACTCGCGCTGCGGCGTCTGCACCGAGCGCTTCGACGCCATGCGCACCGCCTCGGGCAGCAGGCGCGCGGCGGCGTCGCGGAGCAGCGCCTTCGTCACGCCGCCGGAGATCCGATCCTCGGCGGGCAGCGCCATCGCGTACGCGAGCAGGCGGTGATCGAGGAACGGCGGGCGGAGCTCGCAGCCCACGGCCATGCTCAGCCGGTCGCGGAACCGCAGCGCGCGCGGGAGCTTCGTGTAGCGGAGCTCGCGGTACATCAGGTTGCGCAGCACGTCCCCGAACGGGCGCTCGAACACCGGCAGCGCGGGCGCGGCCGCGGCGAACCGATCCGCGAGGCAGTCGGGGCGCACGCTCGCGGTGAGGTCCTGGCCCTTGCCGATGTCGCCGTGGTCGCTCGCGGCGGCGGTCATCTGCGACTCGGCCCGCGCGGGATCGACGGCCGCGGCGGCGAGCTCGGCCGCGAGCCGGTCGTGCTCGCCGCGCGCGCGGAGATCTGCCCACAGCGCCGGGCGGAACCGATCGTAGCCGGCGAGGCCCTCGTCGATGCCGCTGCCGTCCATCACGACGATCACGCCTCGGCTGCGAATCGTCTCGAACAGCCGGCTGTACGCGATGATCGGCGCGCCGGCGTGCGGCTCCTGCTGCTGCCGCACGAGCTGGGCCGCACCGGTGACGAAGTCATCGGGGCTCACCGTACAGAACGACGCGCGGTGCCCGGTGTGCGAGGCCATCGCCTCGACCCACGGCCGCTCGCTGTAGCGCTCGTCGTCGAAGTCGAACGAGAACGCCTCGATCTTCCCGGCGTCGGGCTGCGCGCGATCGACGAGCGCGAGCAGCACCGCCGAGTCGAGACCGCCGGAGAGCGCGATGCCGACGGGCACGTCGGAGAACAGCGAGAGGCGCACCGCCTCCTGCATCCGCGCGATCAGCTCCTCGCCGCGCTCGGTGCGATCCGCGGAGACGCCGATCTTCGCGGTCTCGGCGGCGAGGTCCCAGTAGCGCACCGGCGACGGCGTCTGCCCCTCGGCGATCCACATCCAGTGGCCAGGCGGCAGCTTCTCGATGCCGCGGAAGAACGTGCGGTCGGAGTGCTCGTAGAAGTCGCGCGCGAGGAAGTCATAGATCGTCGCGTCGTCGGGCTCCGCCGGCACGCCCGCCGCGAGCAGCGCTCCGATCTCGGAGCCGATCGCCCAGCCGCTGCCGAGCCGCGCGTAATAGACCGGCTTGATCCCGAGGCGATCGCGCGCGACGAACAGCCGGCGCTCCTGGGAATCCCAGATCGCGAGCGCGTACATCCCGACGAACCGCTCGAGACACGCCGGGCCCCACGCCGCGAACGCCTCGAGCACGACCTCGCTGTCGGAGCTCGAGCGCCACGCCACCTCGGGGAGCGCGCGCTTCACCTCGTGGAAGTTGAACAGCTCGCCGTTGAAGACGAGCTGGTAGCGCCCGCTCGCGCTCGCCATCGGCTGGTGGCCCGCCGGCGACAGGTCGAGGATGCTGAGGCGGCGGTGGCCGAGCGCGATGCCCGGACCGACGAACGTGCCGAGGTCATCGGGGCCACGGTGGCGAACCGCCTCGGTCATCGCGGTGAGGCGCGCGGGCTCGGCGCGATCACCGACGAGCGCGACGATGCCGCACATTACGCCTTGTCCTGACGCTTGCGCAGCAGCCAGTCCGCGTGCTCGAGATCGGCCGGCTCGTCGATGTCGACCGAGTCCTCGGCGGTCATCACGTACGGCAGGCACCTCTCGCCGTAGAACGATCCGCCGCGGATCACCTCCGCGCGCGTCGCGATCACGGCCGGTCCGTTGCGGGCGTACAAGGTCGGCTGGCCCTGGCGGCGGTAGCGCTCGAACGGCAGGTCGCCCTTGATGTACTCCGACAGCACGCCGCCCTCGAGCGTGAGCTGCGACCACGGCTTGAAGTGGTGCGGGACCTCGACGACGGAGACCACCGCATCGGCGCCCGGGGCGAGCAGCGCGTACGCCTCGTCGATGTGGCGCGCCACGCGCAGCGGCGACGTGGGCTGGAGCAGCACGAGGACATCGGTCTGCCAGCCCTGCGCCGCGAGCCAGTCGAGCGCGTGGATCGCGACGTCGATCGACTTCGCGGTGTCGCTCGCGAGCTGCGCGGGCCGGAGGAACGGCGCCTCGACGCCCATCGAGCGCGCCGCGGCCGCGATGCCCTCGTCGTCGGTCGAGATCACGGTGCGCGTGATCGCGGTCGAGCCCTTCGCCGCCTCGCAGGTCCACGCGAGCAGCGGCTTGCCGCCGCACGGGGCGAGGTTCTTGCCGGGGATCCCCTTCGAACCTCCGCGTGCGGTGATGAGGCCGAGGACGTTCACGGGCCGCCTAGTACGTGATGCGCTTCTGGATCTGGATGTCGGACTTCGTCGCGAGCACGTCGGCGATCCGCGTACCCGCCTTGCCGTCGCCGTAGATCGGATCCATCTCGTACCGGCCGTGGTCGATCTGCGCGCGCAGCGCCTTCGCGATCGCGGCCGTCTCGTGCGGCACGTCCATCACGTTGTGGCCGCGGCGGCGCCCGATCTGGCGCGTGCCGATGTTCACGACGGGCGTGCCGATGTACGCGCCCTCGCGCACGCCGCTCGACGAGTTCCCGACGAGGCACGCGGTGCGCGCCATCAGGTGCACGTACGTCGCGGTCGGCAGGTTCTTGAAGAAGTGCATGTGCTTCGCCTTGCCGCGCTCGCGCCAGATGCGGATGCCCTTCGCGATGTCGTCGGAGCCGGCATCGGCGTTCGGCCACAGCACGATCGCCGGCAGCTCCGTCGAGCGGACCGCCTCGAGCGTGCGCGTGATCTGCTCGATGCCCTCGCCGTACTCGGTGGTGACCGGGTGCTGCGAGACGAGCAGGAACGGCTTGCCGAGATCGATCGCGTCGCCCACACCGAGGTCGAACACCTTCGACAGGTCGCTCGGCGCCTCCGCGAGCGTGGCCGCGACCGAGTCGATGCGCGGGCAGCCGACGAGATAGACGTCCTGCTCGCGCTCGCCGAGCTGGATGATGCGCGCCTTCGCGTCGTCGCTCGCGGGGAAGTGGATGTGCGCGAACTTCGTGACGGCGTGGCGGATGCTCTCGTCGATCGTGCCCGAGACCTCGCCGCCCATCGTGTGCGCGATCGGGATGTTCATGTACGCCGCCGACAGCGCGGTGGCCATGGTCTCGAACCGATCGCCGACGGTGAGGACGATGTCGGGCTTGAGGCGCTCGAGCACGGCCGGCAGCTCGAGCAGGCCGAGGCCCGTCGACTTCGCCATGGTGGTGAGGGTCTCGCCCTCGATCAGCATGTAGACGCGCGCGGCGATCTCGAACCCGTCCTTCTCGACGAGGTCGACGACGGTGCCGTACCGGTCGAGCAGCGCGGACGCGCCGGCCACGACCTGGAGCTCGAGCTCCGGGTGCGCCTTGATCGCGGCCATCGCGCTCTTGATGCTCGAGTAGTTCGCGCGCGAACCGAGGACGACGCAGACCTTTCTCACAGCAGGTCCTTCTCGTTCAGCATGTGATCCTTCGGCAGGTCGCGCGCCGCGCGCTTGCCCACGACGAGCTCCACGCGGTCGGCGCGGATACCGGTACCGGGCTTCTTGAACGCGAGGTGCTCGCGGCCGATCTGCTGGCCCTGTGCGACGGCGACGGCGGTGACGATGCTCTTCTCGAACACGCTCTTCATGTCGCGGAGCTTGCCGAGGTCGCTCTTGTCGACCGGGCTCGCGGCGATCGCCCACGCGTTGCGCAGCTCCGTGCAGTACTGCGTGAACTCGCCCGGCTCCATCGCGAACTGCGCGTCGGAGCCGTACATCGCGCGCGAGAACGTGATGTGCTTCTCGACGACGGTCGCGCCGGCGCACACCGCGCTGACGGGCGCGGCGATGGTCTGCGTGTGATCCGAGAACCCGGTGGTCACGCCGTAGCGCTTCGCGATCTCGCCGATCACGTTGATGCCGGCGCGCTCGACGGGGCACGGATATGCCGACGTGCACTGCATGACCGTGAGGTCCCCGCCGCCGGCGCGCAGCACCTCGACGGCGCGGTCGAGCTCGGCCCAGTCGCTCATGCCGGATGACAGCACGACCGGCCGTCCGGTCTGCGCCACCCGCTCGAGCAGCGGCGTGTTCGTGACCTCGCCCGACGCGATCTTGTAGATGTCGACCTCGATCTCCTCGAGCAGGTCGACCGCCTCGTTCGCGAACGGCGACGACATGAAGCCGAGCTGGTTCTCGCGCGCGACGCGCTTCAGCTCCTTCCACTGCTCGCGCGAGAACGCGGTGCGCTTGAAGTAGGCGAGCCGCGGCTCGGCCTTGAAGTACGACGGCGCGGGCGCGCTCTCGAGCGTCTCGGCCTCCGCGACGTGCGTCTGGAACTTCACGACGTTCGCCCCGCACTTCGCGGCGAGCTCGATCAGCTTGCACGCGTTGCCGAACGAGCCGTCGTGGACGGACCCGACCTCGGCGATGATCCAGGGCTTGGGAGTCACGTAAGTTGGCACCCTACCATCAGTTTCGGCGGGCGACGACGAGCAATGCGTCGGAGAACCCGCCGTCGTCGATGGCCTGCTGGACCCCGTTCGTGAGGTCGCCCAAGGCCTGGAAGAACGGGCTCTCCGGCAGCCGCGCGGACACCGCGACGCTCGAGATCAGCTCCTGATAGTCCTGGCCGAACGTCCACACGCCGATGGCGGTGAATCCGGCACGTTCGAGCATCAGCTCGACGGCGCGCTCGGTGAACACGTGGAGGTGCTCGGGCGCGTAGATGTGACGGGTCGCGATCTGCGGGAACGCGAGGTTCGCGAACGAGCTGATCGATGGGTGACGTGGGACTTCGATCACACAGTGCGTGCCCGCCGGCACCGCTCGGCCCACCATCTCGACCACGTCCCCCGGCCGGTTGACGTGCTCGAGCATGTTGAACATCGAGACCACCGACGCGCCCTGGAGGTGCGTGCTCTGGTCGAGGCTCACGAAGTCCTCGACGATCGTGATCCCGCGGCCGCGCGCGAACGCCGCGTGGAGCGGATCGGGCTCGACGCCGAGCGGGCTCCAGCCCGCGGCCTGCGCCGCGGCGAGCACCTCGCCCGTCGCGCACCCGATGTCGACCCACGTGCCGCCGGCGCGGCCGATCGTGCCTTTGATGAACTCGACCTTCGGCGCCGCGATCACCTGCACGCGGCGCGCGTGCAGCGCCTCGTCGACGTAGATCGTGTCCTGCGGCGTGCGCTTCGCCTTGTCGGCCGAGTACAGCGCCTTGATCGCGTCGGCCTCCGGCGGCTCCTGCGAGAACACCAGGCCGCAGCCCGCGCACTCGGCGTACGGAAAGCCGTGGATCACGACGAACGGCGCGAGCTCCGCGCTCGCGCACACCGGGCACGCGGTGAGGCGCGGCCGCGGACCCGCGAGCTGCTCGGCGAGCTCCTGGTGCCGCGCCGCGATGCCCCGCCGCCACTCGAACGTGCGGTTCAGCGTGCGCATGTCGAGCGGCTTGCCCGTGCGGCGCGGCACTCCGTCGAAGACGCGGATGTGAGGACCACCGGTGGGCATGGGCGCGAGGAGCCTAGGTCCCCGCCTGGGGGTGGTCAAGGTGTGGTAGGTCACGGACGTGACCAAGACCGACAAGTTCGAGACCACCGAGGAAGTCTGCGACTACCTCGCGATCCCGTGGCCCGAGCTGCGCGCCGCGCTCGCGCGGCTGCACGCCGCCGCGACCAAGCTCGGCGACAGCCCGCACGCGGATCTTCGTCGGATGGATCTGTGTCACTCGATCCGCCTCGCGCAGGACACGATCTTCGCCGCCGGCACCGATCCGGTCCCCGCGTACACGCAGCTGATCGACGCCGCCGCGCGCTACGTCGAGGCCGGCCACGCGCTTCCCCTCGCGACGAGCGAGCGCCCGGATCCCGAGCCGCAGACCGCGCTCGACTCCACCGCCAACCACTACGGCGCGCTGTGGGGCGGCTTCTCCCCCTCGCACTACTTCGACGAGGCCACCGAGCTCCTCCGCGCCCGCCTCGAGCGCAACGGCTTCGATCTCTCCCGCGCGCCGAACGAGCGCATCGTCGACATCGGCTGCGGCGGCGGCCGCTACTCCGTCGCGCTCAAGCGCCTCGGCTTCAAGGAGGTCGTCGGCGTCGACTGGAGCCAGGAGGGCATCGCGGTCGCGAACGCGCGCGTCAAGGAAGCGAAGATCGACGGCGTCAGCTACGTGCGCGCCGACGTGCTCGAGCTGCCGTTCTCCGATGGCGAGTTCGACGTCGTGTTCTCGAACGGCGTCCTCCACCACACCGTCGATCCCAAGAAGGGCATGGCCGAGTATGGCCGCGTCCTCAAGCCGGGCGGCCGCGGCTGGCTCTACCTCTATCACCGTCCCGGCGGGCTCGATCGCCTCACGCACTACCTCGCGCGCCTCCTCCTCAAGCGCGCGAGCCACGAGGTCTGCCGCCGCTACTGCAAGTCGATCAACCTCGCCGCGAATCGCATCTTCTTCTTCCTCGATCTCTGGCTCACGCCGATCGCCGAGGCCTACACGCCCGAGGAGATGGACGAGATGCTCCACGAGATCGGCATCAAGGCGTGGCGCCGCTGCGAGCGCGGCTCCGATCAGGACCTCGCCGAGCGCATCTACCAGCAGGAGCCGTTCGCCGAGGCGAAGTACGGCGTCGGCGAGAACCGCTACATCCTCGAGAGCTGATCGCGAGCCGCTACGCCGGCGGGCGCGGCTTCGCGAGGTGCTTCTTCACCGTGTTTCGCGTCAAGCCGATTGTACGGGCCGTGGCCTGGACGTTGCCGCCCAGATCCTCGTGTGTCCGACGAACGTGCTCCCAGATGACGCGCTCGACGGTCGGATAGTCGGCGAAGTGCTGTGCCCGCAGGCCCTCGTGGTCGAGATCGAGCGCGACGGCAGCTGTTCCGAGGCTGAACGGCTTTCGTAGCACCACATCGGCCCCGGCCGCACGCGCGGCCTCGATCACGACGTCCGACGCAGCCGCGCTCACGGCGGCGATCCGGAGACTCGGATACGCGCGCCGGAGAGTCTCGACGAGCGCGACGCCGGAGTCGGTTCCGAGCAGCAGATCAACGACGGCGGCGTCGACGGGATGCTTCGCGGCCAGCGCGGTGGCCTCGGCGATCGTCGTCGCCAAGCGAACGCGCAGCTCGGCGAGTCCGCGGACCCGGCGATGGAGCGCCGTGAGCTGCTTGGAATCGTCGTCGACCACGAGCAACGTGCAACAACCCACCGCGTCCTCCTGAAGGCATCAATCTAGACGAGCGTGTGTCGATCGAGCAAGCACTGAAGTTCATACGAGACGACATGGTCAAATACTCTCGACGATCGTCGTGACCGCGTTCGCACCGACAGGGTTGCTCGCTCAACGGGCAGATGACGACCTACGTGAACTCCAGCGCTTCGCCGCCGGGGTTCTGTCACGACGGAAACGCCTGCTACACGAGCTCGGATCCGCTCAAGGCCGGCCAGAAGTTCTGCGGCACGGCAGGAACGAAGTGTCCACCTGACGCGCCGGTCGGTGAAGGTGACTACCGCACGTACCTCGCGTATCGCTGGCTCGACGCCGATGGCGATGGCTTGACCGACCTCGTCGCTGCCGTCCACGGCAGCATCGATCGCTACGACATCGAACGCGGCAACCTTCCGACTCCAGCTTCGGGAATCAACGAACCGTTCCCGTTCGCAGGTGGTTCGTGGCCGGCATGTCCGGGCGCGCAATCGCAGGTAGACCTGTGCCGCGACGTGGGTACGCTGCTCGACGGCGCTCGCACGTGCGATGGAACGGGACCCTGCATCGTCGACTGGGAGGAGGTCAGCACTGTTCTTGGCTCGAGCACGGCGTACGGGTGCTTCGACGTCATGGCTCGGCAGGGAGGGGGAGGCGGAGATCCGTCGATCAAGAAGCAGGCGCCGTACACGCGATGCGAAGGGCTCTATCCCTGGTTCATCTTCCGCAACGGCGGCAACGGAACACTCGCGACGGTACCGATCGTGAAGTACCAACCGGTCCCGCTCGAATCGGACGGCGGCGACTCCTCGCTCTACTCGTCGGGGCTTCAATCTCAGAACCACGGCGTGTTCGACTTCGACGGCGACGGCGTCCTCGACGGCGTGGTCCACGGCAAGGAGCTTGCGACGAATCCCAATCCCGATGCTTGGTACGTCTGGCTCGGCGACGGCACCGGCGGCATCGGCCCCAAGCGCTACTACGTGCCGACGCGCAAGGCGCACACGACCCTCTCGAACTTCCAGACGGTCGACGCGCAGAACCGGATCTCGGCGTCGATCGGTGATCAGGGCGAGCCGCTCAGCCTGCATCTCGGGACCGTCGACCTGAACGGCGATGGACTCTCGGATCACTACCTCGTCGCGACGGACAGCGCGCCCCAGCCGCAGCCGACGTACGCGAACATCGCCATGAACGTCGGCACGATGTTCGAGATCATGGGACCACCGCCGGGTCTTGGCGCGATCAACACCCCAATGGGTGTGTTCCCGACCACCCAGACCACCGCGAGTGTGAATCGGCAGAACGGCGCCGTCATGTCGGGCGATTCCAAGCTCGTCAACCGGCTTCAAGATGTTGATAACGACGGCCGCGTCGACATCGTCAAGTGGGATGGAAGCAACGCCAGCGTCTTCTTCAACCTCGGCGGCCAGTTCCTTCCTGCTGGAACCAGCTTCCCAGGCGTCAACGGTTCGGCGCGGCGTCAGATCCGAGCGGACAGCAATATCGCGGCGGGCATCGAGGACCTCAAGTGGGAGCTGACGAGCGACGTGCTCGATCTCGACGGCAACGGGGTCTCGGAAGGCGTTCGTGCAAGCACCGGGTCTCCGAGCGGGTTGATCCGCAACCTTCCCGCCGCTTCCCCGCCGCGTCTTCTCAAGAAGATCACGAACGGGCGCGGGCTCTCCACGGTCATCACCTACGCATCGATGCACGAGGATGCGCCCGAGGCCTCGCGGACT
>JAEUJX010000174.1 GCA_016794545.1 Myxococcales bacterium
TGGGGACGCGCATCGCCGGAGCCGAGCCCAAGGCGGTCACCGACGCGCTCGCGGGGACGGTCGAGATCGTCAAGCGCGGCCCCGCGGGCGAGCGCAAGCGCGTCCTCGAGAAGCTGGCGACGCTGAGCAAGGACCCGGAGAGTACGTTCTTCCGGGAACGCGCGTGCGAGCTCGTCTCGGATCTCGCAGGTTGCGATGCGATCGCGAGCAGGCCTCAGGAGACGCAAGCCACGAGCACGGCGAATCAGGTAACCACGTCACCGCTGGTCGCGATCCTCCAGCCCGTGCAGCAGGCCGCCGCGAAGGCGGCGCCGCAGGGCAAGACGCCGGACTGGATCACCGAGGCGAACGGTGGTGCCGAGCCGTCGCCGGTCGACGAGGTCATCCCCGAGGTGCCCGAGATGGAGGCCGCGATCGAGAAGATCGTCGCGGCCGGTCCGGCGCTCCATCAGGACTGCAAGGCGTACATGGGCATCGGCGGCATCGGCGGGCTCACCTGCGCCCGCGCGCTCGGCAAGCAGAAGCTCGAGCTGCTGACCGCCGCGACGCTCGAGCACCTCGCCACCTACAACACCATGTACGCGAGCCAGGGCAAGAAGGCGCACCGCTATGGCAGCGGTGTCGTGATCGGTCTTCGGGTCCTCGAAGGCTTCAAGGACAAGGCCGTCGATGACGTGTACCTGCAGTCGCTCTCGGCCGTCGACCCCGCGCTCGCGAAGCTCGTGATCGAGAAGGTGAAGACGCGCGGCAAGCTGGAGCCGGTCGTCGACGGACTGTTCCAGTTCATGGCGCGGAAGGACAAGTTCGGCGTCGTCGAGATCGACAACTACGTCGGTTTGCTCACGAGCTACGGCGGCTCCGTCACCGCGCCGGTCGTGAAGAACCTCGAGCGCGAGCTCGCGAAGGCGAAGCGGCCCGAGCGCGTCTACTGGGCGCACAAGCTCGTCTCGCTGTCGGCGCTCGAGCAAGTCGGCACCAGGGACGCGCTGCCGATCCTCGGCAAGTACGCCGCGGACACGGGTGGCTATCGCAGCCTGAAGACGAGCGCCGATACGGGCGCGGAGGTCAGCGGGCGCGATATCGCGTTCGCGGACACGGTCGCGAAGACCAGGCGCGCGATCGCCACACGCTGAGCCATCCGACCTGGCTCCGGTGCCGCGTACACGAACAACCCGAGCCACTCGGGCGGCGTCGGCGACTCGATGCGGGAGCTCACCGAGCTCGGCCGCTGGCCATACCTCGCCATCGCCGCGGGCATGGTCGCCTACGGCGTGTACCAGCTGATCGAGGCGAAGTACCGCCGGATCGAGGTGGCCTAGGAGGCGCGGGCGGCGGCGGGCTGCTCGGCCATCCGCTCGCGGATCAGCGAGCCCATCTCGGCCGTGGACAGCGGCTTCTCGGACGACATGTCCGCGGTGCGCGCCCCGCCGGTGATGATCTCGTCGACCGCGCGCTCGATCGCCTCGGCCTCGTCGTGGAGGCCGAGCGAGTAGCGGAGGAGCAGCGCGGCCGAGAGGATCGTGCCGATCGGGTTCGCGATGCCCTTGCCGGCGATGTCGGGCGCCGAGCCGTGGATCGGCTCGTAGAGGCCGATGTGGTTGTCGCCGAGCGACGCGCTCGGCATGAGGCCGAGCGAGCCCGCGAGGGCGGCGGCCTCGTCGGTGAGGATGTCGCCGAACATGTTCTCGGTGACGATCACGTCGAACTGCTTCGCGTGCGTCAGCAGGCGCATCGCGCACGAGTCGACGAGCTGGTGCTCGAGTGCCACGTCGGTGTACTGCGCGTGCACCTCGTTCGTGACCTCGCGCCACAGCCGCGACGACTCGAGCACGTTCGCCTTGTCGACGGAGGTGACCTTCTTGCGCCGCGTGCGGGCGAGCTTGAACGCCATGTGCACGATGCGGTGGATCTCGTCCTCGCGATACTCGAGCGTGTCGACCGCGCGGCGGTGGAGCTGCCCGTCCTCGCGGAACTTCGGCCAGCCGAAGTACAGGCCGCCGGTGAGCTCGCGGAGGAAGAGGATGTCGACGCCGGCCACCTTCTCGGGCTTGAGCGGCGAGGCGTGGGCGAGTGCGGGGTGGACGCGGACGGGCCGGAGGTTCGCGAACAGGCGGAGCTCCTTGCGGATCGCGAGCAGGCCCTGCTCGGGACGCACGCGCGCCTTCGGGTCGTCCCACTTGGGACCGCCGACGGCACCGAGGAGGACGGCGTCGGCGCGGCTCGCCGCGGACCGCGTGGCGGTCGGGAGCGCGTCGCCGGTCGCGTCGATCGCGGCACCGCCGATCAGGTGCTCGGCGAACACGAACTGGTGGCCGTAGCGAGCGGCGACGAGATCGAGCACGAGCCGCGCTTCGTGAACGACCTCGGGGCCGATGCCGTCACCCGGTAGCAAGACGATCGTGGCCTTCATGGGATTCCTTTCGCGCGAGCCAGAGTCCGTGTTCGATGCCATCGATGAGAGCGACCAGCGACGCCTCGACGATGGAAGGTGATGCGCCGACCGTGGTCCACCGGTCGCGTCCGTTGCCGTGATCGATCAGCACGCGCGTGACCGCGCGCGTGCCTTCGCGTCCGTCGATGATGCGGACCTTGTAGTCCTCGAGGTGGATCGACTCGACCTCGGGGTACGCGGTCGCGAGCGCCTTGCGGAGCGCGGTGTCGAGCGCGCTCACCGGGCCGTTGCCCTCCGCCGCGGTGTGCAGCAGGTGGCCCATCACGCGGACCTTGACCGCCGCATCGACGTAGCCGGTGCCGAGCATCACCTTGTAGTCGGCGACCTCGAAGGGCGCCTGGTACGCGGCCTCGCGGCGTCGCATCATCAGCGCGACGGCGGCCTCGGCCGTCTCGTACGAGTAGCCCTCGGCCTCGCGCTCCTTGACCGTGCCGAGCACGTCGGCCGGGGTGAGGCCGTGCTCCTCGGCGAACGCCTCGACGTTCGCCTTGCCCGACAGCTCGCTCATCACGAACCGCGTGCGGTTGCCGACGCGCATCGGATCGACATGCTCGTACGAGCGCGGCGCGCGGCGGACCGCGGCGACGTGCACGCCCCCCTTGTGGGCGAACGCGCTGTGGCCGTAGTACGGCGCGTGCTCGTCGAACGCGAGGTTCGCGAGCTCGGCGGTGAACCGCGCGACACGCCCGAGATCCGCGAGCGTGCCCGGGCGCAGGCAACGCCGGCCGAGCTTGAGCTCGAGGTCGGGGATGAGCGTGGTGAGGTTCGCGTTGCCGCAGCGCTCGCCGTAGCCGTTCAGCGTGCCCTGCACGTGCGTCGCGCCCGCGCGCACCGCGGCCAGCGAGCTCGCGACCGCGCAGCCGCTGTCGTCGTGCGCGTGGATGCCGACGGCGACCGGCAGCTCGACACACGCGAGCCGGACGCGCTCCTCGATCTCCCACGGCATCGTGCCGCCGTTGGTGTCGCACAGCACGACGACCTCGGCGCCGCCGAGCGCGGCCGCCTCGAGCGTCGCGATGGCGTAGGCGAGGTCCTCGCGCGCGCCGTCGAAGAAGTGCTCGGCGTCGTAGATGACGCGGCGGCCGTGCGACTTCAGAAACCGGACGCTGTCCTCGATCATCTGGAGGTTCTCGTCAGGCGTCGTACGCAGCACCTGCTGCACGTGGACGAGCGAGGTCTTGCCGAAGATCGTGCACGCTTTCGCGCCCGACTCGATCAGGGCCTTGAGGTTCGCGTCGTCCTCGGGCGCGATGCCCGCGCGGCGCGTCGCGCCGAACGCGGCGAGCGTCGTGCGGTGCCACTCCAGGTCCTTCGCGCGGCGGAACAGCTCGGCGTCCTTGGGGTTCGAGCCCGGCCAGCCGCCCTCGACGAACGCGACGCCGAGGAGGTCGAGCTGCTCGGCGATGCGCAGCTTGTCGGAGACCGCGAGCGAGATGCCTTCGCGCTGCGTGCCGTCGCGCAGCGTGGTGTCGTAGATATCAACGTTGCTCATACGCCTTGATCCGATCCGCGAATCCCAGGATGTAGCCGAGCTCGTCGAGCCCGCTCGCGAGGCAGTGCTTCGCGAACGGATCGATCGAGAAGGAGATCCAGCCGCCCTCGGGGAGCGAGACCCGCTCCTTGTCGAGGTCGACCGTCAGCTCGAGCGCCGGGTTCGCCTTGATCGCGAGCTCGAGCCGCACGCACGCGGCCTCGGGCAGCGCGACGGGCAACAGGCCGTTCTTCGTCGCGTTCCCCTTGAAGATGTCCGCGAACGAGCGCGCGATCACCGCGCGGAAGCCGAAGTCGACGAGCGCCCACGGCGCGTGCTCGCGCGACGAGCCGCAGCCGAAGTTGTTGCCGGTCACGAGGATCTTCGCGCCCGCCGCGCTCGGCTGGAGGAGCGGGAAGTCCGGGCGCGAGCGCCAGTCGGCGAACAGCACCTGGCCGAGGCCGGTCTTCTGCGTGCCCTTCAGGAACCGCGCGGGGATGATCTGATCCGTGTCGACGTCGTCGGCCGGCAGCACGACGGCGCGCGACACGAGCGTGGTGAACGGTGGCTTCTTCACGAGGCACCTCCGACGAGCGTGCGGGCATCCGTGACCTTGCCCGTGATCGCGGCGGCGGCCGCGGTCTCCGGGGATGCGAGGAACGTGCGGCCGCCCTTGCCCTGGCGTCCCTCGAAGTTGCGGTTGCTCGTCGAGACCGCGTACTGGCCGGGCTCGATCATGTCGCCGTTCATCGCGATGCACATCGAGCAGCCGGGCTCGCGCCACTCGGCCCCCGCGTCGCGGAACACCTCGTGGAGCCCCTCGGCCTCGGCGGCGCGCTTGACGTCCTGCGATCCCGGCACGACGAGCACGCGCACGCCCGGCGCGACCTTCTTGCCGCGCATCACCGCGGCGGCCGCGCGCATGTCCGAGATGCGCGCGTTCGTACACGACCCGATGAACACCACGTCGACCTTCTTGCCGAGCAGCGGCTCGCCGGCGGTGAGGCCCATGTAGAGCAGCGCCTTCGCGAGCGCGGCTCGCTCGCCGGGACCCGCGTCGTCGGGCGACGGCACGCGCGCCGTGACCGGGATGCCCATGCCCGGGTTCGTGCCGAACGTGATCATCGGCGCGATGCGCGTGGCATCGATGATGACGGTGCGATCGAACTGCGCGCCCTCGTCGGTGCGCAGGTCGCGCCAGCGCTCGATCGCGGCATTCCACGCGGCGCCCTTCGGCGCGTGCGGGCGGCCGCGGAGGTACGCGAACGTCGTCTCGTCGGGCGCGATCATGCCGGCCCGCGCACCGGCCTCGATCGACATGTTGCAGACCGTCATCCGGCCCTCCATGTCGAGCGCGCGGATCGCTGGTCCCGTGTACTCGATCACGTGTCCGGTCGCCCCGCCGACGCCGAGCTCCGCGCACATCGCGAGCACGAGGTCCTTCGCGGAGACGCCCTCGCGCAGCGCGCCCTCGAAGCGCACCTCGAGCGTCTTCGGCTTCCGCTGCAGGAGGCACTGCGATGCGAGGACGTGCTCGACCTCGCTCGTGCCGATGCCGAACGCGAGCGCGCCGAACGCGCCGTGCGTCGACGTGTGGCTGTCGCCGCAGACGACCGTCATGCCCGGCTGCGTGTAGCCGAGCTCGGGGCCGATCACGTGCACGATGCCGCGGTTCGTGGACTCCGCGTCGTACAGCGTGATGCCGTGCTTCGCGCAGTTCTCGGCGAGCGTCCTCAGCTGCGTGCGCGCGGCGTCGTCGGCGATCGGCAGGCCGTTGGTCGGGATCGAGTGATCCATCGTCGCGACCGTGCGGTCCGGGCGATGGACCTCGAGGCCGCGCTCCGCGAGACCCGCGAAGGCCTGCGGCGACGTCACCTCGTGGACGAGGTGCAGATCGATGTACAGGACCGCCGGCCGGCCGGCCTCCTCGGCGACGACGTGGGCGTCCCAGATCTTGTCAAACAGCGTGCGCGGCATCGCGGTCTCCTTGCGTCTGCAGGGTGGCGGTGATCCGGTTCAGCGCGCGCAGGTACGCCTGCACGCTCGCCACGATGATGTCGGGGTCGGCGCCCGAGCCGTGGAACACGCGCCCGCGCTGATCGCGGACGCGCACCGTCACGTGACCGAGCGCGTCGATGCCCTCGGTGACCGAGCGCACCGAGTACTCGAGCAGGCTCGCGCGCGCGTCGACGATCGCGTCGACCGC
The DNA here is from genome assembly GCA_016794545.1 of Myxococcales bacterium. GTDB lineage: Bacteria > Myxococcota_A > Polyangia > Haliangiales > Haliangiaceae > JABFXX01. The sequence goes on from JAEUJX010000174.1 coordinate 6,130, forward strand.
CTTGTATGCCGCGTCGACGGGGCCGGTGCCGACCGAGGCCTGCACGCGGATGTCGCCCTCCTTGCTGCGCAGGCGGACCGTCGCGGTCGGCATGCCCATCGTGCCGCAGCCGACGTGCAGCGCGTCGAGCGCGTACGCCTCGCCGATCTCCGGCAGGCCGTCCTGCACGAGCGCCTCGAGGTCGGCGTCGGTGATGTGCTTGCGGCGATCCGCGACGGTCTTGAACCGCGCGAACACGCGGTCGACCGCCGCGTTGTCGAGGGTGTAGCCGAGCGCCGTGAGGCGCACCGCGAGCGCCGCGCGGCCCGAGTGCTTGCCGAGCACGAGCGCGGTGTGGCTCGCGCCGACGGTCTCGGGCTTCATGATCTCGTACGTCGCCTGGTGCTTGAGCAGGCCGTCCTGGTGGATGCCCGACTCGTGCGCGAACGCGTTCGCACCGACGACCGCCTTGTTCGCCTGCACCGCCATGCCGGTGACGCTGCTGACCAGCTTCGACAGGCGCGTCAGCTGCGTGGTGTCGATCCGCGTGCCGACGGCGAACAGCGGCGCACGCGTGTGCAGCGCCATCACGACCTCCTCGAGCGAGGAGTTGCCGGCGCGCTCGCCGATGCCGTTGATCGTGACCTCGGCCTGCCGCGCACCCGCGGCGATGCCCGCGAGGGTGTTCGCGGTCGCGAGCCCGAGGTCGTCGTGGCAGTGAACCGAGATGATCGCGTTCTCGATGCCCGGCACGTTCGCCTTGATGCCGGCGATCAGCGCACCGAACTCGGCCGGGGTGGTGTAGCCGACGGTGTCGGGGATGTTGAGCGTGGTCGCGCCGCTCTTGATCGCGGCCTCGAGGACCTCGTAGAGGAACGCGGGATCGGAGCGGCCCGCATCTTCGGGGGAGAACTCGACGTCGGCACACAGCGAGCGCGCATAGGCCACCATCTCGGTGACACGCGCGAGCACCTCCGCGCGGCTCATGCGCAGCTTGTGCAGCATGTGCAGCTCGGACGTCGCGAGGAACGTGTGGATGCGCGGCCGCTTCGCCGCGGACACCGCCTCCCACGCCTTGTCGATGTCGCCCTTCGCGGCGCGCGCGAGGCCGCAGATGATCGGCGGCTCGGTGAGGCCGCTGCCCGGCGCCGGCGCGCAGCCGACCTGCTCGGCGATCGCGCGCACGGCCGCGAGATCATCCGGCGACGCGGCGGGGAACCCGGCCTCGATCACGTCGACGCGCAGGCGCGCGAGGGCACGCGCGACGTCGAGCTTCTCTGTCGAGGTCATCGTCGCGCCCGGCGATTGTTCGCCGTCGCGCAGCGTGGTGTCGAAGATGCGTACGAGATCCTGCATGGCTCACTCGCCGGGCTTGACGGTGACGGGATCCAGGAATGGCATCATCGCGCGCAGCTTCACGCCGACCTCCTCGATCGGGTGCTTGGTCTCGGCGGCGCGCGTGGCGTTGAACGTGGGGCGGCCGGCCTGGTTCTCGAGCACCCAGCGCCGGGCGAACGTGCCGTTCTGGATCTCGTCGAGGACCGCCTTCATCGTGTCCTTGACCTTCGCGTCGATGATGCGCGGGCCCGACACGTAGTCGCCGTGCTCGGCGGTGTCGCTGATCGAGTAGCGCATGTACGACAGGCCGCCGCGGTACATGAGGTCGACGATCAGCTTCAGCTCGTGGAGGCACTCGAAGTACGCGACCTCGGGCTGGTAGCCCGCGGCGGTCAGCGTCTCGAAGCCCGCCTTGACGAGCGCGGAGACGCCGCCGCACAGGACCGCCTGCTCGCCGAACAGATCCGTCTCGGTCTCCTCGGCGAACGTGGTCTCGAGGATGCCGGCGCGGCCGGCGCCGATCGCGGCCGCATAGGCGAGGGCGAGCTGCTTCGCCGAGCCGCTCGCGTCCTGGTGAACGGCGAGCAGCGCGGGCACGCCGCTGCCGTCCTGGAACGTCTCGCGCACGCGGTGGCCGGGACCCTTCGGCGCGACCATCGAGACGTCCACGTTGGCGGGCGGCTGGATCGTGCCGAACCGGATGTTGAAGCCGTGCGCGAACATCAGCGTCTTGCCCGGCGCGAGGTGCGGCGCGATGTCCTGCTCGAACACCTTGGGCTGCGCGGTGTCGGGCACCAGCACCATGATGACGTCGGCCCACGCCGCGACCTCGGCGACCGGCGCGACCTCGAGGCCGCGCTCCTTCGCCTTCGCGAGGCTCTTGCTCGTCGGCGGGAGCCCGACCTTCACCCGGACCCCACTGTCGACGAGGTTGAGCGCGTGCGCGTGGCCCTGCGAGCCGTAGCCCACGATGCCGACCTTCTTTCCCTTGATCAGCGAGAGGTCAGCGTCCTTGTCGTAATAAAGCGTTGCCATCGTCATCCCTTTCGCGTTCATCAGGCCGCGCTGGTAGCGCGCGGCTCTTCCTGGATCTCGTTCACTTGCTCGGGCGCGCTGCGCAGCATCGCGACCGCGCCGGTGCGCACCATCTCGACGATGCCGTACTCGGCGAGCACGCCCGCGAGGCCTTCGATCTTGTCGCGCGTGCCCGTGATCTCGAAGATCAGCGCCTCGGGCGCCACGTCGATCACGCGCGCGCGGAACACCTCGGCGAGCTGCATCACGTGCGCGCGCTGCGACTGGTTGCTCGTGCGGACCTTGATCAGCGCGAGCTCGCGCGTCACGCACGGACGGCGCGTGGTGTCCTCGACCTTGAGGACGTTGACGAGCTTGTAGAGGTTCGCCTCGATGCGGCGCGCCGCGTCGTCGTCGGCCTCCATCACGATCGTCATGCGGGAGACGCCCGGGTTCTCGGTGCGTCCGACGGTGAGCGACTCGATGTTGTAGCCGCGGCGCCGGAACAGCGACGTCACGCGGTTGAGCACGCCGGGCAGATCCTCGACGTGCATGATGTACGTACGCAGGGTCATCATCAGTCGTCCTCCGCGGTCTCGACGATCGGGTTGGGCCGCCGGATCATCTCGTTCAGGGCCGCGCCGGCCGGAACCATCGGATAGACCGAGTCCTCCTGCTCGACGCGGAAATCGATCACGCAGGTGCCATCGGCGCGGCGCGCGCGCGCGACGGCGCCCTCGATCTCGTCGCGCTTCGTGACGCGGATCCCGGTGAGGCCGTGCGCCTCCGCGAGCTTCACGAAGTCGGGGCTCTTCAGCGGTGTCGCCGAGTAGCGGCCGTCGTAGAAGAACTGCTGCCACTGGCGGACCATGCCGAGGTAGCCGTTGTTGATGATCGCGACATGGAGCTTCACGCCCTCCTGCGCGATCGTCGACAGCTCGCAGGCGGTCATCTGGAAGCCGCCGTCACCGGCGATCACCCACACCTCGTCGTCGGGCGACGCGAGCTTCGCGCCGATCGCGGCGGGGAGCGCGAAGCCCATCGTGCCGAGGCCGCCCGACGTGACGAGCTTCCGCGGGTGATCGTGCTTGTAGTACTGCGCTTCCCACATCTGGTGCTGGCCGACGTCGGTGACGACGAGCGCCTTGCCCTGGGTGATGCGCCACAGGTCGTGCATGACGTGCGCGGCGAACAGCCGGCCGTCGTGCGGCATCGTCTGGATGTCGCGCACGGCGGAGTCGCCCTTGTACTCGTCGATCCGCTGGAGCCACTGCGCCCGATCGCGGCGCGTGACGAGCGGGATCAGCGCCTCGAGCGTGTCCTTCACGTCGCCGACGAGCGCGACATCGGCGCGCACGTTCTTGTTGATCTCCGCGGGGTCGAGCTCGCAGTGGATCTTCTTCGCGTTGACCGCGTAGGTGTCGAGCTTGCCGGTAACGCGGTCGTCGAACCGCATGCCGAGCGCGATCAGGAGGTCGGCCTCCTGGATCGCGTGGTTGACCCACGCCTCGCCGTGCATGCCCATCATCCCGAGCGACAGCGGGTGCGTGGCCGGGAAGCCGCCGAGCCCGAGCAGCGTCGACGCGACCGGGATGCCGGTCTTCTCGACGAACGCGCGCAGCTCGCCCGAGGCCTCGGCCTTCACGATGCCGTGGCCCGCGAGGATCACCGGGCGCTTCGCGCGATCGATCAGCTCGGTCGCGCGTGCGAGGTCGTCGAGCTCGGCCTTGTGCTCCGGGCGATAGCCGCGCATGCGCACGGGTGCCGAGCTCCACACCGGGGTCGTCGTGGCCTGCTGCGCGTCCTTCGTGATGTCGACGAGCACGGGGCCGGGCCGGCCGGAGCGCGCGACGTAGAACGCCTCGCGGATCGTCTTCGCGATGTCGTCGACCTTCGTGACGAGGTAGTTGTGCTTGGTGATCGGCAGCGTGACGCCGGTGATGTCGGTCTCCTGGAACGCGTCGGTGCCGATCAGCCGCGAGGTGACCTGGCCCGTGATGCAGACCAGCGGCACCGAATCGAGCATCGCGGTCGCGATGCCGGTGACGAGGTTCGTGGCGCCGGGGCCCGACGTCGCGATCGCGACGCCGACCTTGCCGGAGACGCGCGCGTAGCCATCGGCCATGTGCGCCGCGCCCTGCTCGTGACGGACGAGCACGTGGCGGATCGAGCTGTCGAGCAGCGCGTCGTACGCGGGCATGATCGCGCCGCCCGGGTAGCCGAACACGACGTCGACGCCCTCGCGTGCGAGGGCCTCCCACAGGATCTGCGCACCGGTGCGCGGCGCGCTCACGGTGTGCCTCGTCGATTCATCATCGCGTGAAACCACTGCGCGTCGCCGAGGTCGGCGGGCTCGGCCTCCTCGTCGGCGTCCCACGCGTGCGCGGGCGCCTTCTCGGCGGCGATCGGCGGCGCCTGCACGGTGAGCGCGAGCAGCTTCGCGGAGCGCTCGCGGACACTCGCGTGCTCGAGCTCCGACTCGTCGGAGACGTTCGTCGAGCGCATCGGCGCGTCGGCGCCATACGCCGCTCGCGCGTACGCGACGGCGCGGAGGAGCGCACGGCGGCTGACGTCGCGGTGTACCGCGAGGCGGCAGCCGACGCGCGCGTCGTCGATGTTGGTGACCAGGACGACGTCCATGCCGCTGCGGGCGCAGCGCCCGCTGTGGAGCGCGCGCGCCGAGGCGAACACGACGAGCGCGCCGCCGGCGATCCGCTCCGCGCACTGGC
>JAEUJX010000180.1 GCA_016794545.1 Myxococcales bacterium
GAGCAGCTCGTCACCGGCGGCGAGGTCGGACGCGCGGTCGATGTCTACGCGGTCGGCTCGCTGCTGTTCGAGATCCTCACGAAGCAGCCCGTGCACCCCCGGCAGTCGCAGGCGGCGATCAACAGCACGCTCTCGACAGCGACGGTGATGTCGCCCGCCGCGCGCTATCCCGACCTCGCGATCCCGCCGGAGCTCGACGCGCTGTGCACGCAGGCGCTCGCGATGGCCGGGGCCGCGCGACCGACCGCGCGGCAGGTCGCCGAGCGGATCCAGGCGTACCTCGACGGCGATCGCGATCTCGCGCGGCGCAAGGAGGTCGCGAGGGAGCAGCTCGGGCGCGCCCGCCAGGTGCTCGCGCAGGGCGACCGCGCCGGTGCGATGCGCGCCGCCGGCCGCGCGCTCGCGCTCGATCCCGAGCTCGCGGGTGCCGCCGAGCTGGTCTCGACGCTGCTCCTCGAGCCACCGAAGGAGCCGCCGCCCGATCTGGTGGCGGCGATGCAGCACGCCGACGAGGACGCGGTTCGCCGCCACGCGCGCACCGCGATCTTCGCGTACCTCGCGATCGCCTCGTTCCTGCCGATCGCGGCGTGGAACGGCATCCGCAAGTGGCCGGAGGTGCTCGCGGTCTTCGCGTCATCGATCCTGCTCGCCTGCGCCGCGTGGGCGATCCGCCAGCGGCCGGGGCGCTCGTTCGTCGAGATGGTGATCTACGCCGTCGCGAACGGCGTGCTGCTGGTCCTCCTGTCGCGCATGGCCGGACCGTTCACGTTCGTGCCGGCGCTGACCTGCGTCGTCACGATGTCGGTGATGTCCTATCCGGCCTTCATCCGGCGCTCGTGGGTGCTGGTCGTGATCATGCTCGCGAGCTTCGTCATCCCGCTCGTGCTCGAGGCGCGCGGCCTGCTCTCGATCACCTGGGAGCTGCGCGAGGGAGGGCTGTTCAGCCACGCCGGTGCGCTCGTGATCTCGGGCACCCCGACGTTCGTGCTGGTCGTCGGGGCGACGCTCGCGACGTTCGCGATCGCCGGGTTCCACGCCAGCTCGCTCGCCCGCGCCAACCGCCAGGCGCAGCAGAAGCTGGTCGCCCAGGCCTGGCATCTCCGGCAGTTGCTACCGACGACCTGACCCTGTAGGGTGCGCCCGCCTTGTCGTTCTCCGCCGCGCATCCGAGCCTCCGCCGCGCGCTCGCCGCCCGTTCCTACAGCGAGCCCACCGCCGTGCAGGCCGCCGTGCTCGGCGCCGATGCCACGCGCGACCTGCTGGTCTCCGCGCAGACCGGCTCCGGCAAGACCGTCGCGTTCGGGCTCGCGCTCGCACCGCGCCTGCTCGGCGAGGCGGAGCGGATCGGACCGGCCGGCGCCCCGCGCGCCCTGATCATCGCACCGACCCGCGAGCTCGCGATCCAGGTGCAGCGCGAGCTGTCCTGGCTGTACGCCGAGACCGGCGCGCGCATCGTCACCTGCGTCGGCGGCATGGACCCGCGGCGCGAGCGCGACAACCTCGCGCGCGGCGTGCACGTCGTGGTCGGCACGCCTGGCCGGCTGTGCGATCACCTCGAGCGCGGCGCGCTCGTGCTCTCGAAGCTCGAGGGCGTCGTGCTCGACGAGGCCGACGAGATGCTCGACATGGGCTTCCGCGAGGAGCTCGAGCGCCTGCTCGACGCCGCGCCGGCCGAGCGCCGCACGCTGCTGTTCTCGGCGACGATCCCGAAGGAGATCGCGCAGATCGCGAAGCGCTACCAGAAGAACGCGGAGCGCATCGCGGCGACGAGCGAAGGCGAGCGTCACCGCGACATCGAGTACATCGCGGTGACCATCGTCCCGCGGGAGCGCGACCTCGCGGTCGTGAACCTGCTGCGCTACTTCGACGCGCCGGGCTCGCTGGTGTTCTGCGCCACGCGCGATGGGGTCACCCGCCTCGCGGCGAACCTCGCCGAGCGCGGCTTCTCGGTGGCCGCGCTGTCCGGGGAGCTCTCGCAGCGCGAGCGCAGCCAGGCGCTGCAGGCGCTGCGCGACGGCCGTGCCCGCGTGTGCGTCGCGACCGACGTCGCCGCGCGCGGCCTCGACCTCCCGGACCTCGGCCTCGTGATCCACGCGGACCTGCCGCAGAACCGCGACGTGCTCGTGCACCGGAGCGGCCGCACGGGTCGTGCCGGCAAGAAGGGCACGGCGATCGTGGTCGTCCCCGATCCGGCGCGCCGCCACATGGAGCGCATGTTCCACGGCGCGCGTATCGAGCCGTCGTGGCGCCCGCCGCCGTCGGCGGACGACATCCGCACGCGCGATCAGGACCAGCTCGTCCTCGAGATCCGCGCGCTCGCCGAGGCGCCTTCCGACGACGATCGCGCCGTCGCCCACACGCTGCTCGCCGACCGCAGCGCCGAGCAGCTGGTCGCCGCGCTCGTCGCGCAGCGCCGCCAGGCGCGCCCGGCCCCCGAGGAGCTGACGCTCGCGCCGTCGCTGCGCCCCGCCCCGGCGCGCCGCGAACGCGAGCGCGAGCAGGCTCCGTCGCCGCGCAAGGGCCCGCCGCCGCGCGAGCGCGAGCGCGAGCAGCCGCGGCGCGACGTTCGCCGCGAGCCCAGCGCGTCGCGCGGCAATGCGGTGTGGTTCACGGTCAACGTCGGCCGGTCGAAGAACGCGGATCCGAAGTGGCTCGTGCCGCTGCTCTGCCGGCGGGGCCGCATCGGCAAGCAGGCGATCGGCAAGATCCAGATCCTCGCACGCGAGACCCGCGTCGAGATCGCGGCCGATGCCGCCGAGCGATTCGCGGCCGCCGTGCGCGAGCCCGATGCGAAGGACAAGAACGTCCACATCGAGCCCGTCGACGGCGACATCACGTAAGGATCCCTACGAAGCCTTCGTCCGCGCGCGTGCGCGGGCGCGCGGTGCGACGCAGGCGCGCACTACGACGTATCGCCGACCGCCTCGATCACGCCGCGCACGTCCTCGCGGTGGGGCTGCTGTTGATCGACCACGGCGGTCTCGCTCGGCGGAACCACGTGATTCTCGCCCGCGGGGCTGTCGACCGGCTTGGGCTTACGGGACGGCTTGAAGCGCTGCTTACGCGGCATCGATCTCCTCCGGACGCATGACGCAGCAAGACCCGTGCACGCGTCGCGAGGTCCGTCTTGCGCTCGTGCGTGTGGGATGCTGCCGCCATGGCGACGGTCTTGTTTCCGCTTCCGGACCGCGATTTCGATGTCACGGAAGTCGCCGTTCCCTGGAAGCTGCTCGTCGAGGCGGGACACGACGTCGTGTTCGCGACGGAGACAGGTGCGACGCCCGCGTGCGATCCGCTGCTCCTCACCGGCGTGATCTTCGGCAAGCTCGGTGCGCGCCCCGAACCGATCGCGTTCTATCGCGAGCTGGAGCGCGCGCCCGCCTTCGTCTCTCCGCGACCGTGGAGCGCATGCGATCCGGCCTCGTTCGAGGCGCTGTTCCTCGCCGGCGGCCACGCGCCGGGCATGAAGCAGTACCTCGGCAGCGAGCTCGTACAGCGGATCACCTCGCGGGTCTTCGCGCTCGACAAGCCGGTCGCCGCGATCTGCCACGGCGTCCTCGTCGCCGCGCGGAGCACGCGCCCCGACGGCCAGGCGAGCGTGCTCCATGGCCGCCGCACCACGTGCCTGCCGAAGTACATGGAGCGCAGCGCGTACCTGGCGACGTTCTGGCGGCGAGGCCGCTACTACCGCACGTACCCCGCGTACGTCGAGGACGAGGTGAAGGCGGCGCTCGCCTCTCCGGAGCACTTCGAGCGCGGGCCGAAGGAGCTGTCGAAGCGCGGCACGCGCGACGACGACACCCACGCGTTCGTGGTCGAGGACGGCAACTACCTCTCCGCCCGCTGGCCGGGCGACGCGTACCTGATCGCGAAGCGGCTGATCGCGCGCCTGTAAGGCGTGTGTAAGACCCCGGGAGCGGGGGACGTCACTCGGCCGCGGCGCCCGTTTCACAGGCAGAGCAAAAGGAGCTCGCCATGCTGAAATCGACCCTCGCTTCCCTCGCCCTCGCCACCTCTCTCGTCACCGGTTGCGCCGACAAGGCGCCGCAGGTCATCGCCGTGCCCACGCCGACCGCGCCAGTGCAGCCCGGCGCGATGACCGTGACCGGCACCGCCACGCTCGAGGTCAGCCCCGACTGCGCGGACATCACGATGACCCTGTCCTCCGACGGCGCGAAGCCCGGCATCGCGACCGCCGCGGTGCAGGCCAAGCAGGAGAAGCTGATCGCGGCGCTGAAGGCACTCGGCGTCGAGACCACCGACATGAAGCTCTCGTACCTGTCGCTGAACCCGATCTACGACCCGAACCCCGAGGGCTGGTCGCAGCTCAAGGTCCGCACGTACCGGGCGGAGATCACGATCACGGTGACGACGAAGAAGTTCGATCGGATCGCCGGCATCATGGAGTCCGGCGCCGAGTCGGGCGTCTCCGCGATGTCGACGCAGTTCCGCCGCAGCGACCTGCCGGAGCTGAAGAAGAAGGTGCGCGAGATGGCGCTCGCCGCGGCGAAGGACAAGGCGAAGCAGACCGCCGACACGCTCGGCATCCAGCTCGGTCGCATCACCACGGTCGCCGAGAACCAGGGCGGCTACATGTGGAGCGCCCAGTACTTCCCGGCGAACGCCGCGGCGTTCCGCGACAACTCGTCCGCGGTCGCGCTCGGCGGCGTCATGCAACCGCTCACGCTCGACGTGACCATCGGCTTCGAGCTCGCGAAGTCCTGACGGCGACGGCTCGGCCGGGTGGCGCGAGCTCGTCTACTGCTGGTCGTTGACGTCGTCGACACCCGCGGCGAGCGTGGTCGTCTGGCCGTCGATCGTCAGCGTCGCGCCGGCGGCGTCGTGGCCGAACGTGACCTCGACGGTCTTGCCGCTGGCGAGCCGAACCTGCGCCGTGTCACCCGCGCCGGTGATGCTCGTGGCCGCGCCGTCGATCGAGATCACGTTGAGGAAGCGCTGCGCGCCGCCCGAGGCCGTCTGATCGATGCGGAAGCCGTTCGTGAAGTCCGCGTTCGAGCGGTAGCTGTACTGGCCGAAGGTGCCGGCGCCGAGCTTCGTCACCTCGAGGGTGTGGCCCGAGGCCGTCATCGTCGCGGTGTTGCCGCTGATCGTCGGCTGGTTCGGGACCGCGAGCTGCCACGTCTGCGACGAACCGCCCTCGACGCGATCGTAGACCACGACGACGTCCGGCTCGAGGTAGAGCACGTCGCGCTGCACCTTCTGGACGGCGGAGTTGCCATCGTACGCGGGGGTCAGGTCACCCGAGGCGTAGACCCAGCCCGGCCCCTTGTGGAGCGCCTGCATGGTCGACGTGGTCGACGCGACCTGGCGGACCGGCGAGCCACCATTGTCGACGCGCACGAGGCCGTGCGTCGTGACCGCCTGATCGATGCCCGAGCGGCTGTCGACGACCGGGTCGTACGCGAGCCAGCCGTTCTTGTAGATCATGATCGAGCCCTGATCCTGGTGCGCGTGCGACTGGGTGTATGGGCCCACCGTGAAGTTGACCCACGTCGCGTTCGCGTCCCAGCCCGAGCGCGCGTAGAGCTGGCCGATGCCCTTCGCGTGATAGACGGTGCTGCCGCCGATCGGCGCGGCCGTCACGTCGTCCATGTCGTAGAGGAAGTCGTACGCGACCATGAACGACTGCGTCATCGCGGGGACGGTCGAGCTCGCGAGGAGCTGCTTGGCCATCTGCGCCATCGGATCGTTCGGGAACAGCGCGACGAGCTCCTGGAGATACGCGCGGTGGTAGTCGAAGAACTTCGCGGTCGAGTCGCGCGACTGGTCGCCGGTCGGCGCGACGCGGTCGAGCGTCGGCAAGGTCTGGTGCATGAAGGACCACATCGACGCGCGCGTGTGCTTCGTCTTGGTGTGGAGCTTCTCGCCCGTCGTCGCGTACCAGAAGTCGTAGAGCTCGAACAGGTTGCGCATCGCGACGCCGTAGCCGGTGCCCTCGCGCGACCCGCCGCCCTGGAGGTCATCGTTGAAGGTGGGGATCAGCTCGCCCATCACCTTGGTGTCGCGGAACTGCGCGATCCACTCGTCGGCCCTCGGGTTCTCGCCCTTGGTGGCGAGGCCGAGCAGCATCGTGCCGCGGAGGAACGAGTAGTAGTAGTTGTCGCTCGGGTCACTCACGCTCCAGCCCGACCACGGGATGGTCGCGTTGCCCCACTTCGCGCCGTTGTGGTTCCACACGTTCGCGATCGCGTTGTTGGCGTAGGCGATCCACCGATCGCGCTGCGCCGGGGACACCTGATCGAAGCACCAGTCATAGGTGAGCGCGAGGTCGCCGATCAGCTCGCCGGTGTGCAGGTAGCTGTCGGCCGCGACCTCGGGCGCCTGGCCCGCCGCGATCTTCGCCTCCGCGGCGACCACCTGCGCCTCCACCTGCGCGATCGCCTTGGTGCAGTACGCCTGGTTGCCGGTCAGCGTCCCGAGCAGCGCGCCGTTCCAGGCCTGGAAGCCCCAGATGCTCGCGCCCGAGAGCCATTGATCGACCTTCGCCCTGAACTTC
>JAEUJX010000185.1 GCA_016794545.1 Myxococcales bacterium
GTCGAGCTCGGGCCCATCCACTCGGGCCCCGGCGAGGGAGTCGACACGCGGACGAGCTGCGGGCCTAAGTCGACGTAGAACCGGTTGCTATCGCCGCCGGCGATCGCGAGCCGCGCGTACGGCGCGAGCGTCCAGATGTGCTGCCCGTCGAGCACGACGTACGAGGCCACGGCGCCTGCATCGAGCCGCCGCGCGAGCGGGTAGTCGTAGCCGAGCCCCCACAGGCCGCCCTTGCCGAGCAGCTCCGTGTACACGATCCCGCGGTCACCCGGATCGGCGCCGGCGGGGCGAGACAGGCAGAGCACGGCGAGGATCGCGAGCGCGAAGCGTCCACCCATCGACCTCTCTTGGTAGCTTCTACGTCGCGAACCGCAAAGCAAAAACACGCACGCAAAGCGTGCGTGCGGAGCGCACGCGACGAAGCGTTTGCGCTCAGCGGCAGCAGGCGGGGATCTGGGCGCGCAACAGCACCAGCGCCTTGTCGAGCTTCCGCAGGAAGTCCGGCTCGCTCTCGATCACGGTGCGATGAGGGTGGTGCGACCACGCCTCGAGGATCTTGCGATCGATCTCGCGCGCCTGCTCCGCGCTCTCCGGGCGCACCGCGGTGCTGAAGTAGCCGTGCTCGCGCGCCGCGCTCTGGAGGTGGATCACGCTCGCGTAGCGCGCGAGCTCGCGGTCCTCGGTCGTGTCGAGGTCGTCGAAGTACTCCGCAGGGGTGCCGGGCCAGTACGCGAGGCCGTCGAGCGATCCGCGGTCGCAGACGACGAGGGCCGTCGTCGGCTCCTCGATCGCGTAGCGCTGGAGCTCGTGCTGCACGCGGACGATCGCGCGCTGCGACGCCCGCCGGAGCGGGAGGCCGTCCTTCCGCGGGAAGCCGCCCTTCCACAGGATGCTCGCGACCTCGGGCAGCAGCAGGACGTGGCGGCACGCGTGCTGCGCGAGCACCTCCAGCACGGCCGTCTTGCCCGCACCGGGACCTCCCGTGAGCACGACGAGGCGCGGGGTGTGGTTGACGTCGCAGCCGCAGGACGCGCTCACAGCAGCGTCCTGACCACGAGGACGTTGCGGTCGGCGTGGTTCACGACCTTGCCGGCGGTCGTGCCGAGCAGCCGATCGAGGCCGCCGTAGCCGTGCGAGCCGATCACGATGAGGTCGACGTCGTTCTCCTTGGCGGCGGTGCAGATGCCGTCCCACGCGGTCGCGAGCGAGGTCGTGATCTTCTCGATGCGCTCCTTCGGGACGTCTTTCAGGAGGCGGTCGAGATCGCGGTGCGCGTGTGCGAGCAGGTAGTCCTCCATGCCGAGGTCGGTCATCCGGAACATCTCGTGCGGCATGTCGGGTGGGATCCCGATCGCGCGGTAGACGACGAGCTTGGCGTTGGCCATGTCGGCGAGCCGGAGCGCGGCGCCGAGCACGCGCTCGGCTCGGCCCGAGGCGTCGAGCGCGACCAGGATGCGCTTCATGGGACGGCTCCTTCCGCGTCGAGCTCGGCGGCCGCCAGCTCGGCGAGTACGGCGCGGACGTTCGCGACGCGCGCCGACGACGGCGTGTGCTCCTCCTCTCCGAACGCGGCCGCGTCCTCCTCCTGGCGAATCGCCTCGTCGAGCTCGTCCACCGTGGGCGCGATCGCGAGGATCCTCGACGTGGTCAGGGGATCGATCTCCCCCAGCAACCGCTTCACGTCACCCTCGGTCGCAAATGGTTTCGTGAACATGTCCACGGGTGTTGCACGGCGCGAGCCACCCGCGGCGCGGGTGCCGGGTGGCTGCTCGCCGCATCGCATGCGCTTCGCCTTGCCGGCGACGCAGATCCTGCGCATCCTGTCGTCGACGGGATGGCGCACGGACTGCACGGCTGGCGGCTGGTGCCCGCACGCACGAGAGGAGTCCGGACGTGATCGAGATCGAGTTCGTCGGCGGCGCGGGAACGGTCACCGGCTCGAAGTACGTGGTGCGCACCGATCGCGCGACCGTGCTCCTCGAGTGCGGCCTGTTCCAGGGCCGGCGCAAGGAGAGCTTCGAGCGCAACCGCGCGCTCCCCGTGGACACCGCCGAGCTCGACGCCGTGGTGCTGTCGCACGCGCACCTCGACCACTCGGGCGCGCTGCCCGTGCTGTGGAAGCAGGGCTATCGCGGGCCCGTGTACGCGACCCCGGCGACACGCGACCTGTGCGCGCCGATGCTCGCCGATGCCGCGGCCCTCCAGCTCGCCGACGCGCGGCACATCGACAAGCTGATCGCGCGCGGCGTCGATCTGGATCCGGTGACGCCGCTGTACACGCACGACGACGTGCTCGGCGTCCTCGAGCTGATGTTCGCGATCCCCTACCACCGCGCGGAGACGATCGCGCCGGGCGTCTCGCTGACGTTCCACGACGCCGGGCACGTGCTCGGAAGCGCGCTGGTCGTGCTCGACATCGACGACGCCGGCGAGCGGCTGCGGTTCGCCTTCACCGGCGACCTCGGACGCGCGGGCTTCCCGATCCTGCGGGACCCGGAGGTCCCGGGCGGCGCGCACGTGCTGCTGATGGAGAGCACGTACGGCGATCGGCTCCACCCGCCGCTCGACGAGACCGTCGACACGCTCGCGGCCACCGTGCGCCGCACGATCGATCGCGGCGGCAAGGTGATCATCCCCGCGTTCGCGCTCGAGCGCGCGCAGGAGTTGATCTACACGCTCGGTCGGCTGCGCGCGCTCGGCCAGGTCCCGCACTGCCCGGTGTTCGTCGACTCGCCGCTCGCGGTGAAGGTCACTGACGTGTTCCGCCTGCACCCGGAGGCGATGCGCCGCGAGGTGCACGACAACGGCCACTCGCCGTTCGACTTCGCGGGCCTCACGTACATCTCCGATGTCGAGGACTCGAAGGCGATCAACCTCTCGACGGATCCCGCGATCATCATCGCCGGCAGCGGGATGTGCGAGGGCGGCCGCGTGCTGCACCACCTCCGTGCGTCGATCGAGGACCCGCGGTGCACCGTGCTGATCGTCGGCTATCAGGCCGAGCACACGCTCGGGCGCCGGCTCGTCGAGCTGCGCCGCGACGTCAAGATCTTCGGCGTCGTCCGCGATCGGCACGCCGACGTCGTCAACCTCGGTGGGCTCAGCGCTCACGCCGATCAGCGCGCGCTCGTCGAGCACGCGATCGCCGTGCGGCATCGAGGCCCGCTTCGTCGCGTGGTCCTCGTCCACGGCGAGGACGCCCCGCGGGCCGCGCTCGCCGGCCTCCTCAAGGATCAGGGCTTTCCCTCGGTGGACGTGCCCGCCGCCGGGGCCCGGCTGCGGCTCTGAAATGCCCGCACGGTCTGCCGGGGGCGCGGTCGGGTAGCGCGAGGTTTGCGCGTTCGAACCTGGTACGCCGCTGCCGGAGGTGGCGTGCGGCTTGCTGCTCCTGTCCGTAGGAGGCTGACATGCAGGGCGAGATCACCGAGCCGCAGACCTGCGTCGTATATCGCGGCAACGGCACCGAGCCGCAGCGGTTCGTCTCGCCCGGATTCATCCCGCTGCCGAGGACCTACCGTCCGTCCGCGTCCTCGGTCCCCCTGCACCAGATCATGAGCCGGAAGCTGGTCTGCGCCCGGCCCGATCTCGAGCTCGGCGTCGTGATCCGGCTGATGCTGGACCACCACATCGGGTGCATTCCGGTGATCGACGAGCGGCAGAAGCCGGTCGGGATGATCACCAAGCTCGATCTGCTCGAGCAGATCGACGCGACGCTGTCCTCGGTGCGAAACGGCAGCCCGCTCCCCGAGGACCTGCAGGCGCGCTGCGCGGACGAGGTGATGATGCCTCTCGCGTTCTGCCTGTCGGAGTACGCGACGGTCGCGCACGCGGCCTCGATGATGGCCGCGGAGGACACGCACCACGTGATCGTCGTGGGCGCCGACGAGCGGATCGTCGGCGTCGTGTCCACGCGCGACATCGTGTGCTGGCTGCTCGAAACGGACGCGCCATGATGATGCTCCCGCTGCTCGTCGCCGCGCTGCCGTGGCTCCACGGCGTCACCGACGTCACCAGCACCGACACGGCCACGCCGGGCGAGGCCGCGTGGCTCTCCGAGGACGCGCTGTGTGCCGCCGAGGCGCAGCCGCCGCTGCGGCTGACCGTCGGCGGGCAGACGATCACCGCGACGTACACGACCGGCATCCGTGTCGAGAACGCGGAGGGTGTCGAGGTCGCGTCGTCGCCGGGATACCCGTGCCTCGGCAGCGCGGACAGCCTCGAGGCGCTCTCGGTCGGGTCGATCTTCGGCGAGCCCGCGATCATCCTGACCTTCACGAGCGGTGGTCGCAACGAGCAGTGGACCTGGCTCGGCGTGTATCGCGTCGGGTTCGGGGGCGCGATCGATCCGCTGTTCGCCGGCGTCGTCGAGTACCGCGTGGATGGCATCGTGCGCACCGGCTCCGTCAGGTTCGTGCCCGGCGCGCTGATCTACCGGCCGCCGGGGGCGCGGGACACCCTGTGGGTGTTCGATCCGGTCGTCGACACCTACGTGCCGCGCGGCGTGTTCGGCCGCGAAGGAGAGCCACACTCATGAACGCCGTGATCGTTCTCCTCGCCGTGATCTTTCTCCTCCTCAGCTGCTGCCGCACCGAGCCGGAGAGGCACGCGCGGTGGTCCTGAGCCGGGGCCGTCCGTGACCGCGCTGATCGAGCTCGAGCACGTGTACCGGACGTACGTCACGGGGGACACCGTGCTTCACGCGCTCGACGACGTGTCGCTCGCGATCCCCGAGG
This sequence comes from Myxococcales bacterium, assembly GCA_016794545.1. Taxonomy (GTDB): domain Bacteria; phylum Myxococcota_A; class Polyangia; order Haliangiales; family Haliangiaceae; genus JABFXX01. The sequence continues at coordinate 4,734 of JAEUJX010000185.1, forward strand.
GACAGTTCGTCGCGATCATGGGGGCGTCGGGCTCCGGCAAGTCGACGCTGCTGAACGTGATCGGCTGCCTCGACCGGCCGACGCGCGGCATCTATCGCCTCGCGGGAAAGAACGTCACCGACCTGTCGCGCACCGAGCTCGCCGAGATCCGCAGCGCGCACCTCGGCTTCGTGTTCCAGAGCTTCAACCTGCTGCCGCGCACGAGCGCGGTCGAGAACGTCGAGCTGCCCCTGGTCTACGCCGGCGTGGGGGCCCGCGAGCGTACGCGGCGCGCGCTCGCCGCACTGGAGCGCGTCGGCCTCGGAAACCGCGCGCAGCACACGCCGGGCAAGCTCTCCGGGGGGCAGCAGCAGCGCGTCGCGATCGCGCGCGCGCTCGTCAACAACCCGCGGCTGATCCTGGCCGACGAGCCGACCGGTCAGCTCGACACCCGCACGAGTCAGGACCTGATGCGACTCCTCCAGGACCTCGCGGCCACCGGCATCACGATCGTCATGGTGACCCACGAGGCCGACATCGGCAGCTGCGCGCAGCGCGTGATCACGATGCGCGACGGCCGGATCGCCGAGGACCGCGTCCAGGTGCCGCACCGCACTGCCGCCTGACCCCTTCGAGGGTACGCTTGGAGCACCGATGCACCGCCGTTCGCCCCTCACCGCCCTGATCGCTGTCGTCGCCGCGCTGTTCCTGGCCGCGAGCTGCTCGCGCGGCGAGGACAAGCCGGCCCCGCCGCCGGCCCCCCGACCGAGCAAGGATCCCGAGGCGGCGAAGCGCCTGATCGCCGAGGGCGCGACGGTGATCGACGTGCGGACGCCCGGCGAGTTCCAGGGCGGCCACCTGCCGAGCGCGGTGAACATCCCCGTCGACGAGGTCGAGCGGCGGCTCGCCGAGGTCGAGAAGCTGACCGGCGGCGACCACGCGAAGCCGGTCGTCGTGTACTGCGCCAAGGGCTCCCGCGCCGCGAAGGCCAAGCAGGTGCTCGAGGGGGCCGGCTTCCAGCGCGTGGTCAACGGCGGCGGCCTCGACGACCTCGAGTAGCGCCGCGTCGTCGGGTGTCCGGATTCGAAGATGCGTAGAAATACGCATGGCGGCCGGCGCGAACGGGAGAGATCCGTGGTGGGCTATGGGGGAACCTCTCGACCGTTCGCCGGTCCTGGCACGCGGAACCGGCGAGCAAGCTCCGCTCGTCGTGCGCGACGAGGAGCTCGACCTCGAAGGCGCTCAGGATCCCGCCCTCGAAGTCGAGGGACCGGGCATCATCCGCGCCGTCAACCGGCATGCCGAGCGATTGCTCGGACGCGTCCGCGGCGAGCTGATCGGGACGGCGGTCGAGTCGGTTCTCGCGTGCGAGGATCTGCGCGTGCTGGCGACGCCCGTGCGCGGCGTGTGCTTCGTGCCGGCCGGGGCGGTTCATGCGATCAACGCGCGAGGTGACCGCCTGGTCACGGCGATGACGGTGTGCGCGAACGGCGGCGATCGACGCGTCCTCCTCCTGCGCGCGTTCGGTCCCGAGCGGAGCTCCCTCGACGAGGATGATCTCGCGGAGATCGTTCACGACCTGCGGGGGCCGCTCTCGGCGATCGCGCTCGAGGCACACCTGCTCGGCGAGTGCGCGGGACGGGGCGAGACGGTCGCGCGCATCGAGCGGAACACGAGCTACATGGACCGGCTCGTGAGCGACATCCTCGACCTGTGCGCGGCCGACGCCGGCAGGCTGTCCCTCGACCTCGACCAGGCAGAGCTCGGTGAGGTCGTGATGCGGGTCGTGCAGCGGCTCTCGACCGTCGACGGCGCGCGCGTGCAGGTCGATCGTCCCGCGACCGCGGTGTCGTTCTATGACGAACGGCGGATCGAGCGGGTGCTCGCCAACCTCGTCGACAACGCCCTCAAGTACAGCCCACCCCGATCCCCGGTGACCGTGCGGGTCCGCACCGCGGCGAGCCGGGCGACGGTGTCGGTGATCGACGCGGGGCCGGGGCTCGCACCGGCCGATGCGGCGGCGGTGTTCGGGAAGTACCGGCGGGCTCCCACCGCCCAGGGACGCACGGGCTCGGGGCTCGGACTCTACGTGTGTCGACGGATCATCGAGCAACACGGCGGGACGCTCCGCGTGCACAGCGAGGTCGGTGCCGGGTCGCGCTTCGAGTTCGATCTGCCGAGGGACGCACCGAGCTGGCAGGCGCGGGAACCATGGCCGGACCCCGCTCGCAACCGCCGCGTGCTGATCGTCGACGACGATCCCGTGCAGGCCGACAGCCTGGCGGTCATCCTCACCGACGACGGATTCGACACGGAGGTGGCGCACACGGCGGCCGAGGCGCTCCTGCGCGCCCGTGCGCGCCGGCCTCATGTGCTCGTCGCGGATGCGAGGCTTCGTGGGACCAGCGGGATCGAGCTGCTGTTCCGGCTCCACGACGAGCTCGGTCCGATCCCCAGCATCGTGCTCACCGGTTTGCCATGCCACGACGCGGGCGTGACTGCCGCATGCCGCACGCTCGGAGCGAGCTACCTGGCGAAGCCGGTCGATCTCGCGCAACTGCGCGCGCTCCTGACGCCGCGTACGTAGAATTCCGTACGCTGCTCGTTGCGAGCTGTTGTCAGCGCCGGATCGTGCCGGTGCTGCCGCGAACGCCGCGCGCTTCGTGCTAGCGAAGACGGCGTGCGTGGCGGAGGTGTGGAGGTCGAGGTCGTGGTCGTGGACGATCATCCGGTGTTCCGGCAGGGACTCGTGCTCGCGCTCGCGCGTGTCCCCGGCCTCCGCGTCGCCTACGAGACCGGCGATCCGGTGCGCGCGCTGCACGCCGCGCGCGAGCTCGCACCCGACCTCGCCATCATCGACGTCACGATGCCGGCGATGTCTGGTGTCTCGCTGGCGTCAGGTCTTCGCGAGGCGTCGCCGGCGTGCTGCGTGGTCGCCCTCTCGGCCGTGGGCGATCCGGGGGTGATCGCGGACATGCTCGACGCCGGAGCCCGCGCGTACCTGCAGAAGACGCAACCGATGGACGAGATCGTCCAGGGCTTGCGCGAGGCCCTGGGCGGCACACCGCGGACCGCGCCCTCCCCACCGGGGCTCGCTGCACGCGATGCACTTCTCGCTCGGCTGACGGCACGGGAGCGCGAGGTCTTCGAGCTCGTGATCCGCGGGTTCGCGACGCTGGACATCGCCGATCGGTTCTGCATCTCGCCGAGGACGGTGGAGACTCACCGGCTGCGGCTGTACCGCAAGCTCTCCGCGCGGTCGATCTCGGAGCTCCAGCGCATCGCGGCCCGCTTCGGAGACTCCTCGTGACGGATCCGCGCCCGCCGAGGTCAGTCAGCGACCAGCACCACCAGCGACCGTGCAGCGACCACATAGGACGGCCGGTCGAGGACCGGGCGGCTCGCCAGGTCGATGTCGTCGGGTGATGGGAGCGCCGTGTCGATCACGGGCCGCCATGGGCGAGCGGTGTCCTGGAGCACGAACGTCACCGGTTGGTGGCTCGCATTGACCATCACGTAGAGGTCACGATCGCCCTGGGCCGCGCCGCGAAGGCACCAGGCGACGGCCGGCGCCGCGAGGTCGGCCACTCCGCGAGGGCCGAACCAGCGGACGTCCTCGCGCCAGAACCTGCTCCGCGAGAGCGACGGGTGCCGCGCGCGGAACGCGATCATCTGCTGCACGAACCGCCAGAAGCCGCCGTGACGCTGCCGGCCCTGCCAGTCGAGCCAGGTGATCTCGTCGTCGCGATCGTAGGGGTTGTCGTGGCCGCGCTGCGTGTGCAGCAGCTCGTCGCCCGCGCGCAACATCGGAGTGCCGTTCGAGAGGAGCA
>JAEUJX010000190.1 GCA_016794545.1 Myxococcales bacterium
GCGTCCACTTCACCAAGGTCCGCGAGCAGACGCGGATGTTCATGCAGGCGTACATCGAGCAGGGCACGAAGCTCGGCCGGCCTACCGACGGGCTACGCGCCCTCGAGGACGCGCTGGATCACCGCGCGCCTCCCGGTGACGGCGACCGGCGCGGCGTGACCGCGCATCGCGCCGGTCCATGACACGCGAGGGACGCGAAGTACGGCACGGGGCACTCGTAGCTCGCCGGGCCGATGCAGTGCCCGTGCTCCGCGAGCATCCGCTGGCAGTCCTCGATGACCTCGGCGGGGACGACGAACACCTCCGCGCAGCCGGGACACTCGACCTCGAGCAGTGACTCCATGACCGGACCTCCTGGCGTCAGGTCGAAGCATCGGCCGTGCCAGCACGGCCGTCGAAGCTGCGGAGCTTGCGCCACAGGGTGTTGCGCGCGATGCCGAGCATCCGCGCGGCCTCCGCCTGCGAGCCCCCGCACGCGTCGAGGACGGCGAGGATGTGATCGCGCTCGACCTCGGCCAGTGGCCGCAGTGCCACCGGGCGACGTGGCCGGATCGACAGCATCTCCTCGGGGAGGTCGCCGGCCTCGACGAGGCGGCCCGTCGCGAGCGCGGCGCCGTGCTTCACGGCGTTCTGGAGCTCGCGCACGTTGCCGGGCCAGTCATAGGCGAGCAGCGCGGCCTTCGCGGTCTCGCTGAAGTCGCGCGCGGAGGTCCGCTCGTCCGCGAGCAACCGCTGTGCGAGCGGCAGGATGTCGGTGCGGCGCTCGCGCAGCGGAGGCACGCGCACCGATAGGACCTTGAGCCGGTAGAACAGATCCTGGCGGAACGAGCCATCGCGCACGCGGTCCGCGAGCTCGCGGTGCGTCGCGCACACGATCCGGACATCGCTCGCGAACGCGTGGTTCTCGCCGACGCGCCGGATCTCGCCGTCCTGGAGCGCGCGCAGGAGCTTCGCCTGCAGGGACAGCGGCAGCTCGGCGACCTCGTCGAGGAACAACGTCCCCTTGCTCGCGGCCTCGAACAGTCCCTGCCGCGCCGACGTCGCGCCGGTGAACGCGCCCTTGCCGTGCCCGAACAGCTCCGACTCGAGCAGCTCGGCGGGCAGCGCCGCGACGTTGACCGGCACGAACGGTCCGCTCGCGCGCTCCGAGCTCGCGTGCAGCACGCGCGCGATCACCTCTTTGCCCGTGCCGGTCTCGCCGAACACCGCGACCGGTGCATCGCTCGCTGCGAACCTCGCCACGCGGCGAAGCACCGCCTGCATCGCCGCGCTCTCCGCGATCATCTCCGTCGCCCCCGTCAGACGCTCGATCACGGGGACCAGGCCACACGTCTCGCAGGTCGCCGGCCGGTGTTCCATGCGTTCCACCATGGAACATTTGGGACGCTCCGGCAACCGCGGCCTCTCACAACCACTCGAAATCACGCAGTCCGCGACCAGGCACGGTCGCTGCTCTATCCCGGAACATGCAACCCGTCACTGCCTCGCAGACCGTCGCCAACATCGTCACCGATCACTCCGAAACGGCCCACGTCTTCCAGCGCCACCGCATCGACTTCTGCTGCCGCGGCCACCTCAGCGTGGAGCAAGCGGCGAAGGAGCGCGGCGTCGACCTCGATGCGCTGATGAAGCAGCTCGGCGCCGTGATCGCGGAGCGGCGCTCGGCCGTGCCGTCCTCCACCATGCGCGACTGGACGACCGCCGAGCTGATCGCGCACATCGTCGACCACCACCACGCGTATCTGAGGAAGACGCTGCCCTACCTGCGGCCTCTCGCGACGAAGGTCGCGCGCGTCCACGGCGACCACGACCCGAAGCTCCACGAGCTCGAGGCCACGGTCGACGAGCTGACCGAGGTGCTGCTGCCCCACCTCGACGAGGAGGAGGCCCGGCTGTTCCCCGCGCTCCTCGCGTCCGCGCCCGAGGCGGCGCCGCTGCTCGCGACGATGATCGACGATCACCTCGAGGTCGCCGCGCTCCTCGAGCGGGTGCGCGACAGCACGGACAACTTCACGCTCCAGGACTGGGCCTGCGGGAGCGTTCGCACGTTGTTCCGCGAGCTCGAGGCGCTCGAGCGCGACACGCTCGCGCACGTCCACCTCGAGAACCACGTCCTGGGTCCGCGGTTCGCGTCCACCCCGAGACCCCCGGCCCGCCTCGATCTGGCGAGCGAGGCCGCCGCGCTGCGCCGCAGCCCCGGCCTCGCCACGACGGGCCTCGCCGCGAAGACGCTGCTTCGCACCGACGACGCGCGCGTCCTGCTCCTCGCGCTTCGCGCCGGCACGATCATCCCGGAGCACAAGACCAACCACGCGGTGTACGTCCAGGCGATCGCGGGACGCGTGCAGCTCGCGAGTCGCGACGCCGGAGCGACCGAGCTCGTCGCGCCCGCGCTGCTGTTCCTCCCCGCCGGGACGCCTCACGATCTCATCGCGTCCGACGACAGCATCGTGCTCGTCACGATCGACTGGCACGGACATCCCGCCGGCGAGGACCCGATCCTGCCGGCCCTCGCCGCCCGGGGGGGCACCGGTGCAGCCTGAGGCCGCGTGCGCGGTCGCGCACCACCCCGTCCAGCTCGCGGTGTGCACCTTGATCAGGGAGATCGTCGCCGCCCGCGCGGCGCGCCGTCATGCCCGGGCCGCGGCCGGCGATCAGGATCCGCGCCGGCGCACGAGCAGCTTGCGGAGCTCCTCGACCCACAGGACGAGGCTCCCGACGAGGCCGAGCGCGAGCACCACCGGGAACCCGAACGGGACGGTGTAGAACACGCGGCCGAGCGGCTCCCAGAACACGACCGCGATCTGGAGCAGGTTGCCGACCACGAGCCCGCCGACGAGCCAGCCGTTCTTGAGCACGTCGAGCGTGAGCGCCGACTTCGTCTCGGAGCGGCAGTTGAGGACGTTGTACCACTCGCAGATCGCGAGCAGCGTGAACGTCTCGGTGCGGACCTGGTCCTCGGGGACTCCCGAGGCCGTCCGGACCACGAACCAGCCCAGCGTCGACACGACGATCGCGGGGACCATGAACGCCATGCGCGTCAGCAGGATCCGGGTGAGCAGCGGCTCGGCGCGCGAGATCGGCGGCCGCCGCATCTCGTCGCCCTCGGCCGGCTCCATGATCAGGTTGATCGTGATGAGCCCCTCGGTCACGAGGTTGTTCCACAGGATCTGCACGGCCGCGAACGGCGCCGGATAGCCGAGCAGCATCGCGAGCAACAGGACCGCGACCTCGGCCGCCGAGGTCGAGAACAGCAGCAGCACGGTCTTCTTGATGTTCCTGTAGACGATGCGGCCCTCCTCGACCGCGGCGACGATCGTCGCGAAGTTGTCGTCGGCGATCACGATCTTCGACGACTCCTTCGCGACCTCCGTACCGGTGATGCCCATCGCCACACCGACGTCGGCCTTGACCAGCGCGGGTGCGTCGTTCACGCCGTCACCGGTCATCGCCACGACCTCGCCCCGCTGCTGGTACGCGTCGACGATGCGCAGCTTCTGAGCCGGGTGAACGCGCGCGAACACCGAGATGCCCGCGATGCGCTCGGCGAGCTCGGCCTCGGACATCGCCTCGAGCTCGCGACCGTCGACCACGCCGTCGCCCTCGCGCGCGATGCCGAGGTCGGTGGCGATCGCGTGGCCCGTCGCCTTGTGGTCGCCGGTCACCATCACCGGGCGGATCCCGGCCGCACGGCAGCGCGCGACCGCCTCCTTGACCTCGAGCCGCGGCGGGTCGATCTGGCCGAGCAACCCGAGCAGCGTCACCCGCCCGCGGAACGCCTCGAAGCCCGCGCTCCCCTCGATCTCGGCGCCCTCGACGACGCCGATCGCGAGCACCCGGAGCGCCCGCGCCGCCATGCCATCGGCGATGTCGCGCAGCGCGCGCCGCCCTTCGTCGTCGAGCACGACGTCGTGTCCGTCGCTCCGCGCCGCGCGGCACAGCTCGAGGATCATCTCCGGCGCGCCCTTGATCACGACCCGCGCCCCGCCCGGGCTGTCGTGTTGCGTGGCCATCAGCTTCGCCCCGGAGTCGAACGGGATCTCCGCGCGCCGAGGCTCTCGCTCGCGCAGCACCGCCGGCACGACGCCGCCCTTGATCCCGAGCGTGACGAGCGCGACCTCGGTCGGATCGCCGATCGGCATCCACCGCGGCTCCGAGTCGGTGGGGCCGTGGAGCTGCGCGTCGTTGCACAGCACCGCCGCCTCGAGCAGCGCGAGCACGTCCTCCGGCAGCGCCTCCAGCGCCCGCCCGTCCTCGACGATCCTGCCCTCGGGCGCGTAGCCGGCGCCGGTCACGGTCAGCTCGCGGCCGCCGGGCAAGACGATCGCGGTGACCGTCATCTCGTTCCGCGTCAGCGTGCCGGTCTTGTCGCTGCAGATCACGGTCGTGGAGCCGAGCGTCTCGACGGCCGCGAGCCGGCGCACGACCGCCCGCCGCCGCGCCATGCGCTGCACCCCGACCGCCAGCGCGATCGTCATCGCGACGGGAAGCCCCTCGGGGATCATCCCGACGACCTGGCTGATCCCGACCATGATCGTCGGCCCGAGCGCCATCCCGCGCAACAGACCCATGCCGATCACGGCGACGAAGATCACCGCCGCCGCGATCATGATGTAGCGCCCGAACTGCGCGATGCGCTGCTCGAGCGGTGTCCGCGGCTCCTTCGCCGAACCGGCGAGCGCCGCGATGCGCCCGATCTCGGTCGCCAGCCCGGTCGCGACCACCACCGCGCGCGCGCGCCCGGCCGTGACGTGGGTGCCCGCGTAGACCATGTTCCGCCGGTCGGCGAGCGGCGTGTCGGGCGCGAGCGGGAGCAGATCCTTCGCCACCGGCAGCGACTCGCCGGTGAGCGCGGCCTCGGCGATCTGCAGCGCGGCCCCGCGGAGCAACCGGGCATCGGCGGGCACGGCATCCCCCGCCTCGAGCACGACGACGTCTCCCGGCACCACCTCGCGCGCCTCGACGATCGCCTCCTGTCCGCCGCGCACCACGCGGGCGTTGTGGGTCGCCAGCTTGCGCAGCGCCTCCATCGACCGCTGGGCGCGCCCTTCCTGGAACGCGCCGATGATCGCGTTGAGCAACACGACGATGAAGATCACGATCGCGTCGCTCGTGTGCCCGAGCGCGAACGCGACGCCCGCCGCGGCGAACAGCAGGTAGATCAGCGGGCTCTTGAACTGCCCGACGAACACCGAGAGCAGCGAGCGGCTCTCCGGCGCCGGCAGCGCGTTGGGACCGAACCGGACGAGCCGCGCGCGCGCCTCGTCCACGGACAGCCCACCATGGTCGGAGTCCACGGCCACGACCGCCTCGGCACCCTGCAGCGCGTGCCATGGTCGTTGCGCATCCTGCTCGGCGGCCTGCTGCACGGTCGTGGTCTCTCTGGCCACACCGTACCGCGAACGAGAATCGAGCCCGCTGTGCCCGGCGTCTACCTTCTGGGCGGCACTCCCGATCGGCGTTCAGAGGGGTCGCGACTCCGCGGCTCGGACCGCTTCAGTCGACTCCACGATCCGCTACTCGAAGGGATCGGACAGGGTTGCGTCGGTCAGGAACGCGTCGTCGGTGAGCGCCTCGAGGAAGGCGATCAGGTCGGAGCGCTCCTGATCGGTGAGCGTGAATCCCCCGACGAACGGACTCTTGTTCGGATTGAGCTTGCCGTCACCGGCGTCGGGGCCGGTCGTCGTCAGCCTGCCACCACGCTCGTAGAACCGGACGACCTCGTCGAGGGTCGCCATGCTGCCGTCGTGCATGTACGGAGCCGTCACCGCGACGTTGCGCAGGCTGGGGGGCTTGAAGCGTCCGCGATCGGCGTCGAGCTGGGTCAGCTCGTAGAGCCCTTGATCGGTCGCCGGATACGCGCCGGTCCCGCCGACGTTGTAGAGCCCGTTGTTGAAGAACGCGCTCGCCGGGGTCGCGAGCCCGGCGTGGTCCACCGCGATCGTGAAGTTGAAGCCACCGTGGCAGTGCTGGCACTCGAGCGCCTCGGTGAAGAACAGATCCTGGCCGCGCTGCTCGGACGCAGACAGCGCGGCGAGGTCGCCCTGCCGATAGCGATCGACGCGCGATTGCCCCGAGATCAAGCGACGCTCGAACGCCGCGATCGCCGCGACCACGTGGTTGAAGTCGAACGGGTCGGCGACGCCGGGAAACGCGGCGGCGAACCGTGGCGGGTACGCCGGATCAGCACGGAGGCGGCCGAGCACGAGGTCCTCGTTACCCGTGATGCCGAGCTCGATCGGATTGTCGCCGAACATCGGCACCAGCGCCTGCTGCTCGAGCGTGTCGAGGTGGAAGTTCGCCCACGTCTGGGTGGGGCCGTACGCGACGTTGGTGAGGCTCATCGCGTTGCGTCGCAGGACCTCTCCGGTCGATCCGCTGGGCGCGACCTTGCCATCGGAGAACGCGCGGGCCTGGAGGTGGCACGAGCTGCATGCCTGCGTGCCGTTGCCCGACAGTCGCTGGTCGTAGAACAGATACCGGCCGAGCTCCGCGAGCTCCGGGCTCAGGCGCGCATCGGCCGGGAGCCGCGGCGCCGGAAAGCCCGCCGGTAGCTCGAACGGCCAGCTGGTCGGGGGATCGACGGTCCCGGCATCATGCGTGTGGGTGTGCGGTGGCGGCTGTTCGCTGCACGCCGCGAGCGCGATCGCCATGAGGATCGGAGCACGCACGGCTCACTGCACCGTGAACAGCACCTGCGTGCCGGCCGCCGCGGTGCCATACGCCAGGCCGAGGTGCGGCAGGACGGTGGTGCACTCGGGATCGTTGGGGAACGACATGCAACCCGGTGCGGTCGTCGCCGTGTTCGCGGTGACGTCGACGTCGGCGAGCACCGCCGCGGGGTCGGCCACGACGGTGCTGATCCCCGGCGTGAACCCGGTGAGCGCGACGTTCATGACATTCGGGTTCGTGCACGGCGAGGCTGGCGGTGCCATCGGACTGGCGGCCGTACATCCCGTCGATCCGAGGTGCAGGTTGAACCCCTGGCCGCCGACCACGCCGTCGATCTTGAGGAACTTGTGGCCGGACGACCACGCCCAGTACATCGCGGGGATGTTGAGTGGCGCGGTCGCCGTGGTCGCGTCGAGGTGGTTCTGATCGAACGGGACTCCGACCTTGAACTCGATGCCGGTGTAATTCCCGGCCGGCGCTGTCCCCGTGACCGCCGTGTGGATCGACGTGGATCCCATCTGGCAGTCCGCCGTGCCGTCCTCGAAGTCGAGCAGCGCCACGCCGCCGGCGTTCTGCCACTCGTTGACGTCGAGCGTGACGGGCACGGAGCCGCCGGCGCCGACGAGACGGACGTCGTGCACGTAGAACCGGAAGTCGCTGGCGGCATAGCTCGCCGCGGTCATCCCGATGCCGGGGTATGTGTGACCGCACGCGAAGCTCGTGCCGGCGACCTTCGCCGCGAACTGGAGCGTCACCGCATCGGCCTGCCCGGGAGCGTCGGGCAGGTCGTTGTCGATGTTGTCGCCGCACGCGGCGAGCGAGGTGACGAGGGAGAGCGAAACAAGCGAGACGTGACGCATGAAGGTACAGCCTTCGACGAAGGATCGTCGTGAGAGGAGAATGGGCGAGTCGCGACGGCACGCCAGAACGCGGATCCGGACGGCGTGGCCGACGCGGATCCGTGTCGCCAACGATTCGACGCACGAACGTGGAGGGCGGGCGGCCCAAGCCGCCGCCGTCAACGGGGTGGTTCGTACGGTGGTGCGGTCGGCGGGGGCGGCGCGGCCGTCTGCATGACGAGCATCGAGACGAGGATCGGGCGCCGGCCCACGAGCGCGACCGTCAGCGCGGGACGGTCGAACGCCGGGAGCAGAACGGTGAGCTCCGAGCTCCCTTCGACATAGCAGCGGTCGAGGGTCGTCTGCTCCGGTCCTCCGTGGTCGCGCTGCCCACGCCCCGCCGGGCAGTCGGCGCACCCACAGTCGTCGCTGACGCCGTGGTCACCGCAGCAACAGTGCGCCACCGGTTCGCCGGCGGAAGCGCTGGCGAGCCGCACGCACGTCGTCATCATGACGACCAGTGCGGCCAGCCCCACGATTGCGCGACGGAACCACACGTCGATCACACCGTAGCGCCACCTCACGCACCGGCAATCGGCGCGAGGCTGACAGGTCGTCGCAGGATGAGACGCGCAATCCGTGCGTGTGCATGGACGGTGATGGTTGCGCCCGCAACCAAGTGCGTGCACAGTCCCGCCATGGTCGAGGCGTTTCGCGGGCTCGTGCAGGAGTTCATCCGCCGGTTCGGACTGCTCGCCGGCGACCAGACTCCGTGCGGCAAGCCGATCCCCGTCTCGGACGCGCATGCGCTGATGTGCCTGCGCGAAGCAGGGGAGCAGGGGCTACAACAGTCTGCACTCGTGGCCCGGCTCGGCATCGACAAGAGCACCGCGAGTCGGCTCGTCGTGCGGCTGTCGGAACGGGGGCACGTCACCTCCGCACCGTCACCCGGTGATGGTCGCGCCCGACCGATCCGTCTCACGCGGAAGGGCCACCGGATCGCTCGCGAGGTCGACGAGGCCAGCACGCGACGATTCGCCGCCTTGCTGAAGAACGTACCTCCGCGCCGGCGCAGCGACGTGATCCTGGCGCTGCGCGACATCGTCGCGGCGCTCGATCAGATCATTCCCGACGCGGAGCACCAACAAGGACGGCGAGCATCATGACCACTTCATCTCATCTCCGGTTCGCATGGACGATCGCGCTCGTCGCGGGCTGCAGCCGCAGCTCGCCCGAATCCAGCGGCAAGGCCGGGCCGGCTCCCCAGGCGACCGCGTCAGCACCGAGCACGGCGATGGCTGGACTCGACAAGCGGACCCCGCTTCCCCTCACCGAGATGATGGCCACGCATCAGAAGCAGGAGATGCGGGACCATCTTCAGGTCGTCCAGGAGATCGCGATCGCCCTCGGCAAGGACGACTTCGATGCGATCACCGCCGCGGCCGCACGCATCGCGTGGTCGGACAAGCAGGCGATGATGTGCAAGCACATGGGCGCCGGAGCGCCCGGGTTCACCGCGATGGGCGAGCACTTTCACCGCACGGCGGATGGCATCGTCACCGCGGCGAAGAACCGCGACCGCGCCGGCGTCGCGACCGCGCTCGGGACCACGCTCGAGACCTGCGTCAAGTGTCATGCCACATACCGCCAGGACATCGTGGACGAGCAGACGTTCGCGAAGCATGGAGGCTCGATGGGGCACTCGATGATGCATTCGGAATGAGGCTCGTGTCCGAGGTTCGGACAAGCGCCTCGGAGTCGCGCGCGGCGCGTTGTCACCCTGTCGTGCCATGGGTGTCTACGGGCACGCACATGAGCATCTCGAGAACGGAACATGGCTATCGCGTCTCCGTGCGCGCGATCGATCCGGACACCGGCCAGACCAGGCACGCCGACGAGACGTTCGACGGCATCACGCTCGAGGACGCCGTCCGGAAGCAGGCCGAGCTCGAGCGCTCGATCCGCCGCGGCGGCCGCGAGCTCTCCCTGGAACGTCCGACCTACGCCACCTACGTGGCGCAGCTGCTCGCGCGCAAGCTCGCCGCCGGCAAGCTCGCGACGCCGTCGAGCCGGCGCGGCTGGACCGACACGCAGGAGCTTCACCTCGTGCCCGCGTTCGGCGACTGGGCGATCGACGCGATCAAGCGCATCGACATCGAGGACTGGAAGACGGCGCAGACTCGTCTGCCGGGCCGCACCTCCGCGCGGATCAGCCCGCACACCATCAACCAGCGCCTGCGCGTCCTGCTCGCCACGCTGCGCGCCGCGGTCGGCGAGCTCGATCTGGCGTACGACCCCACGCGCGGTGTCGAGCCGCTCGATACCTCGACGCGCGAGACGTTCACCGAGGAGGAGCCGAACAGCCTGACCGTCGAGGAGCTGCGGAGCTTCCTCGCCCACGCGCGCGCCCTCTACCCGCAGCACTTCGCGATGCTCGCGCTCGGCGTCGCGACGGGTCGCCGGCCGAGCGAGCTGCGCCCGCTGCGACGGTTGGGCCCCACGCCCGACATTCGCTGGGAGGAGGGCGTCCTGCTCGTGCGGCAGTCGCAGACGCTCGGCGGCGTCGTCACCAAGACCAAGACCGGCCGGCGCCTCCGGATCCCGTTGCCCGCCGACCTGCTCGACATCCTCGCGTGGCACGTGGACCGGCTCCCGCCCGGTCCGATGCGCGACTCGGAGCTGCTGTTCCCCTCCACCTCGGGCGGCTGGCGATCACCGACCTGCCTCGACAAGCCGATCCGGCGGATCGCGAAGGCCGCCGGGATCGCGAAGCACCTGTCCTCGAAGTTCATGCGGCGCACGTTCCAGGACCTCGGCCGCGCCGCCGACATCCACGACCTGGTGGTCCGCGCGATCAGCGGCCACACCACCCGCCAGATGCAGGACCACTACAGCAGCGTCGCGCCGGCCGAGGTGCGCGACGGGCTGGCCAGGGTGCTGTCCCTCGCCGGATTCCGGGAGGTGCTTGCAGGAGATGCCTCGGTCGGCGATCGGCGGCCTTCATGAATTCCCGCCCGGCGTACCGGGTCACTCGCCAACGAAGTCGGATGTCCCCACGCCCAGGGCGATGGCGACATCGACGACGAACGGCACCAAGAATCCCACCGCAGCGTTCTCGTACCAGCTGCCCTCGCGCCTGTTGTGAATCGCATAGCCGATTCCGATCGCGACTCCGGCCGCCGCCTCGACGCCGGTCAGGATCGCCATCGTCTCTCCCCGGGCGCCGTCACCATAGGTCCTGGCGTAGACGGTGTACGTCGCGCAGCCGCTCGACAACACGGCGGTGAGAAGCGCCCCGACGACACGCACCGCCGCATCGTACTGCGCTGGCCACCGGCAAGCGCCGGCATCCTTCAAGCGCCGCCGGCTGTCGTGGCGGGGTGGCGATGAAACACACCCCGGCGTGATCAGGCTCGAAAGGAGCTTGACGATGCGGACCGGATGATGAATGTTTACGCAGCTCTGCGGGATTAACTCAGCGGTAGAGTGTCAGCTTCCCAAGCTGAAGGTCGCCGGTTCGAATCCGGTATCCCGCTCGAAGATTCGAGAGAAGTACCGGAAGGTTGCAGCGGCCTTCGTTCATCGGTCAGCCGGCGATCCGCAAGTTGACCTCCGAAACCCCACCCGAAACCCCACCTTCAGTGGTGGAAGTCGGTTCGGTGGTGGGGGACGGCGGGACGAGCCGGAGCACGCCCTTAATCGCCGCGCGTTTTTCATCGAGACCGACCGTCGAGTAATGGCGCTGCATCTCCTCGGTGACGTGACCCGTCAGCGCGCGCCGCACGACTGCATCGACGTTCGCGAGCCGGACGAGGTCCGTGAACGTGTAACGCAGGCCGTGAACGGTGAAGCGCTTCGTGATCTTCGCCTTCGCGAGGCAGCTCTGCCACGCGCGGTCGAGCGTGTTCGGCGTGCGGAGCGTCCCGACCGACGAAGGGAACATGTAGCCCTTCTTCGTCAGGTCAGGATTCTCCACGGCCGCAGCCTCGAGCCGCGCGCGGTGTGCCGAGAGGATCTCGGCGAGCTCCGGCAGCACCGGGTACTCCTTCGGCGCGCGCTTCTTCCGCGTGACCGAGCCGAGCTTGCCGCGAACGTTCTTGCGGGTGATCCGCAAGACGCCCGCGGTCTCGTCCCAGTCCTCCCAGTGCAACGCGCTCGCGTGACAGAACCGAAGTCCCGTGTACGCGAGCAGAGCCACCAGCGCGTGATGCTGCGGGTAGCTCGTCTTCATCGCATCGAGAAACGCGAACAGCTCGTCCGGGGTGAGCGCGTTCGACTCTTCGTCGTCCAT
>JAEUJX010000205.1 GCA_016794545.1 Myxococcales bacterium
GGCGTGCGGGAGCCGCGCCGCGATCCGATCGCGCAGCGCGCGCAGCTCCGCCGGCGACAGACCGCACTCGGGCGCGATCACCATCGCCACGCGCGTCTCGGGTCGCGCGAGCAGCGCCTCCGCGGCGGCCGCCCACGCATCGTCGGTCGGGGTCTCCCACACCACCTCGGCGGCGACCTCGCCGGCCTCGCGGGCGCCCCGGGCCCACGGACACAGGTCGAAGCGCTCGACGACCTCGACGAGGTAGCGCTCGAACACGCGGATCACCTCGGCGCGTCGCGCGGTTACGTCCACGCAACTATCGTACGCGCGCCGTGTCATCTTGAGGGAGTGAAGACCTCGCTGATCCTGGTCGCCGTGCTCGGCGGAGTCGCCGGCGCGGATCCGGCCCCCGAGCGCTGCGCGCAGGGCGAGGCCTTCGCGAAGAAGAAGGACCTGCCGCGCGCCGCGCTCTACCTCGAGGGCTGTGGCGGCGCCGAGCGCGACGTGAAGAAGAAGCTCGAGGACAGCGACCTGTCGCGCCTCGAGATCGTGACGCGCCCCGAAGGCCTCGAGGTCGAGCTCGACGCGATGCCCGGCGAGAAGATCCCCGGCGGCGTCACCGTCTGGGTCAAGGCCGGCACGCACACGGTGAGCGCGACCGTCGACGGCCAGCGCCTGCAGAACACGGCGACGGTGCAGCCGTTCGCGCGCGGTGCGGTGATCCTCGACGCGACGAAGCTGAAGAAGGAGCCGCCGCCGCCGAAGGACCAGGTGATGGACTTCGGCGAGGACAACGCGCTCGATCGCAACGACGGCCCGCCGCCCGACGTGAAGCGCCGCACGATGATCAGCGACAAGCTGCTCGGCGTCACGGCCGGCCCGAGCGGCGACGAGATCGCCGATCCGCTCGCCACGCCCGCGCGCCCCGCCCCCCTGCCGCTGTGGCTCGGCGTCCGCCTCGGCGGCGGCGTGTTCGACGATGCCGCCGCCGGCGCGAAGGTCCGCCCCGCCGTCGGTGCCGCCGCGCGCGTCCTCCTCGGCGGCCCCACGTTCCTCTCCGCGCGCCTCGACTGGTCGCGCCGCGGCGGTGCGGGCGATGCCGCGGTCGACGTCCTCGGCGCGTCCGCCGGCGCCGGCTACTCCTTCGTCGACGCCGACGCGATCGGCATCGCGCTGATCGCGCAGCTGCGCGGCGACCTGCGGTTCGCCGACACGCGCAACGCGATGAGCGTCTCGCGCGCAGGCGCCTCGGCGGCCGCCGAGCTCGAGATCGCGTTTCCCGCCACGCCGCTCACCGCCGGCCTGCGGTTCGAGCAAGGTCTCACCGAGCTCGTCCCCGGGGCCCGCGACCGCGCGCTCGTGCTCGAGCTCGGCGTCGACTGGCGCTAACCGAAGACGCGATCCTCGGTCGGGACCCGGTTCCAGTCGAGCTCGAGGCGCCGAACGCTGCGCGGCTCGTCGTCGTCGGTGAGCCCGGCGAGGTGCGCGAGCTTGCCGATGATCTCCTTCGGCGAGAACGACTGCCGCAGCTCGGAGTACGGCAGGGAGCCGTGCATCTTGGAGAGCTTGCCGTCCGTGCCGGGCTCGAGCAGCAGGAAGTGGTGACGGTAGCGCGGCGTCGGCAGCCCGAGCGCGTGCTGGATGAGCACCTGCGTCGCGGTCGACGGTGCGATGTCCCTGCCGCGGATCACGTCGGTGATCCCGGCGGCCGCGTCGTCGACGACGACCGCGAGGTGGTAAGCGATAACGCCGTCCTTGCGGCGCACGATCGGATCGCCCATCTCGAGCGCCGGCGTCTGCGACAGATCCATGCCGCCGTCGTCATAGAGCCCGATGCGCACGTCGGGCAGGCGCAGCCGGATCGCCTCGGTCTGCGCGCGCCAGCCGCCGTTCAGCGGGCGACCGCGGCAGGTGTTCTCGTAGGCCCAGCCACCGTCGGGCGCGCGCCGGCCACCGGCGCGATCCGAGCGGCTGCACGTGCACGGATAGAGGCGGCCGGCGGCCTCCAGCCGATCGAGCGCGGCCTCGTGCGCGGGCGCGAAGCGCGACTGCACGTGCACGGCGTGCCAGATCAGACCGAGCTCGGTGCACGCCGCCTCGAGCTGCGCCGCCCACTGCCCTCTCACGCGCGTGGTGTCGAGATCCTCGAGCCGCAGGATCGCGCGCCCGTTGCGCCGCCGGGCCTCGAGCCACACGAGCAGCGCGGACAGCAGCGTCCCGGGGTGCGCCTCGCCGGTGGTCGACGGCGCGAACCGCGTGATCACTCAGGGCGCCTTGACGATCACGACCTGGTTCTGCGTGAACAGCGGGATCACGAGCACGTTGCGCTTGGTGTCGTGCGCGAAGTCCGCGGGCGACTCGACGTCCTTCACCACCTCGGTCCACGCCTTGTTCGCGAGCTTGTAGACCGCCTTGCCCTCCCACGACGACGCGTAGAGCTCGCCCGTCGGCAGCGCGGCGAGCCCGTCGAGCTGGCCCTTCGGCGGCTTGGGCGCGAGCGTCTTCTTGCCCTTCGCATCGAACGAGGCGACCTCGCCCGATCCGAACGTGGTCATCCACACCGTGCCCTTCGCCTCGAGCACGCCGTTCGGCGCGCCGAGCGTCTTGTCCTTCGCGAGCGCCGTGACCTTGCCGTCCTTGCCGATCTTGTAGATCGCGTCGGTTCCGGTCGGCGCGAACTTCGGATCGAGCCCCGAGTCCGTCACCAGCAGACCGCCGTCGGCGGTCGGCGCGACATCGTTGAGGAACGTCGCGCCCTCGATCGCGATGTCGGGCTGCTGCGCGCCCGTCTTCGCATCGAACCGGCGCACCACCTTGATGTCGGCGACGTAGAGGACACCGCCGACGATCGCCGAGCCCTTCGGCGCGTCGAGCTTGACGTCGTCCTTCGCACCATCGATCCACTTCTCCGCGACCGGCTTCCCGTCGGGCGCGATGCGCGAGATGAAGCCGTTGTCGTCGGCGTCGGCCGGCGAGCCGTTGATGTTCGACACGAGGTAGGTGTCGCTCTCGACGTCGTGGAGCACGGACTCGGGCGTCGAGAAGCCGGCCTTGACGATCGTCTTGTCGCCGACCGTCTCCACGCTCGCGGCCGGTGCGGCCGAGCCCGATCCGGCGGCCGAGCCCGACCCGGCGGCCGAGCCCGCGGCGCTCCCGGACCCCGTCGCGACGGCGCTGCCGGGTCCCGGGTCGGCGACCGGCGGCGCCTTGCCTTCCTTGTCCTTCTTTCCCTGGCACGCGGCGAGAAGAGCGAGGGCTGCGATGAAACCTGCGGTGTGCTTCGCCATGCGCGAAGCCTACGCCGGGAACCGGCTACGCGCGACGCCGCCGCGCGACGATCACGGTCAGGCCGATCAGCACGAGCGCCGCGACGCCGCCGGCGCCGAACCCGACGAGGCTCATCGTCTTGGTCCCGGCGGGCGGCGTCTTCGGTGGCGGCGCCTTCTTCTTGTAGCCGATCTCCCAGAGGTCGCGGCCGATCACCGTCGCGAGCTCCAGCTTTCCGCGCGGCGCGAACGCCGTTCTGCCCGCGGCGAGCGTCTGCTGGTACGCACCATCCGGCGGGCCGCCCCACACGCCGCGCCTCGGGTTCTTGCACTTGATGGAGCCGGTCCACCAGTGGCGGATCGCGTAGCGCGCCTGGAAGTAATTCTGCGACGAGGGCGCCGCGCCGTACTCGAGGCCCTGCTTGCTCCACTGCTCGCGCCCACCGGTCATCGGCGCGCCCTCCTTGAACCGGAGGTCGTCCTTCATGTCGGTCTTGCCGTAGCGCGCGTGGAGCCGCGTCAGCACGAAGTTGCCCGTGGCCATCGGCCCGCCGGTGACGTCGGCGCCGAGCGTCGCGAGGTCGGGCGAGTTGAGGTCCGAGTCGGTGCACGGATCGCACTTGAAGCTCGGCACGGCCGTCCACGCGTACTCGGTCACCACCGAGCCAGGGTTCGCCTCGATCGTCTTGTCGAACAGCGCGGCATAGAACTCGGCGAACCGGGTCTTCACCGACGGGCGCACGTCGAAGTTCGTCGGGATGAACACGTTCTTGTAGTTCGAGGTCTCGTAGCGCTTGCTCGCCGAGAGGATGTTGATGATCAGGTCCTGCTTGCCCGAGCTGTTCGCGAGGCCGAGGCGGATCGGCAGCGAGAACTCCTCGCTGTCGTAGTGGAAGCGCAGCGGCGACAGCACGCCGCGCCCATCGACCATCTTGACCTTCTTCGGATCGACCTTGGCGACGAAGAACTTCATGCCCGACTCGATGTACGGGCGGAGCAGCGGCTCGGCGCCGGCCGGGATCTTGTAGTTGTTGATCTTCAGCCAGTCCTCGAGGCCCGCGGCTTCGCTCGCCGACAGGATCAGGATCTGGTACTCGGCGACGTCGAACTTCGCCTCGATCTTGACGGCGTTGATCTTCACGGTCTTCTCGCTCTTGCCCGCGGAGTTCGCGCACGTGATCTTGAGCGTCGAGCTCGCCGCGAGCGTCACGCTGGCAGGCTGGCCGTTGTAGACCGTGCCGACGCCGTGATCGACGGTGCACGTCGGCTCGGGGTACGGCTGATTCGAGAACCCGAAGCTCCACGTCACCGGCGTCGCGACGTTCGCCGTCACCGTCTGCGGGTACGCCGAGAACGACGACAGGATCGGCGGCACCGGCCTGCGCGGCTTCTCCTCGGCCTCGTAGTACCCGCCGCCGCCACCGCCGCCCTCCGACGCCATGTCCATCGCCATCGGGGCGGACTTCGACATCATCTTCATGCGCACGTTCGGACGCCGGTACTTCGTGTACTCCGGCTCCGGCGGCGGGCACGGATCCTCCTCCCAGTACTCCACGAGCCGCGGCGCGGAGAACCCGTTGATCCGGTCGAACACCGCCGGGTCGAGCACCTTGACGTCGGTCGGCTTCAGCACGACCGGCACGGGCACGACCATCGCGAAGTCCTCGAGCGGACCCTTGTAGTCGTTCTGCATCGACAGCACCGTGCGCGTGCCCTCGCGCATCAGCACGACCTGCGTCGCATCGTTGAACAGCTTGGCGTTCGAGCCGGCGACGTAGAACCCACAGAAGGCGTGGGCGATGGCGGCGGTCGCCGCGATACCCGCCGTCGCAGCCAGTACGGTCCCGATCGGTTTCATGACGGATCTCCCCCCCGAAGGCGTTCTCGCATGAACGCACCAGCGCCGGGGAGGGTCTAGAAGTCGGTCAGCCCGACCTCGAAGTAGATCTTCGGCGACCGGCCCTCGAGACCGTAGCCGACGTCGAGCCCGAGCAGCGGCAGGACGATGTTCTTCACGTAGATCCGCAGACCTGCGCCGACGTCGTTGCGCCAGCGATCGATGCCGTCGGCCTGCGTCGCGAGGTACGCGCGGCCCGCGCGCGGCGCGTGGAAGCCGATCGTGCCGGAGTCCCAGAACCCGATGCCGCGGAACGCGAAGAACTTCCACTTGAGCAGCGGCACCGAGTACTCGAGACGGCCGAACGCGCGCGTGTCGCCGCGGAACCGCTCGACGGAGTAGCCGCGCAGATCCGACGCACCGCCGAGCGAGAACTCCTCGTGGAGCGGCATCTGCCGGCCGGCGGCGAGGCCGGTGCGGATCTCGAGCTGGTGCTCGGAGAACAGCCGCCACGCGTAGTACGCGCGCATCAGCACGGAGCTGTAGTCGTAGTCGTCCATCCCGGGGATCGAGGCGTCGCCGATGATCTGGAGGTACGGGCCCCACCTGACGCCGAAGCGGCTGTGGCGCGCGTCGAGCGTGAGCCGCGGCTGCACGGTGACGTCCCAGCCGTCGGCCTCGGGGATCGGCTGCGGCGTCTCGGCGTCGTCGTCGAGGTAGGTCTTCTTGAAGTCGACGTACGCCCCGCGAAACCGCAGGTCCGCGGTGAGCCACCACGCGAACCGCCAGCCGACGAGGAACCCGCCGCCGATGTAGTCGGTCGTGGTGATCCGCGCGATCGAGGCGTCCTGCGCGTCGTTCACGGGGTTCAGGTACTCGGTGATCCCGCGGCGATACGCGTACAGATCGATCCGGTACGTCAGCTGCGTCCCGTCGAGAGACGGATCGAGGAACGTGCCGAAGAACAGCGACTCGCGCGTGCCGACCTGGCCGTAGAGCAGCACCTTCTTGTTGAAGCCCTGGAAGTTGTTCTCGGCGAAGCCCACGCCGAACGCCTGGTTCCCCGGCAGCACGAACAGGGTCGGCGCCACGATCCACGAGTGCTTGTCCTCGACGGTCGCGACCACGACGACGCCGCCGGGCGCTTCCTCGAGCGTGATCTCGACGGTCTTGAACAGCTCGCTCGTCAGGAACGCCTGCCGGAGCCGCGGGATGTCCCTCGCGGTGACCAGGTCACCGAGGTCTCTCTGGGACAGGATCCGCGCGGTCGACTCGCGCAGCTTGGTCTTGCCGCGGACCGCGAAGCCGACGATCGGTCGCGGCGCTTCCTGCGCCGACGCGATCGTCGCCGACGCGGCGATCAGCACTACGACGGCGCGCAACGCTACTTCTGCTTCTTCTTGCTCGGCAGGATGCCCATCAGCTTGCAGATGATGCCGAGCATGATCTCGTCGGCGCCGCCGCCGATCGAGAGCAGGCGCGTGTCGCGGTACGCGCGCGCGACCGGGTTGTCCCACGTGAAGCCCATGCCGCCCCAGTACTGGAGGCAGGAGTCGGCGACCTCGCGCGACAGCCGGCCCGCCTTGAGCTTCGCCATCGACGCCATCAGCGTCACGTCGGCGCCGTTGATGTAGTCCTCGACGGCGCGGTAGCACAGCGAGCGCAGGCACTCGACCTCGGCCTTCAGCTCGGCGAGGCGGAAGTGGATCACCTGGTTGTTGATCAGCGGCTGGCCGAACGTCTCGCGCTCGCGGCAGTACGCGATGGTCGCGTCGATCGTCTTGTCCATGCCGCGCACGCTGCCGATGGCGCCGCACAGGCGTTCCTCCTGGAACTGCACCATCTGCATCATGAAGCCCATGCCCTCCTCGCCGATCCGGTGCCGCTGCGGCACGCGGACGTTGTCGAAGAACACGGGGCAGGTGTCGCTCGCGCGCATGCCGAGCTTGTCGATCTTCGGCCCGATCTCGACGCCCTTGGTCTTCGTCGGGACGATCACGAGCGTCTTGTTCGCGTGCACCGGGCCCTCGCCGGTGTTCACGAGCAGGCACAGCCAGTCGGCCTGCGCGGCGTTCGTGATCCACATCTTCGAGCCGGTGATCAGGTAGTCGGTGCCGTCCTTCTTCGCGACCGTCTTGATCGCCGCGACGTCCGAGCCGCCACCCGCTTCGCTCACCGCGATCGACGTGACCATGTCGCCCGCGATCGCCGGGGCGAGGAACTCGCGCTTGAGCTCGTCGGTGCCCCAGCGCGCGAGCGCCGGCGTGGCCATGTCGGTCTGGACGCCGAACGCCATCGGGATCGCGCCCGCGCGGCACGTGCCCATCTCCTCGGTCGCGACCATCTGGTAGCTGTAGTCGAGGCCCATGCCACCGTACTGCTCGGGCTTGTTGATGCCGAGCAGGCCGAGCTTGCCCGCCTTCTTGAACAGCTCGTGCGCGGGGAACGCGCCGGCCTTCTCCCAGTCGTCGACGTAGGGGTTGATCTCCTTCTCGACGAAGTCTCGGACGGTGCGGCGGAGCTGGCTGTGCTCGTCGGTGAAACGCATGCCCAGGACGGTAAGCAATCCTCACGCCAGCCACAACTGTCAGAAGTGTCCGAGATCCGTACAGAACTTTTTAGTCGATCGACTCCGGACGCCGTGCGAATTTCGATCCCCGATGCTGCCGCTCCTGATCAAGGCACGGCTCATGACGACCGCGATGGCAGGGTGGACTGCCGCGGCGGCGCCGGTCCCGCTCCCGACGGGCCAGGTCGCGTTGATGCACGAGGCGCGCTCCGTCGCCCCCGTGCCCGTGCCGCTCTACGACGAGAACCTCCACGTGTTCGCGACCGTCGAGATCGATCACCTCGGGAACAGCGACGAGGAGACGACGAAGGAGATCCGGCACCTGTTCCGCTGCCGCGTCACCAACCGCGAGCGCCCGATCGCGCGCAAGTCGCTGCTGATGCTCAAGGACGTCGCCGAGCAGTACGAGGGCCGCACGATCGAGTTCGTCAGCGTCTACCGCGTGCAGCGCGGCGAGTCGATCACGTCTCCGCACCGCGACGGCCGCGCGATCGACTTCCGCATCCGCGGCGTCCAGCTCCGCACGATCCGCGACTACCTCTGGCGCAAGTACACCGAGGTCGGCATCGGCTGGTATCCGAGCGAGCAGTTCATCCACATGGACACGCGGCCGACGCTCCACGACACCGCGTGGACGTTTCTCAAGGGCAAGAACCGCTACAAGCCGTACTGGTCCGAGCTCGCGCGAAAGCCACCGCCGCCGGTCGTGCACGCGCGCCGCCCCGGCGCATGATGCGCTCGTGACGACGCGCTCCCGGATCGGACTCGCGGCGCTGATGTCTCGATCGGCTTCGCGAAGGCGCAGCTCCATGGCGAGGCTCGCCTCTGGCGCCTCACCGGCGAGCCGCTCGCGACCGGCACGTTCACCAGCGGCGACGGCACCTGGACGTCGTACCACCGCGGCGGGCTCGCAGCTCGATCACGTGTGCGGTGGGAGCCTGATCGTGCTCTTCACCTCGACCGTGTTCGCGCCGGATCACGGCTCTGGCCGCTGATTGGCTACTCGGGAACGACGCCGCTCATCGGCACCCAGATCGTCTGGCCGGTGCTGCCGACCTCGAGCTCGTAGTAGCCCTGAAGCAGCTGGCGCACCGTCGCGCTCTCCATGAGCCCGTTCGGGCCGGGCACGAGCACGCGGCCGCCCGGCGCGACCTTCTTCGAGATCTCGCCGGACGCGGACGCGGAAGGTTGCGCCTGACCGATGCCGCCCATGCCGATGCCGAGGATCCCCGCGCCGCGCGCCTCTGCGGGCTTCGCGGATGTCGGAGCCGGTGCGGCGGGGACGCCTTGCATCGTCGAGCGCAGCGAGCCGGGCGGCGGCGTGGCGACCTTCGCCTGATCGATGCCGGGCTGCGTGATCTCGTCGGTCTGCACCTCGACGGCGCCGGCGCGGCGCTGGCCGGGGAGCGAGGACGGGATCGGGATCGGCGCCGGCATCGACGGCGTCTTGGTGCGCGCGACGGCCGGATCCTTCTTGCCGCCGAGCTCGCCGGAGACCACGGACTGCGGCGGGCCGGGAGACTTCTTCGCGCCGCCGATCTCGCCGGAGACCACGGACTGCGGCGGACCGGGCGCGGGCTGCGCGTGATCCTTCGGCGTGTCGGGCGAGACGGCGGGCATGCCGCGGATCGTGTCGGCGTGCACCTGCTGCGGATCGATCAGCGGCTGCGGCTGCGAGTGATCGTGGTGGTGGTGGCCGTTCGTGCCGTTGTACGGGAACGCGTTGACGTCGGAGTGCGAGTGCTCGCCGGCCCACGGATTCGGCTGGTGCTGTGGCAGCTGGACGTACGGCCCCATGCCGTCGTCGGCGCCGATCGAGAGGTGACCGATGCGGATCAGCTCGACGCCGAACACCGCGCCTGCGGTCGGGTTGTAGGCGACGAGCTCCTCGACGATGCCGGGCAGCATGCCGGGATCGGTGACCGCGTACGGCGTGCCCGCCATGACCACGCGGCGGGTGAGCAGGCGGGCGAGCATGCGCTCGATGCTGCGCGAGACCGAGCGCAGCACCCCTTCGTTGACCGAGTCGAACGGCAGGCCGACGAACTGCGCGACCAGGAGGCCGGGGTCGGCGCAGCGGACCTGGATGGAGCCGGCGGCGCGGATGCGGACGGGCTGGCCGGTGGCCGGCATCATGAACGCGGTGGTCAGATCGAAGCTGACCTCGACCGGGGCGGTGAGCACGAAGAACGCGGCGACCGGGCGCGTCGGATCCGGCGTGCGCCAGAGGTGGCGGCCCGGGCCGAGGCGGTCGCCGACCATCCACGCCGGGCACATGACGACCTGCTCGTCATCCGCGCATGACACCTCGCATTCCGGGCCGATCGGAAACGGCCAGGCGTACACGAGGTGGTCGGACGCGACCGTGTCGCGCGCGATGACCGTCATCAATCTCGAAGTGTACCCGATCAGGGAAGGCGAAAGATCGCCCGCGCGTATCAGGATTCGACGTCCTCGGGGGAGCCGTCTTCGTCGGTCCTGGCGACCGGGTGGATCCGCACGCGCCGGACCCGCCGCGGGGACGCCTCGATCACCTCGAGGACCGTCCCGTTATCGGTTGTCAGGCGCTCCCCGGCCTGCGGGATGGCCTGCGCCAGGGACATGCACAGGCCCGCGATGGTCGTGCGGTCCTTGCCCACCGGCAGGTCGAGGTGGAGGTCCCGGTTCACCTTTCGAACGCTCGCCCAGCCCTGGACCTGGATGGTGCCGGCCGGCTCGCGGGTGAAGAACTGCTCGGGGACGTCGTCCTCGCTCATGATGTCGCCGACCAGCTCCTCGATCAGGTCCTCCGTGGTGACGAGGCCCGACAGGCCGCCGTTTTCGTCGACCACGACCGCCATCTGCGTGCGCCGGCGCTGCATCTCGCGGAGCAGATCGAGCGCGCGCGTCGACTCGGGCACCTTGTGCGGCGGGCGCAGGATGTCCTCGAGCACGACGAGGCCCTTCTCCCACGACAGCGCGAGCACGTCGCGCGCGACCACGTAGCCGACGATGTTGTCGATGCTGCCGTCGTAGACCGGCATGCGGCTGTGGCCCTCCTCGAGGATCATGCGCTGCACCTCCTCGGCCGGCGCGCCGCGGCGGATCGCGACGACGCGCGTGCGCGGCACCATCACCTCCGCGACCGTGACCTCGCCGAAGCCGAGGGCACGCGACGCGATCTCGCTGGCGCGCGGATCGACGGACCCGGTCTTCGCCGCCTCCTCGACGAGCTGCTGGAGCTCGTCGCGCGACAGACGCGTTTCGGTGAACGTGGTCTTGTCGCCGAAGAACCGCAGGAAGAAGTTCGACGTGACGGTGAGCAGCCAGACCAGCGGCCGCATGATCGTCGACAGGAAGACGAGCGGGCGGCCGACGAAGAACGAGTAGCGGTCCGAGTAGCGCAGCGCGAGCGACTTCGGCACGAGCTCGCCGACGACGAGCTCGAGGAACACGATCAGGACGATCACCGTCGCGAGCGACGCGTTCGCGCCGAGGCCGATCGACTCGAACTTCGGGCGCAGGCTGTGCTCGAGCTTGGCGCCGCCGAACGCCGCGGCGGCGGTGCCGACCGTGGTGATCGCGATCTGGACGGTGGCGAGGAAGCGCTCGGGGTGGTCGCGCAGCTTCTTGACCGCGAGCGCGCGCTTGTCGCGCCGCCGGATGAACTCGGAGAGCCGCGTCTTGCGGACGCTGAGCACGGCGATCTCGGCGCCCGCGAACAACCCGTTCGCCAAGAGGAACGCGAAGACGATCAGGAACTCCGTGCCCATCCGTGCCGGCGCGGAACATACCGTATATGCTGCGCTCGATGTCGGCGCGGGACAGCGACGGCGACGATCCACCGAAGCCGCAGAAGCGCGTCGCGTACATCACCCCGGAGGGCGCGAAGAAGCTTCGCGCGGAGCTCGACGAGCTGTGGCTGGTGGAGCGGCCGCGCGTGACGCAGCAGGTCGCCGATGCGGCGGCGCTCGGCGATCGCAGCGAGAACGCGGAATACATCTACGGCAAGCGCCGGTTGCGCGAGATCGATCGCCGCGTCCGCTTCCTGTCGAAGCGGCTCGACGAGATCCGGATCGTCAGCGAGCCGCCGAGCGACCCGAAGCGCTGCTTCTTCGGCGCCTGGGTCACCGTCGAGGACGAGGACGGCGCCGAGAAGACCTACCGGATCGTCGGCGCCGACGAGAGCGACCTCTCGAGCGGCTACATCAGCATGGACTCGCCGGTCGCGAAGGCGCTGCTCGGCAAGCGCGAGGGCGACACGCTGACGATCAAGGTCCCCAAGGGCGACGTCGAGTACACGATCCTGCACGTGAAGTACTCCGCATGACGACCGCCGCGCCGGAAGGCATCCCCGAGCCGATCGTCGATCAGCCGTCGCGCGCGATCATCGTGTCGCTGCCGCGCGAGCTCGCGCCGTACGCGCGCACGCAGCTCCGGTGGCGGCCCGGCTGCACCGTCCAGGTGCTGCGCGACGGCACCGAGACCTATCCGGCGATGCTCGCGGCGATCGCCGGCGCGCAGCAGACGATCTCGCTCGAGACGTACATCCTCGCCGCCGACAACATCGGCACCAAGTTCAAGGAGGCGCTGATCGAGCGCGCGAAGGCCGGCGTGAAGGTCCGGATGATCTACGACGCGGTCGGATCGTTCAGCCTGCCCGGGAGCTATGCGGAGGCTCTGCGGGCCGCGGGCGCCGAGGTGATCGACTTCAACCCGATCGCGCCGTGGCGGCGCCGGTTCCGGCTGTCGCACCGCGATCACCGCAAGGTGCTGGTCGTCGACAACGTGGTCGCGTTCACCGGCGGCATCAACATCGCCGACGAGTACGACGGCGTCGAGAACGGCGGCGGCGGCTGGCACGACATGCACTGCAAGGTCACCGGCCCGATCGTGCTCGACCTCGCGCGGATGTTCCGCCGCACGTGGCTGCGTCACGGCGGCGGCGCGTTCCCGCCGATCCCGCCGGCGTGGAGCGCACCACCGGGCGACGGCCCCTCCTACACGCGCCTGCTCGACAACACGCTGCGCCGCCAGCGCGGGACCACGCGCCGCGCGTACCTCCACGTGATCCGCTCGGCGCGCAGGAGCGTGCTGATCCAGAACGCGTACTTCCTCCCCGACCGCGGCGTGCGGCGAGCGCTCGCCCGCGCGGTGCGCCGCGGCGTCGACGTGCGCATCATGGTGCCGGGCAGCTCCGACGTGCGCGTGATCGAGTGGGCGAGCACGTACGCGCTGCGCGCGCTCGTCCGGGCCGGCGTGAAGGTGCTGCGGTGGCGCGGCCCGATGCTGCACGCGAAGACCGCGACGATCGACGCGACGTGGTCGACGATCGGCAGCTACAACTTCGACGCGCAGAGCCGGTTCTCGAACCTCGAGGTCACCGTCGAGATCCTCGACCTGGGGACGGCGCAGGCGCTCGTGAAGAACTTCGAGCGCGGCGTCGCGAACTGCGACCCGTGGGACGAGGACTCGTGGCAGAAGCTGCCGTGGTGGAAGAAGGCGCTGTCGTGGCTCGCGTTCCGGTTCCGCCGCTGGCTGTGACGCCGACGACCGTGCGCGGCTGACACACCGCCATTCACCGAGGGACGGCATGCGGGGTGCACTGCCCTCCGCTCGCCGATGTCTCTCGCGAACAAAGCTGCCCGCGGTGCGCTCTGGACGGTCATCTCGAGCATGGGTGGCCGTGCAGTGGGCGTTCTCGGGACGCTCGTCATGACCCGGTTCCTCCTCCCCGACGAGATCGGCGAGGTGTCGGTCGCCACGATCCTGTGCATGAGCGCCAACTGGCTGACGATCTGGGGCTTCGGTCAGTACGCCGTGGTGAAGGGCCGCGGCGACGCCGCGACGGTGCGCGAGGTCACCTGGCACGCCACCCTGTTCTACGTGGTGCTGGGCGTGCTCGCGCTCGGTACGATCGCGCTGATCGGCGGCCACCTGACCCCGCTGCTCGACGCACCGGACGCGGCGCTCTACGTGCCCGGGATGGCGCTCGCGATCTTCATCCGCCGACTCGGCGCGATGCCGGAGCGGATCCTGACGCGCGACATGAACTTCCGCGCGTCGGGTCTGTCGCTCGCGATCGGCGAGGCCGTGTACACCGCGACCGCGCTGCTCCTCGCGTGGCAGGGCTACGGCGGGATGTCGGTCGTGCTCGCGAACATCGTGCAGTCGTGTGTCGTCGTCGCGATCCTGATCCGCGCCGCCGGTGTCCGCAGCTGGGCGACGCCGGCGCGGTTCTCGGCGGCGCGCGCGAAGGACATGCTGAAGTTCGGCGTGCCGCTCGGCGTGCAGGGCATCGCCCACGCGGCGTCGCGCTACTGGGACAACCTCGCCATCTCGCACTTCTTCGGCACCGGCGCGGTCGGCGCGTACAACATGGCCTACAACCTCGCCGACATCCCGGCGATCCAGGTCGGCGAGCAGATCGCGCTCGTGCTGATGCCGTCGATGGCCTCGCTGCCGCCGGAGCGCCGGCCGCGCGCCCTCGAGCGGTCGTCCGCGCTGCTCTCGCTGATCATCTTCCCGCTCGCGGTCGGCCTCGGGCTCGTCGCGTATCCGTTGATCTCGCTGCTCCTGCCCGACAACGACTGGCAGGAGGTCGCGCCGCTGCTCACCGTGCTCGCGTGCCTGTCGATCTTCCGCCCGGTGACGTGGGTGATGTCGGCGTACATGGAGGCCGAGTGCAAGACGAACCGTTTGATGCTCCTCGAGATCGCGAAGGTGGCGCTGCTGCTCCTCGGCATCTGGCTGCTCCAGCCGTACGGGCTGCGCGCCGCCGCCGGCGCCGTCGGCCTCGCGTTCGGCCTGACCGCGCTCGCCGGCATCGCGATCGTGGCGCGCGAGGGCGCGTCGCCGTACCGCCTGTTCCTCGGCTTCTTCCAGCCGCTGCTCGCGTGCATCGCGATGGGCGCGGCGGTCTACGGCACCTGGCTCGCGCTGTCGGCCATCGGCTGGACGCACCCGGGCATCGTGCTGGTCGCCGAGATCGTCGTCGGTGCGGTGGCCTACGTCGCGGCGGCGTTGGTCGTCTGCCGCGAGACTTCGAAGGACCTGCTGGGGCTCCTGAAGACGGCGCTCAGACGCCGAGCTCCGTCCGCAGCCGCGTGATCCGCTGGCGCATCGCCTGCCGCGCCTCCTCGGGGCCGAGGATCGCGGCGTGGCGTCCGAGGCCGAGCACCCACTGGGTCACCCACTCGAAGCCGTCGCAGTCGACGTCGAGCTCCGCGGAGCCGTCGTCGAGCATCGTGACGTCGCCGACCGGCCAGTTCGCGCCGATCCGCGTGACCGCGAGCGGATCGAGGCGGACCTTGACGGTCACCGAGTTCGCCGACGGCACGTACAGGCGCTCGCGGCGATAGGCCTCGAGATCGAAGCCGGCGGCGCGCTCGAACTTCTGCCCCGTCGGGTGGAGCGCCGCGATGCGGTCGATGCGGAACGTGCGGATGTCGCCGCGCTTGTGGCAGTGACCGACGACGTACCACTCGCCGGCGTGGTGGACGATGCCGTACGGATCGAACGGTCGCTTCTCGGCCTGCGCGCGCGACGCCGCGGCGTAGTCGATCTCGACGCGCTCGCTCTTGCGGGCCGCGCTGACGAGCGCCCGCAGGTGGCTCGCGACGGCCGCATCGGGCTCCGCGACGACCGTGCTGGTCGCGAGCGTCTCGGCCTCGCGCGCGTCGCGCCCGAGCGCCTTCAGCAGCTTGCTCTCCGCGCTCTGCATCGCCGCATCGAACGGCGCGATGCCGCTCTCGCGCAGCGCCTTGATCCCGAGGAGCAGCGCCGCGCCCTCGGCGGGCGTCAGGCGCAAGGGGCGCGTGAGCCGGTGCGCGAGGTCGACGAACACGCGGCCTTCCTCGACGGAGACCAGCAGATACTCGCCGGGGTCGCCGTCGGGCGGGCCGACCTGCGAGAGCAGCTCGAGGTCCGCGAGCATCTCCTCGCGCTCGGCGCCGAGCATCTTCGCGAGGGCGTCGACGTCGACGCCCTCGGGGTGCTTCGCGACGTACGGCACGATGTACAGCAGGCGCCGCAGCTTCTGGCTGACGTCACGCATCGAAGGTCGCTCCCTCGCCGTAGTGCGCCTCGACCGCGGCGAGCTCGTCGGCGATCCGCGCGCGCAGCCGCTCGCCGCGGATGATCTTGATCGCGCCCTTCGCGGCGAGGATCCGCGTGGCGGCGAACTCGAAGTTGCCGCAGTCGAACGTGACGAGCAGCCGGTCGCCGTCCTGGCGCTTGACCGCGCTCGGGCCGAAGTCCTCGTTGCCGACCTCGGCCGCCTCGGGCGACAGCGCGAGCTGCACCTCCTCGGGCGGATCGGTCGTGAACGTCCACGGCGAGCGCTGCGCGTACGCCTTGATGTCGAAGTCCGCCGGCCGCTCGAAGTCCGGCGATTTCGGCTTCGGCGCCTGCACGGCCGCGTGCATGCGGTCGACGCGGAACGACCGCACCTCCTTGCGCAGGTGGCACCACCCGACGGCGAGCCACGCGCCCTCGCGATACACGAGCGCGTACGGATCGAGGTCGCGCTGGCTGACGAGGCCGGTCGCCGCCGCCTGGTACGTCAGCGTCACGCGCTTGCGCAGGCGGGTCGCCGCCTCGAGCGTGGCGTAGATCTCGCCGAGCTCGGCCCGCGCCTCCCCCCGGCTGCTCGCCGCCGGGATCGATCGGCCGGGGAAGTGCACCACCACCGGCGTCGCCGACACCGGCCGCGGGAACTGCGTCGGCGTGTCGGGCAGCTCGGGCAGATCGAACGCGAGCTTCTTGAGCGCGAGGTCGACGATCTTCGGATACGCGCCGCCCGGCATCGCGTGCGCGACCGAGGCCGCGAGCACGAGCGCCGAGATCTCGTCGGGCGTCAGCCGGACCTCCGGCATCTTGAACCGTTTGAGATCGATCACGTACCCGCCGTCCTCGAGCGAGTCGTCCTCGTCGGGCGTGATGTAGCGGATCGGCACGCCGAGCTCGAGCAGATCCGCCTTGTCGCGCTCGAACGCGCGCAGGCCGGCCTCGACGTTGAGCGTCTGGTACGCGGTGAACTGCTCGCGGATCTCGCGGTAGGTGACGGGCGTCCGCGCCCCGAGCAGGATCATCACCAGATCCAGCAGGCGCTTGGACCTGTCGCCGCGCACGGCGGTCTCGTCCTTCTTGGACTCGTCGCCCTTCCCCTTGCTCGGCTTCGTCACGGTCGTCGGTTCTAGCGCAGGGCGATCAAAATCGAAAGCGGGAGCGTCTGTCGCAAACTTCGCGCTACGATGCGCGCGCATGTCCTCGGATGGTGGAGATCGCCCGCCCCGCCGCACGCTTCCTCCTCCGATGGCGGGGCAGCGGCCGCGGTTTGTACCGAGCACCACGCCGCCGCCACAGCCGCAACATCCATCAGCTCCACAGACTCCGCAGGCTCCACAGGCTCCGCAGCCGCAATCGCAGTCCTTTCCGCACCCATACCCCACGCCGGCGCCGGCGCCCGCTCCGGTCGCACCGGCGCCCGCTCCGGTCGCACCGACGCCGCAGCCCCACTCGGCGGCGCCGGGCGCGGCCGCGGCCCCGAGTCCGTCCTCGACGATCCCGATGGTACCGCCGCCTCCGGGCCCGCCGCCCACCGCGCCGCCACCGGGTCCGACCCACGGAATGCCGCAGCTGCCCTCGGGTCCGATCCCGCAGGGCCCCTCGCAGTACACCGCCTCGGGGCAGACGCAGGTCCCGCCCGCGTGGGAGCCGCCCGAGCCGAAGGCACCGTCCGCGTTCGTCGAGTTCCTGAAGCTCTCGGCGCGCCGCGCGTTCCGCCTGCGCATCGAGCCCAACGAGGTGCTGCCCGCCGAGCGCGACGAGCTGTCCTCCGCGACCCCGCCGATCCACGACGTCAACCTCCAGGCGTTCCTCGCGTGGCGGCGCAGCGTGCTGTTCCTCGTCGCGTGCGCGCTGATCCCGCTGACGATCGTCGGCATCATCGACTCGCTGCGCTCGACGCGCTGGCTGCCGATCTTCTTCGTCAAGTTCGCGCCGGCCTTCGCCGAAGGCGTGTTCTGCTACGTGTGCTGGAGCCAGCTCAAGAACTGGGCGCACTGGCGCAAGCAGCGCCGCGCGCTGTTCTACGGGTGGCTGCTGTTCATGCTCACCCCGTTCGTCGTCTTCCTCTATCCGCTGCGCACGGTGTTCGAGGGCATCGGCCGCATGCGCGGCGACGCGCTCCTCGCGCTCGGCTTCGAGGGCGTCTACCAGCAGACGCTCATGCCGTTCATGTTCGCGATGCTCGCGATGCTGCAGCTCGCACCCAAGGCGATCTCGCTGATGCCCGGCCTCGTCCGCGCCTCGCAGGTGATCAAGCTGCTGTTCCCCGGCGTCTCCGCGCCGGGCTGGCTGATCGTCATGGCCGCGCCGCTCTACGCGCTGCTCGCCTACGTCATCCTCATCATCCCCTACCAGTTCACCGGCAGCGGCTGGTTCATCGCCGGCGTCCTCGGGATCATGGTCGGCCAGGCCGTGCTCGCGCGCGCGGGCTTCGCGCTCGCGAAGCCGATGGACGACGAGGAAGCGAACCGCGCGATCAAGAACATCCGCAAGCTCTACATCACGACGATGGTGATCTCCGGCATCCTGATCATCATCGCGCTCGGCAGCCTCGTCGCGAAGCTCGACCTCCGCGCCACCGACGTGATCCTCGCGATCATGAAGTTCGAGACCAACGTCCTCATCCTGACGATGATCGGCGCCGACCTCGTCGTCACGAACCTCGACAAGGCGCGCGCGGTCACGATGGGCCGCGATCACATCGAGGACGCGACGGAGCGGAAGATCGAAGCGTTCGTCAGCTTCGAAGGTCCGCGGCACCCACCGCCGAGCGCCTAGCAGCTCATTCGCTCGGCGATGTCGCGCCACAGCGGGCGCAGCTCCGGACACGTGAACAGCTGGAAGTGATCCGGATCGATCGCGTCGCCGTGCGCGCGTCCGACGATCCGCACGTCGGCGGCGCACCGGAGGTGCCCCGAGAACGCACGCGCGTCGCGCGGCGTGCACATCCAGTCGCCCGCGCCGGAGAACGGCAGGCACGGGACATCGACCTTCTGCGCCGCCTGCGTGTAGTCGACGCCGCGCAGGCTCGTCCACCGCGCCGCGCGCGACCAGCCGGTCAGCTGCCGCACGTACGTCTTCGGCTCGTCGGCGGTGCCGGCGCGCAGCGCGCGGATCGGCGCCCGGCCGAGGAGCGTCGCGGACGCGCGATACACGCTCATGATCGCGCGGCGCCGCAACGGTCCGTGCGCGCCGAGCAGCCAGACGCTGACCGCGGGGAGCACGAGCAGGCGCGGCGTCGCGATGCGGCCGGTGCCGAGCGCGGCGGTCGCGACGAGGCCGCCGAGCGAGTGGCCGAGGAGCACGAGGTCCTCCGGTGCGCAGCTCGAGGCGCGCGTGGCCTCGGCGACGATCGCGGGCAGATCGAGCTCGACGAGATCGTCGAAGCTCCAGTCGTCGGGGCCGGCGGTCGGCGGGCGCGAGCGGCCGTGGCCGCGGAAGTCGGCGACGAGCACGTCGTAGCCGGCCTCCGCGAGCGTGGCCGCGAACGAGCCCTCGCGGCGCGCGCCGAAGTAGCGACCGTCGGTCATCATCGCGTGCAGGCACACGACGACGCCCTTCGGATCCTTCGCGCGCACGCGATCGATCCGCAGCGTGACCCCGTCGACCGTGCGTGCGACGAGCTCGTCCATCACGAGCCCCTCAGAAGTAGTACCGGGCGCCCGCGCCGAGGTTCAGCGCGATGTCGGCGCCGTGGCCGGAGAAGCCGAACTCGAGGACGCCGCCGACCTCGATGAACGCGTCGAGCGGGATCTCCTTGAAGTCGAACAGGAGGCCCGCGACGCCGCGCAGGCCGATCGCGAGGTAGTCGTGCTCGCGCCCGCTCCGGTAGTCGATCACGCGGACGCCCGGCCCGACGTAGAACGGCAGGACGAAGCTCTCCTTGTCCTGGAGGATGAGTGGGTGAAACACGTAGTCGGCATGTACGTGGATGCCGCCGCCGTAGAACGCGAACCCGAGGGCGCCCTGGAGAGCCTGGTCGTCTTTCAGGTAGAGCTTCGCGGAGATGCCCGTCGGCTCGCCGAGGATGATGCCGACGCCGAGCGTGCCCTTCTCGTCGGCGCGAGCCACCGAGGTGAGACCTGCGACCACGGCCAGGACGCGCAGCATCTGCATGGGTGCGACGCTAGCGCTACCCCGTCCGACCCGCAAATCTCTGTGGTGATTCGCGGGCCTGAGTTATCGTCAGGCCATGAGGTTCCAGGCGGCGCGCACCCTGCTCGCGGTGCTCGCGCTCACGTCAGCATGCAAGCGTACCGAGAGCGCCACCGGCGATGCCGGCGGCGATGGCTCGTTCGATCCCGCCGACAGCGCGCTCGCGGATCTCGACGGCGACGGCATCCCGGATGTCACGGAGGGCAGGTACGACCAGCCGCCGCGCGACACCGACGGCGACGGCGAGCCCGACGCGAAGGACCTCGACTCCGACAACGACGGCTTCGGCGACGCGGAGGAAGGTCTCGGCGACTGG
Organism: Myxococcales bacterium; assembly: GCA_016794545.1. Lineage (GTDB taxonomy): Bacteria > Myxococcota_A > Polyangia > Haliangiales > Haliangiaceae > JABFXX01. The sequence goes on from JAEUJX010000205.1 coordinate 20,175, forward strand.
GACAAGGACGGCACGCCGAACTACATCGATCCGCGCAACGACGGCCCGCCGCCGGCGCTGACGCTCGTCGCGATCTCGACGCCGTTCAACACGCCGATCGGCATCGACTTCCACGAGAACACCACGAGCGTCGTGCTGTCCGTCAACTACGGCAACGGCGGCCTGCCGCACAACTACGAGCGCATCCTCCTCGACGGCACGCCCGCGCCGTTCTCGACGTACTCCGGCCTCACCGACGAGGTGAAGATCGCCTCGGCGCGCGCGGGGAACCCGGCGAACATCCCCACCGGCACGCTGTTCACCGGCAACGGCATCGACGGTCAGATCGTGAAGATCTCGCCCGACGGCTCGACGATCACGAACCCGTGGGTCGACCTGCCCGGCACGGGCAACGGCCTGATGCGCGGCTCGCTCTATGTCGATCGCACCGGCGTCTGGGGCGGCGACCTGATCGTCGCGACCACGACCGGCGAGGTCTGGCGCATCAACCCGAACACCGCCGCGCCCACGCGCATCGCGGTGACCGGCACGCACCTCGAGGGGCTCATCACGGTGCCCGACGTGCCGGTGCGCTACGGCCCGCTCGCCGGCAAGATCATCGCGGGCGCCGAGGCGGAGGGGCTGCTCTGGGTGTTCGACGCCCAGGGCAACATGACCTCGCACTCGCTCGGTGTCGCGATCGAGGACATCGACCTCGTCACGCCGAAGGAGAACTTCTTCGGCATCAACTTCGGCACGAGCCGCCTGCTCGGCGCGACGGCGAAGAACATGGAGCCGATGATCGGCGACATCCTGCTGACCCAGGAGAACGTCGGCGCGGGCACCTCGGGCCTGTTCCGCCTGCAGTGGACCGGCACGCAGCTCGAGGCCGTCGCCGTGCCGCTCGATCCCGCGTCGGCCCCGGTCGGCCAGTGGGAGCACGTCACGATGGCGGGCGCGGGCGTCGGCGAGATCCAGTGATCTGAATCGGGGCTACTCGCCCTTGAGCAGACGCGCGAGCTTGTTGCGCGAGATGCCGAGCGCTCGCGCCGCCGCGCTCTGGTTGCCGTCGAGCCGCTCGAGCATCGCCTTCGCGTAGCGGCGCTCCGCCTCCTCGAGCGGAAGGCCGGGCGGCAGGTGGATGCCGTCGGCCTCGGCCGCCGCGGCGGTCGGGATCGCGACCACGCCGGTCGTGCGGCGCGGCTCGAGCGCGAGGTCCTTGATGCCGATCGTCGGCCCTTGCGACAGCACGACCGCGCGCTCGAGGGTGTTCTCGAGCTCGCGCACGTTGCCCGGCCACGCGTACTCGCCGAGCGCGGGCAGCACGTCGTCGCCGAGGCGCAGCGGGCCCTTGCGGTAGCGCCGCGCGAACTGATCGACGAAGTGCGCCGCGAGGTCCGCGATGTCGGCCGCGCCTCGCTCGCGCAGCGGCGGGATCTCGATCTCCACGACGCGCAGCCGGAAGTACAGATCGCTGCGGAACTGCCCCGCGTTCGCCATCGCGGCGAGGTCGCGATTCGTCGCGGCGACGATTCGCACGTCGGCCGTCAGCGTCTCGCGGCCACCGATGCGCTCGAACGTGCGCTCCTGCACGAACCGCAGCAGCTTGCCCTGCAGCGGCAGCGGCAGCTCGCCCAGCTCGTCGAGGAACAGCGTGCCGCCGTTCGCCGCCTCGACCTTGCCGAGCACGCGCGCGTCGGCGCCGGTGTACGCGCCGCGCTCGTGGCCGAACAGCTCGCTCTCGACGAGCGCGGCCGGCAACGTGGTGCAGTCGACGTGGACGAACGGCGCCTCGCGCCGCGCGCTGTTGACGTGGATCGCGCGCGCGAGCAGCCCCTTGCCGGTGCCGGTCTCGCCGTGCAGCAGCACCGTGGCGTCGGTCTGCGCGGCGCGCACGATCATCTCGTACACCGCCGCCATCGCGGGCGAGGTGCCGATCACGTGGTTGAACCGGCCGCGCAGCGACATGCCGCGCTGCGCGTCATCGCCGCGAAGCGTGGTGTAGTCGAGCGCGCGGCCGATCTGCTCGGCGAGGACGCGGATGAACTCCTCGTCGCGCGCGGTGAACGCGCCGTCGCGCTTGTTGAGGACCTGGAGCACGCCGCGGATCTGCTCGCGGCGCACGATCGGCACCGTCAGCATCGAGCGCGTGTCGTAGCCGATCTTCGCCGCGATCTGCTCGGACCACCGCGGATCGGCGTGCGCGTCGCGGATGTTGACCAGCTCGCCGGTGCGCGCGACGTGGCCGACGACGCCGTGGCCCGGCGGGACGCGCAGCTCGGGCAGCTCGGGCAGGTTCGCGACGCGCGAGCGGATCTCGCCCGTCGCGCCGTCGATCAGCCACAGCGTCGTGCGGTCGGCGCCGAGCGCGCGCGACACGCGGTCCGCGAACGTGCCGAGCAGGTCGTCGAGCTCGACCTCGCCCGCGATCATCGCGCCGAGATCGGCCAGGAGCTCGAACCGCTGCTCGTGCTCGCTCATGCGAGGCACCAGCATCGCACGAGTCATGCGGCAGCCGCGCGCTCCGCGTCGCGCGCCACCAGCACCAGGCCCTCGCGCGCGGCCACGGTGCCCGGCAGGTCCGCGCGCGCGTTCGCCTCGAGCGCGGCGAGCGCCGCGTCGCTGCGGTTCGGGTCGTGGTGGAACAGCACGAGCTGCGGGACACCCGCCGCGCGTGCGAGCTCGGCGCCGGCGAGCCACGTCGAGTGGCCCCACCCGACCTTCGACGGGTACTCCTCGGGCGTGTACTGCGCGTCGTAGATCAGGATGTCCGCGCCCGCCGCGAGCCTCTTCAGCGTCGGATCCACGCACGCGAAGTGCTCGGTGTCGGTCGCGTACACGATCGAGTGGCCGCCGTGCTCGAGCCGGTAGCCGTAGACCGGATCGGGGTGGTTGAGCCGCGCCATCGTGACCGTGATGTCGCCGATCGTGAACCGCTCGTTCGCGCGCAGCTCGCGCGTCGAGACCTGATCCGAGATCTGGGCGAAGTCGACCGGGAAGAACGGCGCGACAAACAGCCTTCGGATCGCCTCGTCGTGCGGCATCACGCCGTTCGGACCGCTCGCGATCTCGACGCGGTGACCGGGCACGTAGATCGGCGTGAAGAACGGCAGGCCCGCGACGTGATCCCAGTGCAGGTGGGACAGCAGGATCGTCGAGTGGCGCGGCCCCTTCGCCATGCGCTCGTCACCGAGCACGCGCAGGCCCGTGCCCGCGTCGAGGATGATGCGGGTGTCACCCGCGACGACCTCGACGCACGCGGTGTTGCCGCCGGCGGTCTTGTCCGCGCCCGGCGTCGCGATCGAGCCGCGGACCCCGAGAAACCGAACCGAAAGATCGTGGGTGGACATCGCGTACCTCCTTGCAGTTGCAGAGGAGTACAGCAACGGCGATGCCAGCCAGGATCTCGCGGACTTATGGGTCCGGCTGCTCCGTTTCGGAGCACGCGCTGGTCCGTATCGAATCAGGCCGCTTCACTTCGACGTGATCGTCGCGCCGACCTTCTGCGCGATCGTCAGCTTGGCCTCCGCATCGACGGCGGTGAACTCGGTCTCGATGGTCCCCCTCGTCGTCGGGTAGAGCACGCCGTCGACGAGCGTGGTCTCCGACGACCCCGCGCCCTTGATGCCGGTGATCTTCGTGCCGTCGCCGACGTCCTGGTCGAGGCCGATCACCTTGGTCGTGCCCTTGATCGTCCAGCTCGCGCCCTTGCGCGCCGTCACCTCGTAGTCGGTCTGCTGCGTCAGCGGGAACTTCCCCGCGAACATGATCGAGCTCGTCGCCTGCCACTTCGCGCCGACGCCGACCGGCTCGCTCGGCAGCGCCGGGAACGCTGGCAGCGTGAGCGCGACGATCTGCAGCGCGTCGCCGGTGAACTCGTTCGGCTTGTCGATGCGCAGCGCCGTGTCGCCCGTGTTGCCCGCCTGCCCCACGCTCGCCGTGATCACCATGCCGCCGAGCGACGTCAGCAACGTCTTGAACTTGTCGGCCGGCACCGCCGCGCCCGCGACATCGCGCGCGTCGGTCGTGACGATGGTGAGGACGTTCGTGGCGACGCCGTCGGCGACGGCGGTGGTCTCCGCCTCGCCCGAGAGCAAGATCGTCGGCATCACGATCGGCATCGGCTTCTTGCCGGCCTCGGACTGCGTCTGCGCCCAGTCGAGCGCGAGCTCGACGCGCTGCTTGCCGCCCTGCTTCGGCGCGTAGCGCAGCGGCGCGCGCTTCCCGGTCCCGGTGGACACGAGCTTCACGGTCGTCTTCGCCGCGGGCAGCTTGACCTCGAGCGGCCCCTTCGGCGCGGGCGGCGGTGTCGGCTCCGCCGGCTGCGCATCGGGCGGGGTCGGCTTCGGCGCTTCGGCGACCGGCTCGGCCGGCTGGTCGGGAGGCAGCGGCGCGATCGGAACCGGCTTGCTCTTCGCGCAGGCGACGAGCAGGCCGAGAAGCAGCAGCGAGGCGCGGATCATGCGTGGACAATAGCGCAGGCGCACAGCGAGCGCCGGAGACGCTCCCGCCGCCGCATCGCGGCGCGCGAGGCGGTTTTTTCATCGGCGCGGAGGTCGCCGTGCCGTGGGGGTCGCCGAGTTGCTGCGCTGTTTATGCGCGATCGGCGCCTGGAGAAGAGGGCCGTTGCGGCGGGCACGCTTGATGCTTTCTCTGGAGCCAGGAGCCACGAGCCACGAGCCAGGAGGCCCACCGTGCAGAACCCCAACGATTTCAAGCCGTGGCATGCGGAGGTCGGTGACCTCCTCGCGCAGGCGGCCTCGCTGTGCGTCGAGCACGGGCTCGACGTCGAGTCGTTCATGCGAGGGGCGTGGTCGGCGTACGTCGAGTCGCGCCCCGGCATGAAGGAGTACCTCGAG
>JAEUJX010000319.1 GCA_016794545.1 Myxococcales bacterium
TGTCCGAGTCAACCGGCCTCTCGGCCCGCGACGGTTCCTACGTCGCGTGGCCGACGCCCACACCCGACGTTGTCGCGGTGGCTCGGCGAAACGCTGGCATGGCCGCGTGTTCAACCCGGACTGAGACCGGCCTCGGCCGGACCACGTCCGACCGAAGGCGATGGCGAACTGGCAGGTCCTCTCAGTCCGGCTCCTTTGCCGACTTCTGGGACAACTCTTAGGCCTCCGTCACGTGCCCTCGCGGCTGCGCGTCATGAGCTACAACATCCACCACGGCCGTGGCGCGGATGATCGTGTGGATCTGGCGCGCATCGCGGGCGTGATCGCCTCGTTTGCCCCGGATGTGGTGGCGCTGCAGGAGGTCGACGCCGGCAAGCGGCGCAGCGGCGGCGTCGACCAGGCCATCCAGCTCGGGGAGCAGCTCGGCATGCGCGCCGAATACGCCGTGTGCATGGAGCACGGTTGCGAGCGGTACGGCATCGCGACGCTCACCAAGCTCCCGGTGCTCGAGGTGCGTACGCTCGAGCTTCCGATCCACGCGCACCGGCGCACGGAGCCGCGCCGTGCGCTCCTGACACGCCTCGCGTGGCCGACGCCGGAGCGGACGGTCGCGGTGGTGAACACCCATCTGTCGGTGGTGCGGGCGGAGCGCCCCGGGCAGATCGCGGCGATCGCCGAGCTCGCGAACGACGACGAGGTGATCGTCGCGGGCGATCTCAACTGCACGCCGTGGTCGCGCGCGCTGAGGGTGCTGCGGCCGAAGCTGCGCTCCGCGACGAAGCGCACGCGCAGCTGGCCCGCGCGCGTGCCGCTGTTTCCGATCGATCACATCCTGGTCGGCGGCCCCTTGCACGTCGTCGAGTCGGGAGGCTGGACCAGCGGCGAGGCCCGCCGCGCTTCCGATCATCTGCCGGTCGTTGCCGTGCTGGAGGTTGCATGACTCGCTCGTTGCTCGTTCCCGGAGAGACCTGCGCCACGATCATCGACGCGACCGAGAGCGGCCTGCTCGTCGACGGCCGCGACTTCTACAAGGCGGTCTACGAGGCGTGCTCCCGCGCGAAGCGCACGATCTACATGGCCGGCTGGCAGTTCGACAGCGAGGTCGAGCTCGTGCGCGGCGAGGATGCGCAGGGCTGCACGCACCCGACGAGGTTCCTCCCGTTCCTGCGCTCGCTGTGCGAGGCGAACCCCGACCTCCACATCTACATGCTGCCGTGGGACTCCTCGCCGGTGTTCGCGTTCGAGCGCGAGCCGCTCCAGCGCCTCAAGTTCCGGCTGCACGGCCACGAGCACATCCACTGGAAGATGGACAACGCGCACCCGCCGAGCGCGAGCCATCACCAGAAGCTGATCGCGATCGACCGCGCGGTCGCCTTCGTGGGTGGCATGGATGTCTGCGCGTCGCGCTGGGACGATCGCGAGCACCGCGCCGATCAGGCGCAGCGCTGCACGAAGGGCAAGCCCGACGGGCCGTACCACGACGTCCAGGCCTACGTGACCGGCCCGGGCGTCGACATCCTGCGCGGCTGGTTCGTCGAGCGCTGGAAGCGCGCGACCGACGATCCGATCGAGGTGCCCGACGCGCCGACCGGCGGGATCGCGATCACGCCGTCGGTACCGCTCGGCGCGCCGAGGATCGCGCTCGCACGGACGTTCCCGAAGATGGACGATCCGCCCGCCGAGCCGATCACGGAGCTGTTCCAGCTCCACCTCCGCGCGATCGCCCGCGCGAAGCGGCTCATCTACATCGAGAACCAGTACGTCTCGAGCGACGAGCTGTGCCGGGCGCTCGAGGATCGCATGGCCGCCCCCGACCTGCCGAAGCTCGAGATCGTGATGGTGCTGCCCGAGAAGTCCGCGGGCAAGAAGGAGGTCATCTCGATCGGCGCGTACCAGCAGCAGATCCTGAAGCGCCTCGGCGAGGCCGCCGCTGCCGCCGGCCACGGCTTCGGCGTCTACTACCAGGCCGACCAGGACCAGGAGGGCTGCGACGTCCCCGTGTTCATCCACGCCAAGGTCCTCGCGGTCGACGATCGGTTCGTGCTGGTGTCCTCCGCGAACGCCACGAACCGCAGCATGACGTTCGACAGCGAGCTCGGCATCGCGTGGGAGGCTCCGGAGGAGACCGAGATCCTGCACGCGGCGCGGGTCGATCTGCTCGGCGAGCACTGCGGCCTCACTGGCGAGGAAGCCGAGGCCCTGGTCGGCGGCGTCGAGGGGCTTGTCGAGAGGCTCGACGCCTTCGCGCGCGAGGAGCGCGGCGCGCTGCGCATCCACCGCCGCAACATCGACGAGAAGCCGGGCTGGCTGCTGTCGCGCCTGCTCCCGCCCGAGTCCCCGCTCGATCCGGACACCATCGAGGACGTGATGCCCGAGCCCACGGCCTGGCTCGATCGCCTGCTCCGCCAGCCGGCCCAGCTCGGCAAGGCGATGGGCAAGAACCTCGTGCGACGTGCGACGCGGCGCAAGCGCCGCAGCGCCTGACAGGGCGTTGGCGTCCGCGGGTTTCGCCGCGCCGCGCGGACGGCGACAACGGGAGGCATGAAGCTCCCAGGGATCGTGCTCGCGTTCGTGATCGCGTTGGGGGCTCTGGTGTGGGCGCAGAGCGCCACGACCGGGGCCATTCAGGGCGCGGTGGTCGACAGCAAGACGAGCGAGAAGCTCGCCGGCGTCACGGTGACCGTCACGAGCCCGGCGCTGCAGAGCGCGCAGACCGCGATCACCGACGAGGCCGGGTTCTACAAGATCACCGGCCTGCCGCCCGGCGAGTACCTCGTGACGTTCTACTACCTCGACCTCACCGTCGAGCGGCGCGGCGTGATCGTGGCCGTCAACAAGACCACACCGGTCTACCAGAAGCTCGACCAGAGCAAGTCCGGCGGCGAGGTCATCAGGATCACGGCCTCCGCGCCGATGATCGACCCGACGTCGACGAAGCACGGCATCACGATCGACCAGAACTACATCAAGAACATCCCGGTGCCGGGCCGCACCTTCCAGGCCGTGCTCGGCACGGCCGCGGGCTCGCAGAACGACGGCGGACCGAGCACCGAGTCGTACAGCCGGATCGACGACAACACGTATCAGCGCAGCTCCGCGGAGCCGCTGTCGACGTTCTCGATCGACGTCGACACCGCGTCGTATGCGAACACGCGGCGCTTCCTGCGCGAGGGCACGCTGCCGCCCGAGGACGCGGTGCGCATCGAGGAGCTGATCAACTACTTCCCCTACGACTACCCGGCGCCGGCGCAGGGCGGGCCGTTCTCGATCACCACCGAGGTGGGGCCGAGCCCGTGGAACGGCATGCACCAGCTGGTGCGCATCGGGATCGCGACGCAGGCGATCGCGGACGCCGACGTGCCGCCGCGCAACCTCGTGTTCCTGATCGACGTGTCGGGCTCGATGGAGGCCGAGAACAAGCTGCCGCTGCTGGTGCAGGCGATGAACCTGCTCGTCGACCAGCTGCGCCCGAAGGACAAGATCGCGATCGTGGTCTACGCGGGCGCGAGCGGCCTGGCACTGCCGCCGACCAGCGGCAGCGACAAGCGCGCGATCAAGACCGCGCTCGCGCAGCTGCGCGCCGGCGGCTCCACGAACGGCGCCGCCGGGATCGAGCTCGCGTACAAGATCGCACGCGAGGAGCTCCTGCCGAAGGGCATCAACCGCGTGATCCTGTGCACCGACGGCGACTTCAACGTCGGCACCACGAGCGAGGGCGAGCTGACGCGGCTGATCGAGACCCAGCGCAAGGGCAACGTGTTCCTCACCGTCCTCGGGTTCGGGATGGGCAACCTGAAGGACTCGACGATGGAGAAGCTCGCCGACCGCGGCAACGGCAACTACGCGTACATCGACTCGCTCGACGAGGCGAAGAAGGTGCTCGTCAAGCAGGCCGGCGCCACGCTCGTCACCGTCGCGAAGGACGTCAAGATCCAGGTCGAATTCAACCCCGCGACCGTCGCGGGCTACCGGTTGATCGGCTACGAGAACCGGCTGCTCGCCGCCAAGGACTTCAACGATGACACCAAGGACGCCGGCGAGATCGGCGCCGGTCACTCGGTGACGGCGCTCTACGAGATCGTGCCCGCGGGCGCCGCGGTCCCCGGCGCGCCGAAGGTCGACACGCTCACGTACCAGAAGCCCGCCGCGTCGACGGGGGCGCGGCCCGACGAGCTGATGACCGTGAAGGTCCGCTACAAGGCGCCGACCGGCGACACGTCGAAGCTGATGACCCACGTCGTGCACACCGCGCGGCTCCAGCTGTCGCAGACGACGAACGACTTCCGGTTCGCGGCCGCCGTCGCCGGCTACGGGATGCTATTGCGCGACTCGCCGTTCAAGGGCTCGCTCACCTGGCCGCAGGTCGCGGCGCTCGCGAGGGGCGCGCTCGGCGCGGACAAGGGCGGCTACCGCAAGGAGCTCGTCGAGCTGGTCGACCTCGCGGCGAAGACGAAGCGGCCCTGACACGCGCCCCGCGACCTTCTTGGGTCGACCGATTCGCCCTTCCCTCCTCGTCGGTCGGCCTCAGCTTGAAGAGGCAATCGACAAGGAGGTTCTCATGACATATCGCAGCGATCACGATGCCGCGCTGCACCGCCTGGACACGCTCGAGCGCGAGCTCGCGGAGCTCCGGGCCAAGAAACCCGCGGAGGCGATCGCGATCGCCCCGCCCCCGCCGCGCTCGCGAGCCTGGCTCGTGCTCGGGATCATCGGTTGGCTCGCGGCGGCCGGCGTCGGTGCCGTGAAGGTGGTCGGCGGTCTCGCCGACGATCCGGCGCCCGTGGTGGCGGAGCCGGCTCTCGTCGAGACAAGCGATCGGTCGGAGCTGCGGTCGTGCGCGAACCGCATCGACTCCACCTCGAAGGAGCTCGCGTCGACACTCGCGCCGTGCCGGCCGCTGCTCCATCTCCACGACTCGCTCGATCTGACGCCGGACGAGCGCGGGCTCGTCGCGATGTGGGCGCGCACCGAGGATGCG